>JBDHZH010000038.1:0-28133 GCA_039811745.1 Arachnia sp.
GCGCCCGCGCCTGCGAGCCGCTCGGTCAACTCGGCGACGCGACGATCGAGGTCGTCCCACAGCAGCTTCTGGAAGTCGCCACGGGCCAGGTGCGCGTAGGTGGCCGTCTGCATGATGATGTGCGCCCGCACGTAGGCGGGCACCTCGTCTGGACGCAGGGTAGTGATCGTCTCCACGGTCCCCAATTCTGCCGCCTCAGCGCAGCGAACCGTAGATCTCCTTCGCCTTCAGCAGCGCCGACACGTAGCCGCCGCGCTCGAACTCGGCCGCATCGACGTCCGCCGGCACTGCGAGCAGACCGCGAGCCGCAGCCAGCGTGAGGCCGCGCGAATCCAGCCAGGCATCCAGGCCGTCGATCAGCTTCGTGGCGTGGGCGGCACCGTGCCGGATCAGCGACGACGTGGACATCACGACGTCCGCACCCGCAAGGATGTACTTGACGACGTCCTCGTGGTTCTCGACGCCGGACGTCGCGGCCAGCGAGCCATCGACCCTGCCGTGGAGCAACGCGATCCACGTCCTGGCCAGGCGTGCGTCGATCGGCGACGACAGGGTCACGCCCGAACGGTAGGCGAGACGATCGATGTCGATGTCGGGCTGCAGGAACCGGTTGAACAGGACCAGACCGTCGGCACCGGCGAGGTCGAGCCGCGTGCACACGTTCCCGATCGACGAGAAGAAGGGGCTGAGCTTCACCGCGACCGGAATGCCGATGGACTGCTTGACCGCATGCACGATCTCGAGATGGCGGTCCTCGACCTGACGCCCGTTCAGCGACATGTCACCCGGGACGAAGTAGATGTTCAGTTCCAGCGCCGTCGCACCGGCGTCGGCCAGCCTGCGGGCCATCGCAGTCCAGGTGCCGGGCGCGGCACCGTTCAGGGACGCGATGACCGGCACGTCGACGGTGCGGGCCGCGGACTCCACGAGCCGCAGGTAGGGCTCGGAGCCGTCCCCGAAGTCCAGGTCCAGGTTGGGCAGGAACGACATCGCCTCGGAGAACGACTGCTCGTGCTCCATCGTCAGCAGGGCGATCTCCGCATCCCGCTCCGTCGCCCTCCGCACCTGCTCCTCGAACAGGGAGTACATCACCACGGCCCCGACACCGGCATCCGCGAGCGACCGGATGCCGTCCAGTGACTGCGAGATCGGCCCGGCCGAGGCGACGACCGGGTTTCGCAGGTCCAGCCCGAGGTACCTCGTCGCCAGATCAGCCATGGCTGTCAACCTTCCTCGGGTCGGCGGCGAACGCCTCGGCATCACGCGTCGCCAGTTCCTCGTACTCGGCCCAGCGTCGGTCGACCTGGGCCTGCGCCAACTGCACCAGGCGCTCGGCCTCGGCCGGGTCGGTCGCACGGAGCACCTTGTAACGCAGTTCGGCACCCTGGTACTCCCGCAGCGTCAGGCGTGGGCGCGGCGAGTCGAGCATGAACGGGTTCTCCCCCGCGTCACGCAGCACCGGGTTGTACCGCATCAACGGCCAGTGCCCGGAGTTGACGGCCTTGTACTGCTGCTCCAGGCCCTGTCGCATGTCGTAGCCATGCGCGATGCAGTGGCTGTAGGCGATGATGAGGCTCGGGCCGTCGTAGGCCTCCGCCTCCCGGAACGCCTCCAGCGTCTGCTGCGGGTCGGCACCCATCGCCACACGGGCAACATACACCGAACCGTAGGCCGTGGCCTGCAGCGCGAGGTCCTTCTTGTTCGTGAGCTTGCCGCCCGCGGCGAACTTGGCGACGGCCCCGAGCGGCGTCGACTTTGAGGCCTGTCCGCCCGTGTTGGAGTACACCTCGGTGTCCAGCACCAGCACGTTCACGTTCCGGCCGCTGGCCAGCACGTGGTCGACGCCGCCGGAGCCGATGTCGTAGGCCCAGCCGTCGCCGCCGACGATCCACACCGCACGACGCAGCAGATGATCGGCGACGGAGCGCAGGTCGTCCACCTTCGGGCCGTTCAGTTCCGCAAGACGCACCAGCAACTGCTGGACGCGCTCCGACTGCGCCGCGAGTTCCGACTCGCGCCGCTGCGGGGCGTTCAGCAACGCCTCGACCAGCGCGTCGTCGGCGATCTCCTCACGCAACTCCTCCAGGCGTGTCCGGGCCAGGTCGGTGTGCAGGTCGGCGGCCAGCCTGAGCCCAAGCCCGAACTCGGCATTGTCCTCGAACAGCGAGTTGGACCACGCCGGCCCACGGCCCGCGGCGTTCTTCGCCCACGGCGTCGTCGGAAGGTTGCCGCCGTAGATCGAGGAGCATCCCGTTGCGTTCGCGACGGTGGCGCGGTCCCCGAAGAGCTGGGTGAGCAGCTTCAGGTAGGGCGTCTCGCCGCAGCCGGAGCAGGCACCCGAGAACTCGAACAGGGGCTGCAGGAACTGGGTGCCGCGCACGCTCCCGAAGTCCACTCGGGCACGGTTGTTGACCGGGAGGGTCTCGAAGAACTCGACGGCCTCGATCTCGGGGCCACGCTCGAGCAGCGGCTCCAGGTTGATGGCACGACGGCTCGGCTGCCCGATCGGCCGCACCGGGCAGGACTCGACGCACAGGCCGCAGCCGGTGCAGTCCTCCGCGTACACCTGCAGGGTGTAGCTGGTGTCCGGGAGGCCTGCGGCGTTCAGCGCGGCATGCAGGAAACCGGCCGGCGCTCCGTCGAGCTTGTCGTCCGGGTAGTACTTGGCGCGCAGGACGGCGTGCGGGCACACGAACGAGCAGTTGCCGCACTGGATGCAGGCCTCCGGATCCCAGACGGCCACGATCTCCGAGATGTTGCGCTTCTCGTACTGCGTGGTCCCCGAAGGGTAGGTGCCGTCCACGGGAAGCGCGGACACGGGCAGGTCGTCGCCGCGCCCGGACAGCATGGTTGCCGTCACCGTCCGCACGAACTCGGGCGCGTCGTCCGGGACCGGAGCCAGGAGCCCGTGGGTGGCCGACGTCGAGGCCGGCACCTCCACGCGGTGCAGGTGCGCGAGCGATGCGTCGACGGCGTCGTGGTTGCGGCGCACCACCTCGGCGGACTTGCGGGCATACGTCTTGGTGATCGCCTCCTTGATGCGGGCGATCGCCTCGTCGCGGGGCAGCACCCCGGAGATCGCGAAGAAGCACGTCTGGAGGATCGTGTTCGTCCTGGAGCCCAGCCCGACCGACCGCGCGACGGAGGTGGCGTCGATGCAGTACAGGTCGATCCCGAGTTCGATGACGCGGGCCTGCACGGGTCGGGGCAACTGGTCCCAGATCTCCTCTGGGCCGTAGGGGGCGTTGAGCAGCAGCGTCGTGCCGGGTCGGGCGAACTCCAGCACGTCCACCCGCTCCAGGATCGACCAGTGGTGGCAGCCGATGAAGCTCGCCCGGCTGACCAGGTAGGGGGCCCTGATCGGGTTGGGCCCGAACCTCAGGTGGCTGACGGTCCTCGAGCCGGACTTCTTCGAGTCGTAGACGAAGTAGCCCTGGGCGAACATCCCCTCGGCGCCACCGAGGATCTTGATGGTGTTCTTGTTCGCCCCGACGGTGCCGTCGGATCCGAGCCCGTAGAACACCGCCCCGACCACTTCGGGATCCATCAGGCCGAAGGACGGGTCGTAGTCGAGCGACAGGTGCGTGACGTCGTCGTTGATGCCGACGGTGAACCGCGGTTTGGGCGCATCCCTGTCCAGTTCGTCGAACACGGCCTTCGCCATGGCCGGCGTGAACTCCTTGCTGGACAGGCCGTAGCGGCCGCCGATCACCAACGGCATCGTCGGCCTGCGGCCTGCCGCGTAGGCCTCACCGAGAGCGGAGGCCACGTCGAGGAAGAGCGGCTCGCCGCCGGAGCCCGGCTCCTTGGTGCGGTCCAGCACCGCAACGCGCGTCGCGGTGGCGGGCAGTGCCGAGAGGAGTGCCTCGGTCGGGAACGGCCGGTAGAGGCGCACGAACAGGACGCCGACCTTCGCGCCCTCGCCGCGCAGGTGCTCGACGACCGGGACGACCGTCTCGATGCCCGAACCCATGATCACGACCACATGCGTGGCCTCCGGGTCGCCGTGGTACTCGACCAGCGAGTAGTTGCGGCCCGAGATGCGGCCGAACTGCTCCAGCACCTCGGTCATGATGCCCGGCACGGCCGCGTAGTACGGGTTCGAGGTCTCCCTGGACTGGAAGTACGTGTCCGGGTTCTGCGCCGTGCCCCGGATGAACGGGTTGGCCGGGCTCAGAGCCCTGGCGCGATGCTGCAGGACGAGCTCACGCGGGATCAGATCGCGCAACTGATCGTCGCTCAGGCGCTCCATGGTGTTCAGCTCATGGGAGGTTCGGAAGCCGTCGAAGAAGTGCACGAACGGCAACCGCGCGCGCAGCGTCGCGAGATGCGCGACGGCCGCCATGTCATGGGCCTCCTGAACCGAGGCGGAACTGAGCAGGCACACGCCGGTCTGGCGCACGGCCATGACGTCCTGGTGATCGCCGAAGATCGACAGGCCCTGCGTCGCGAGCGACCGCGCCGCCACGTGGAACACCGACGACGTCAGCTCGCCCGCGATCCGGTACATGTTGGGGATCATCAGCAGCAGACCCTGCGAGGCCGTGAACGTGGTGGACAGGGCACCGCCCTGCAGCGCGCCGTGCATCGTGCCGGCGGCACCGCCCTCGGACTGCATCTCGATGACGGTCGGCACCTGCCCCCACACGTTCGGCCGGTCCCGCGACGCCCACTCGTCGGCCAGCTCGGCCATCGTCGAACTGGGCGTGATCGGATAGATGGAGCACAGCTCGCTCAGCCGGTACGCAACGTCGGCAGCGGCCTCGTTGCCGTCGACGATCATCAACTCGCTCATGCCCTGGCCTCCGGGATCATCGTGATCGCATTCACCGGGCACTGCTCGAAGCAGGCAGCGCAACCCGTGCACTTCTCGTAGTCGAACTTGTAGCGGTTCCCGGGGCCCAGCTTGATGATCGCGTCCTCCGGGCAGGCGCCGAAGCAGCCGTCGCACTCGAAGCAGTTGCCGCAGGAAAGGCACCGCCTGGCCTCGAACTCCGCCTCCTCGGTCGAGAGACCGGAGACGATCTCCCCGAACCCCTCAACCCGCTCCGCCGGCTCCGCCTCGACGTTCAGCTGCCTGTGGTGCCCGCCGAAGTACCAGAGGTTCATCTGGTCGAGGGTCACGATCGGGTGCTTGACCGGCTTCGGCGTGGCATCGAGGTTGAGCCACTTGTCGATGCTGCGGGCCGCCCGCTTCCCGTGACCCACGCCGACCGTGACCGTGCGCTCCGAGGGCACCGCGTCGCCGCCCGCGAAGATGCCAGGCACGTCCGTCATGAACGTGTTCGGGTCCACCTTCACCACGTCCTCCTCGAACCGCATGCCGGGGATGGAGTGCAGGAAGTGCGTGTCCGCCTCCTGGCCGAGGGCGAGGATGACGGTGTCGGCAGCGAGCTGCTCGTACCTGCCGGTGCCCCGCGCCCGGCCGTTCTCGTCGAGCTCCATGATCTCGACGGTCAGGTCGGAGGAGTCCATGGACGTGATGGTCCGCAGCCAGTGCATCTTCACGCCCTCCTCCTCGGCACCCTCGCGCTCCTCGGCATGGGCGGGCATCTGCTCGGCCGTGCGGCGGTACACGATCACCGACTCCTCCGCACCCAGGCGGCGCGCCACGCGGGCGGCGTCCATGGCCGTGTTGCCGCCGCCGTAGATCGCCACCCTGCGGCCGATGACCGGGCGCTCGCCCGCCGCGACATCGCGCAGGAACCCGACGGCGTCGACGATGCGGGTGGCATCCGACGTCGGGATGTCGACCCGCTTGGACAGGTGCGCCCCGATCGCCACGAACACGGCGTCGAAACGGCCCTCCTTCTGCGTCTCCAGCAGATCCTTGACGGGGGTGTTGTTGCAGAACTTCACCCCGAGGTCGACCAGGCGCTGCAGTTCGGCATCCAGGACGGTGCGGGGCAGGCGGTACTCGGGGATGCCGTAACGCATCATGCCGCCGGGCAGGTCCGAGGCGTCATGCACCTCGACCTCGTGGCCGAGCCTGCTCAGGTGGTACGCGGCCGACAGGCCGGACGGCCCGGCGCCCACGATGAGCACGCGACGCCCGGACTTGCGGACCGGAGGGACGAACCGCCACCCGCGCTCGATGGCCAGATCACCGAGGTACCGCTCGACGGACCGGATCGACACCGCCTCGTCCAGCTCGCCGCGGTTGCAGGCGGTCTCACACGGGTGGTAGCAGACGCGGCCGTGGATGGCCGGGAACGGGTTGTCCTGCGTGAGCTGACGCCACGCGTCCTCGTGTCTGCCGGCCTTGATGAGCCGCAGCCACTCCTGGATGTTCTCCCCAGCCGGGCAGCCGGCGTTGCAGGGCGGCAACAGGTCCTGGTAGACCGGTCGCCTCGACCGGACCGGGGCCACCCGTCCCGCACTTCTCGTCAGGTCCGGAAGGACCGTCATGTCTCTCGGTTCGCCTGCCATGTCGCCTCTCCCCGTTGGTTCTACGACCTGACAGGCATCCTAAGGACGTCCTCACCTCGGGTTCTGCTGGGGGTGGGTGAAACGAGACGGTGGTGGGTTATGGGCCGTGGCCCTCCGCGGCCTCCCTGCGGAGTGCCACCATGTCGAGCGCCTTGATCTGTTCGATGAGGTTGTCGAGCTGCTTGCCGTTCAGCAGACCGGACTGGCGGAACACGAGCGATCCGTCACGGAAGCCCATCAGGGTCGGGATCGACTGGATCTCCAGCGCCATGGAGAGTTCCTGGTTCTCCTCGGTGTCGACCTTGGCGAACACCACGTCCTCGTGCCTGTCGGAGGCCTCGTCGAAGATCGGGGCGAAGCGCTGGCACGGGCCGCACCAGTCGGCCCAGAAGTCGATGAGGACGACATCGTTGCCCTCGATCGTGCTCGCGAAGTTGTCCTTGTCGAGATCGGTCGTCGCCATTGCACGGCTCCTTCTTGGGTGATGGTGCTGCCTGTCGGCGGACACCAGCCTACGCGGGCGGCGGAATGTGCGAACTACTTGAGCGCGACGATGCGGCGCATGGGGAGCGGGATGGCGAACTCGCCCCTGGCGGCCCTTTCCGCGAGGAACTCCGCAGCCCCGGCACGTGCCCTGTCCGTCGCCTCGCGCAACCCGGCCAGCAGCACCTCGGCATCGTGCGGGCCGGCGATCGTGAAGTGGTAGCGGGCCCTCTTGTCCTCGATCTTCCTCATGCCGACTGCGGCCAACGACTGCTTGGCGCGGAACTCGGCCAGTCCCGGAACCTGCGGCGCCACCCGCAGGTGGGCGGCCAGCTGCCCGAGGATCCTCAGGTCGCTGCGCCCCAGCGGTCGAAGCGACGGCGTCAGCGCGGCGAAGATGCCACCCGGACGCAGCACCCTCGACACCTCGCCCAGGAACCGGTCGCGGTCGTCGACCATGCCGAGCCCCAGGCTGGACACGACAGCGTCGAAGCTGCCGTCCGCGAACGGCAGGAAGCGCATGTCTGCCAGGAGGTACTCGCCCACTCCGGTGCTGACCGCCTCGGTGATGTTGGACTCGGACAGGTCGACGCCGATGACCATCCGGCCCTCGGCCACCAGTCTGCGCGTCATGACGCCGGTGGCGCAGGCCAGATCCAGCACACGCGTGGCGGATGCGGACACGGAACGTGCCAGCCAGTCGAACGGGCCCAGCTCACCGCCCCTGGCCAGCTCGAGCACCCGCTCGGAGGCCCCGGGTCTGCGTGACCCGCCCCAGCGCCCACCGCCCTGGGTGGTCATCGTGACTCGTCGACGAACAGGAGTTCGGCCGTCGGTGCATCCACGAACAGCACCGCACCGTCGAGCGTCAGTTCCGCTCCGTCGCGCAGGCGCCTGGCCTCGAATGTGCTGCCGGGACGCAGCCCCAGCTTCGAGATCGCCGCGAGGGTCTCGGCGTGCGCCTGGACGTTCTCGCTCATCCGCTGCAGCGTCGCCGGCCCATCGCCGAACCGGGTCAGGTGCTCCGCCAGGGAGTGCACCCCACGCCGGAACGGCACGGGGTCGAGCTGGACCCCGAGATCCTGCAGGCCGGGGATCGGGTTCCCGTACGGCGAGCGGTCGGGTGCGTCCAGGATCTCGACCAGCCGACGCTCCACCTCGGTCGAGATCACGTGCTCCCAGCGGCAGGCCTCGTCGTGGACCTTGTCCCACTCGAGCCCGATGACCTCCGTCAGGAGGCACTCGGCCAGCCGGTGCTTGCGCATGACGTCCCTCGCCAGCCGGAAACCCTCGTTCGAGAGCCTGATCCGACGATCCTCCTCCACCACGAGCAGGCCGTCGCGCTCCATCCTCGCAACCGTCTGGGAGACGGTTGGGCCCGACTGGTGGAGCCGCTCGGCGATCCGTGCCCGGAGCGGCGGGACGCCCTCCTCCAGCAGCTCGTACACCGTGCGGAGGTACATCTCCGTCGTGTCGATCAGGTCGCTCATGTTCACTGCCTCTCGTCGGATTCCGGTCAGCGAGTGATCAGTTCGCCCTGCCGGATCACTGCCTGCAGGATGCCCTCGTCGTCCACGAGGCAGATGTCGGCGAACCTGCCGGGGGCGAGCAGGCCGACGTCACCGAGCCCGTGCCAGCGCGCCGGGGTGGTCGCACACATCGTGGCCGCCTCCGGGATGGTGCAGCCGACACGTTCGATCAGGTACCGGAAGGCCTTCGCCATCGTCAGGGTGGAGCCCGCGATCGCGCCCGGGGAGCCGTCCGGGGTGACCAGCCTGGCGGTGCCGTCGGAGACGATCACCTCGAGGTCGCCGAGGATGTAGCGGCCGTCCCCCTTGCCCGTGGCGCTCATCGCATCCGTGACCATCCCGACGCGGTCGATGCCCGCGGCGTCGATGGACATGCGGGCGATGACGGGGGCATGGTGGACGCCGTCGCAGATGAGTTCCACCATGCACCGGTCGTCGGTGAGGAGCACCGGCACCGGCCCGGCGTCGCGGTGGTGGATCGGACGCATGGCGTTGAACAGGTGGGTGACGATGTCGGCGCCCCAGCCCAGTGCCTCGCGCGTCTGGGCCTCGTCCGCGTCGGAGTGGCCGAACGCGACATGCACGCCCGCCTCGTTGAACCGTCGGATCGCAGCCTCGGAGTGCGGCCGCTCGGTGGCCATGGTGATCATCTTCAGCGCCGGCCCACCTGCCGCGATGAGCCGCTCGACCAGTTCCGGCTCCGGGTCACGCAGCAGGTCGATGTCGTGGGCGCCCTTCTTCTCGGGCGCCAGGAAAGGCCCCTCCAGGTGGATGCCGCGCAACTCCCCGGACTCGACGAGCCCTCGGAGCACCGTCAGCTGCCGCTCCAGCTTCTCGATGGGCTCGGTGACGGTGCTTGCGAACAGGCTGGTCGTCCCCTGGGAGCGGTGGTATGCGATCGCGCGCCGGTTCGCCTCCGGGTCCGGGTCGCCGAAGCTGACCCCGTCTGCCCCGTGGCAGTGGGTGTCGACGAACCCCGGCACCGCCCACAGGCCCGAGTACGGGCCGCTGACCTCGTACGCCCAGTCGACGGCGGTGATCCTGCCGTCCTCGATGCCGATGACGGCATTCTCGATAACACCCGACGGCGTGACCGCCCGTCCAACCTCAATGCGCTGCTCCACCATGGTTCCATCCAATCACCCCATGCTTGCCCGCCGGGCAGCGGGCCACGGTTCCGACAACTCGGACTGCACGTATCTAGACTGCCCGTATGACCTTCCGTGCACTCCTGACCGACCGGGCCGCCACCGGGGAAGTCACGACCCTGCTCACAGAACTCGACGATGCCGACCTGATGCCGGGAGACGTGGACATCACCGTCGGATGGTCCGGGATCAACTACAAGGACGCCCTGGCCGTCACCGGGACCGGGCAGATCATGAGACGTTTTCCCCTGGTC
The DNA here is from genome assembly GCA_039811745.1 of Arachnia sp. Lineage (GTDB taxonomy): Bacteria > Actinomycetota > Actinomycetes > Propionibacteriales > Propionibacteriaceae > Arachnia. The sequence goes on from JBDHZH010000038.1 coordinate 9,844, forward strand.
GGCGGCATCGACCTCGCGGGCACGGTGACCGCCTCCAGGCATCCCGGCGTGGCCGTCGGCGACGTGGTGGTCGGAGTCGGGCACGAACTCGGTCAGAGCCACCACGGCGGCTTCGCGGAGCATGCGCGTGTTCCCGGCGAGTGGCTGCTGCCCGTGCCCGCGCCCCTGACCGCACGGGAGTCGATGATCATCGGCACGGCGGGCTTCACCGCCGCCCTGAGCGTGCTGGCGCTCGAGCGCGGCGGCCTCACCCCCGACCGCGGGGAGGTCGTCGTGACGGGCGCGAGCGGCGGCGTCGGGTCCTTCGCAGTGGCACTCCTGGCCGCCCGCGGCTACCGCGTCGTCGCCTCCACCTCCCGCGTCCACGACCCGGACCACCTGCTCGCCCTCGGCGCGGCGGAACTGGTCGACCGCCACCTGCTCTCCGAGCCCGGCAGGCCGTTCCAGTCGATCCGGTGGGCGGGGGCCGTGGACACCGTCGGCAGCCACACACTCGCGAACGTGCTGGCGGCCACCGGATTCGGCGGTGTGGTCACATGCTGCGGACTGGCCCAGGGCAACGACCTCCCCGGGTCGGTGCTGCCGTTCATCCTGCGTGGCGTGACGCTTGCGGGCATCGACTCCGTGCACGTCACCAACGAGTTGCGCCGCCAAGCCTGGGCCAGGCTGGCCTCCGACCTCGACCGCTCGACGCTGGAGCGCATCACGGACAGCCAGGTGGGGCTGGGAGACGTCGTGGAGGCGTCGCGGCGGCTCCTCGCGGGGGAGGTGCGTGGCCGCATCGTCGTGGACGTGGCTGCCTGATCGGCCCCTCATCCGAGGAACCGCGCCAGCAGGCCGGCGATGATCGGCACGACCCCCACGAGCACGAAGGCCGGCAGGTAGCAGGCCATCAGCGGCAGGACGGAACGAACACCGACCGTTCGCGCCCGCCGGAGTTGCGCCGTCTCCAGTTCACGCCTCGCCTCGGAGGCGTGGATGCGAAGCCCCTTCACAAGCGAGGTGCCCGACGTGGCCGAACGCGCCACGTCCTTGGCCACCTCCCCCCACCACGGGTCGTCGGCCAGTGAGAGCCAGGCGTCGGACGGCGCCCGCCCGAGGCGCAGCTGGCCCGCCACCTTGTCGAGGAGCAATGCGGTGGCCTGAGGGCTCACCGCCGCCACGGTCTCGACCGCGGCGCGCATCGAGACCCCGGCCAGCAGGCAGGTCGCGAGGAGGTCCAGGGCCGGCGGCAACTGGGCGCCGACGACCGGACTTCTCACCGGGGCCCGGCCGATCAGGCGCCGGAGCCCTCCCGCCGGGCGGAGGCGGGGCCCGACCGCCCCGGGAGGTTCCCCGAGCACGGACAAGCGCGCCCTCGGATGGCCCAGCCAGAGCCAGCACGCGGCCATGACCAGGCACGCACCGATCCCCACCATCGGCGTCGCGGCAGTCATCCCGGCCTCCCGGTCTCGGACCCGGCAGGCGCGCTCCCGCCCGCGATCAGCTCGGTCCAGATGAGCCCTGCTGCGCTCAGCCCGACGCCCACCAGCAGGAACCACGGCCCGATCCCGTCGCCCACAAGGAACGCGACCGGGTCCGCCCCCACCGCCGAGCCCAGCCCCACGGCCACCACCGGCAGGAACGCCATGATCCGCCCGCTGGCCCGAGCCGCGGCCAGTTCGGTGGTCACGACATCCGCGAGACGCCTCTCCTGCCGCAGGGAGTCCGCCACCTCCGACATGACGCCGGCAATGGGGGCGCCGCACTGCTCGCTCACCTGCCAAGCCGCGGCGACGGCGGCGAGCCCGCCCCACCCAGGGGTCGAGGCATCCTCGATCAGCGCCGAGCAGGCATGGCCGCCCAGCCGAACGGCAGCCGCCGCTCCCCCCAGGCAGGGTGAGTCTTCGGCGGCCTCCCGGATCGCCCGCGACGGGATCCAGCCGGAGGCGAGCAGCAACGAGAGCGTCCCGGCCGCCCTGGCCACCTCCCGCTGCCCGGCATCGATGCGTCGGGCACGGGCTGCGCGCCGCGCCAGCCAGCCGCCGGTTGCCGCCGCGATCCCTGCCATCAGAACCCAGCGTGCGGCCCCGCCACCCAGGACGACCCACACCAGCACCGCCGCCCCCGCGACCGGGACCGCCACCGGCGGCAACCTCCGCCCCCGATCCGCCCCGGGCCCCAACCTCCGCACCCCCGCTCCGCCGGGCGGGCCGACTGCCAACCAGACCGCGAGTGCCATCAACGCCGCCGGGGTCATGCCGCCGCCATTCTGCGCGGTTGCGTGACCGGGGACGCCTCGGTCCACATGCGGCACCCGGTCAGCCGGACCAGTTCCTCGGCCCCGGGGCCCAGCACGGGCCGGCCCTCGACGAACTCGACGGCTGGCACCACCTCCACCAGATGATCGGGACCTCGACGGAACACGCCCAGAGCAGCCACGTGCCGCGCGCCGTCACGCCCCCTCGCCACGTGGATGCCGACCCGCAGCGCGGAGGCCACCTGGGCGTGGCAGGCCGCCCGGTCGAGCCCGCCGAGGACGGCCAGCGCCTCCAGCCGGGCGGGCACGTCGGCCAGCGAGTTGGCGTGGACGGTGCCGCAGCCCCCCTCGTGGCCTGTGTTCAGCGCGGCCAGCAGATCGACCAGCTCGCCTCCCCGCACCTCGCCAAGGACCACCCGGTCGGGCCGCATCCTGAGAGCCTGACGCACGAGCAGCGTCAGGGAGATGCCGCCCATCCCCTCCGCGTTCGGCTGCCTGCCCTCCAGGTTCAGGCAGTGCGGGTGGTCGGGATCCAGCTCCCTCGAGTCCTCCACCACGACGATGCGCTCATCGGCGGGGACACGGGCCAGCAGCGCGCCCAGCAGAGTGGTCTTGCCGGCACCCGTGCCGCCGCTGATCAGGAACGGCACGCGCCGGAGCACGATGGCGTCGAGCAGGTCCAGCAGGAGACCGGAGACCGAGTCATGCGCCAGCAGCTGTTCCAGGCTCGGTCTCGACCGGGACGGAACCCGCAGCGAGATGCAGGTTCCCGGGGATGCGACCGGGGAGAGCACCGCATGCAGTCTCGTGCCGTCCGGAAGCCTCCCATCCACGAACGGCTGCGCATCGTCAAGCCGCCTGCCGGCCGCGGCGGCCAACCGCACGGCGAGCCGACGCACCTGCTCGTCGTCGACGAACACGACGTCTGCACGCTCCAGGCCTGCACCGCGGTCGACGAAGACGTCCCTCGCGCCGTTGACCACCACATCGGAGACGCCCTCCTCGTGCAGCAGGTCCTCGAGTGGCCCGGCTCCCGTGCTGCCCCGCCGGAGCGCCTCGAGCGCCCGGAGCATCGACTGATCGGTCACAACCATCCCGAGGCGGTGCAGGGCGGCCGCCACGTCGGAGGGCACGTAGGGCCGGGCAAGGCGGCCCAGTTCCAGCTGGAGCTCGTCGAGCCTGTCAATGGTCATCGGACAGCACCTCCCAGAGGCGTCGGGCGTCTCGCCGGAACGATGCCGCGGCACGCGAGGCGACGAAGGAGCCGCTCTCCGCCAGCCTCGGCACGGCCTTGTCGTGACGCACGACGCCGAGAAGCTCCAGCCCGAGCGCCTCGGCGACCGCAGGCGGTGGGAGGGTCCGAGACGGGCCCGACCTCACCACCACCCCCGGCGCACATAGGTCCATCCGGGCGAGCTGCATCCGGCCGGCGGCCACAGACGCGACGTCGGCCGCCACCACGAGCACCTGCCGCACCCCGCGGCCGAGCCCATCCGGCACGCCGTCGCGGCCTCCGTCGACGACGACCAGGTCATGGGTCCGGCGCAGGCCGGTGAGGACGGCCTCCACGGCCCCGCCCGACGGGTGGATCGGGTTCCTCCGGTCGAGCGCCAGCACCGAGACGCCGTCCGATGCCAGCAGGCGGCCGTCCAGTGCTCCGATCTGTCCGCTCGCCTGCGCCAGGTCCGCCCACCTGAGGCCGGGACGCGTCTCGGCACCGAAGAGCAGGTCGATGCCGCCGCCGAACCGGGCCAGTTCAACCACTGCGCTCCGGACGCCGGCGGCCACGGCCGCAGCCGACAGCGCCACGGCGAGCGAACTGGCGCCGACACCCCCCGAGGCACCCAACAGACACAGCCCCCGGCCCTTCGGCCTCGCCGTCTTGTGACTGACGAGGACCTCCGCCAGGGCGTCCGATGAGTGCGGCAGCAACATGGCGGGCAGCCTCAGCCGCGACGACGCCTCCAGCAGCACTGACTGCGACATTCCGACCACGATGGTCGCCTCGAGCGACTCGGCCCGGGCGCACTGCTCCACCAGGTCGGCCCCGACGAGGCGCAGCGGGGCCGCGCGCCACGTCCCCCGCTGCGCCTCGACGTCGCGCACGACCTCGAGATCGACGCCAAGGGCGAGAGCCGTGGCCTGGACGGCGTCGCTCAGCGCCGGATCACCCGTGGCCAGGAGCGGCCCGGGCTCCGGGCTCCCCTGCTGCCTGACGCCTGTCACGACACAGACTCTCGACTCGCGGGCGGTCCATGCGTCATCGTGCGCCGACATTGTGGATAACCTGAGTCGATCAACCGTCCCTACGTCCCAGGAACAGATGTCGAAGCAACCCGTCCTCCTCCCCGAAGCCATCGCGTGGCTGACCGTCTGGTCCGAGACCCGTGTCCTGACCGTCGACGGGCGCCCGCAGTTCGCGCACCGGTTGCGTGACAGTGGCCACAACGTGTTCGCAGTCACGCCCGACGAAGGGGTCGCAGCCCAGCTCCGGGACGAACCCGGAATCACGCCCATCTGCTCCCGCCCGGAGGCCATCGGCTGCGACCCCTGCCAGTTCGACGTCGTCGCCACGCACGAGCGCTTCCACGTCCTCGACCACTCCCGTGCGTTGTCGGAGATCGCGAGGGTCCTGCGCCCCGGCGGCTGCCTGAGCGCCTCGTACGTGATCCGCGACGACTCGGTGCCCTGGGTCAGGCGGCTGGCCGCCCTCCTGCGCCGATTCGACCCGCTTGCGATGCGCGGGGACTACGGCCAGCACAGCCTCGCGGCACTCGAGGGCAGCAAGTACTTCCCGGAGGTCGAGAGGCGCGCCTTCCGCGTCTGGCAACCGGTCTCACTCGCCGACCTGCAGGACCTCGTGGCCCGCCAGCCGCTCAGCAGGAACCTCAGCCCCGAGCAGGCCCGCCGCCTCCAGTCGGAGGTGGACTCCCTGTTCTCCTCGTCGGTGCGCCCGGGCGAGATGCTTCGCCTGCCCTACCAGCTGCTGTGCGTCCGTGCCTGGGTCAGCCACGACGAACTGACCGCCACCACCCATCTCCCCGACGCGGGCGTACGCATCAGCCTCTAGGCTGGTGCCACTACGAAAGGACGACGATGGTCAACCCTGAGGACGACGCCCCCCTGCAGCAGTTCAAGGCCGAGCTCTCGGAATTCATCGAGCGCGAGAAGGAACTGGCCCGGGCGGAGCTGGTCCCCGCGGCCAAGGCCGCGGGAATCGGCTCGGGCCTGTTCGCCGCAGCCGGGGTCTTCGCGCTGCACGCCCTTTGGATGGTCATCCTGTGCCTGGCCCTGGCGGTCGGCTGGTTCTTCGACACGTTCACCGCGATCGGCACCTGGGGGGCCTTCACCCTCGGCTTCCTCCTCGTGGCCGTGATGTCAGTCCTCATCGCCTTCATCCTCATCAAGGTCGGCCAACTTCAGATGGGGAAGGTCAAGTCGCCGGAGGCCACGATCGCCGAGGCGAGGACGACGTTGTCGGCACTGGTCGACGCCGCCACGATCAGGCGCGCCTGAACCTCGCGGGTACGTCGACGACGCGTTCGCGGTCCCATTCCTGCTCCCAGCCGGCAACCTCCAGCACCAGGTCGACGAGGTGACCGGTGAATCCCCAGAGGAACAGATCCCCCAACTCCCAGGCCGGCCCGAGATAGCCGCCGGGGTGGCGCGCCGTCACCCGCAGGGCGGGATCCACCAGCGTCGAGACCGGCACCTGGAAGACGGACCGCACCTCGGCCGGATCCACGGCAATCAGTTCCTGTGAGCCGTCCCACGTCCCCACGACCGGGGTCACGTCGAACCGGCTGACCGGGATCCAGGAGACGGGCAGCCTGCCCATGACCTGCACCCTGGCGGGGTCGAGACCGACCTCCTCGTTGGCCTCGCGCAGTGCCGCGGCCGTCGGCCCGGCGTCGCCGGCCTCCAGCCCGCCGCCGGGGAATGCGACCTGGCCGGCGTGCTTGCGCAGCGTCATGGCCCGCTGGATGAACGTCAACCGGGGATCGGGCTCCGTCGTGAACAGCATCAGCACGGCAGCCGGGTGGACGCCCCGCGGCTCCCTGCCCGCCCAGCCCTCCGGGGTTTGCAGCTCACCCCGCAGGCCTGCAGCCAGCAGCGTGAAGTCGTAGCTCATGGCACCCCCAGGTAGTCGTGCATGAGGGCGGCCAACTGGTCGCGGGACTCGAGCACGCCGACGTGCCTGCCGACGATCCGGCCATCGGCGTCGACGAAGAGCGTGACCGGCAGACCCGGCACGCCGAGCGATGCCAGTTGCTTGTGGCGGTCCCGCACGTGCGGGTAGGCGAGCCCGGCCAGCCCGGCGAACTCGAGCGCCGACGCCTGGTCGGGGTCGTCGTAGTTGACGCCGAGGAAGTCGGCACCGCCCGCCCGGGACGCCTCCCTGAGGAACGGCGACTCCTCGCGGCACGGCTGGCACCACTGCGCCCAGAAGTTCACCACCATGGGGCGCCTCGGCAACCCCGCCAGGTTCACGAGGCGATCCGATCCGAGGCAGGGCAGTTCGGTGCGCGGCAGGCCTCCGTCGACGGCGTCCGCCGAGGGATCGGTGACGGGGCAGTCGGCGATGCCGTAGGACTCCCGCAACTCCACCAGGCTGCCCGTCGCCGAGGGTGTCCCCGCGGCGCCGGGTGCCACCGTGCAACCCACGAGCGCGAACGCGCCCAGCGACGCAAGCACCATCGCGACCGTCCTCATCCCCTTGGTTCCCTGATCAGGAGCCGCGCCCTGTCCGGGTCGGTCTCGCCGATGCCGTAGCTGGGGCAGATGTCGGCCACCGGGCAGGCACCACAGGCGGGGTTGCGGGCATGACAGCAGCGCCGCCCGTGCCAGATCACCCGATGGCAGACCATCACCCAGTCCTCGGGGGCGAACAGCGCACCAACCGCGCTCTCGACGTCGTCGGGCTTCTTGCTGTCCACCCACCCGAAGCGGTTCGCCAGCCGTATGAGGTGCGTATCGGGCGTCACTCCCGGAATGCCGAAGGCGTTCCCGAGCACGACGTTGGCCGTCTTCCGCCCGACACCGGGCAGCTGCACCAGTTCCTCCAGCGTGCCGGGCACCCGCCCGTCGTGCTCGTCGACGATGGCGCGTGCAATGCCGACGATGGCGGCCGCCTTGTTCCGGAAGAACCCGGTCGGGCGGATGATCTCCTCCACCGCCTCCGGACTTGCCGCCGCCAGTTCGTCGGGCCCCGGGTAGGCGGCGAACAGCGACGGCGTGACCGAATTGACGCGGCGATCCGTCGACTGGGCCGACAGCACCGTTGCCACAAGCAACTCGAACGGCGAGCGGAAGTCGAGTTCGCAGCGCGCCTGCGGGTAGGCCAGCGAGAGTCGCTCGTCGACCTCCGCAGGATCGGCGGGTGGTTTCACCTACGCCTCGACGATCAGTTCCACCTCGACCGGCGCATCCAGCGGGAGCACCGCCACGCCCACGGCGCTGCGCACGTGGACACCGGCCTCGCCGAAGATCTCACCGATGACCTCGGAGGCCCCGTTGGCCACCTTGGCCTGCTCCGTGAAGTCGGGCGTGCTGGCGACGTAGACGACGACCCGCAGGATGGAGCGGATGTGGTCGACGCCACCGGCCTGCGACGCCACCGCCGCCAGGGCGTTCAGTGCGGCCACCCGTGCGGCGGACGCGCCGTCTGCCAGGGACACCTCGCCGCCGAGCTTCCCCGCGACGACCAGCTTCCCGCCGACCACCGGCAGCTGCCCCGAAGTCCACACCTGGTCTCCGACGCGTCGGGCCGGCACGTAGGCCGCTATGGGAGCCGCAACCGGCGGGAGCTCGATGCCCAACTCCACGAGCCGGGCCGACGTCTTGCTCATCATCCCTCCATCACTGGGCGCTTGAAGTACCCGACCATGGTGTCGGGGTTGGGGCCGGGGGCCACCTGGATCAGCTCCCAGCCGTCGGAGCCGAAGTTGTTGAGGATCTGCTGCGCCACGTGGGACAGGATCGGTGCCGTGAAGTACTCCCATTTCTGCATGGCCAAATCCTGCCACCCGGCAACCGGGCGGCCAAGCCTGTCCGGTCGGCCCCTCAGCTGGCCTTGGCCTCTCCCCCGAACCCGACCAGGACCTCGCGCCATGACTTGATGTCCGGGCGGGTGCGCAGCAGGTGCCTGCGTTCCCTCTCGGTCATTCCGCCCCACACACCCCATTCGATCCGGTTGTCGAGCGCCTCGGCCAAGCACTCGAGCCGCACGGGACATCCCATGCAGACCTGCCGCGCCTTCTTCTGCCCCTTGCCCTCGGGAAAGAGTGCATCAGCCATGTCCTTGCATCTGGCCTGAAGGGTCCAATCACTCTCCTCAGCCAACGACATTCCAGTGCCCTCCCTCGCGCATTGGTGCATCCGATGGGATGACCGTAGCGCATCGCACACGGTTGGCAACAGTGGGGTCCCTGATGCTTCGCCCCCCGTCAGAGGCCATTTGGGGCACCCGGGCGGCGCCGATGCCGGGGAATTTGGGGGCAGGCTCTAGAATAGTCGCCATGAAAGCCGCCTCCCTGAGCCAGAAGGCCTATGCGCTTTTGATGTTCGTCGCCGTGAGCCTCCTTGCCGGGCTGCTGCTCGCAGGGCTCGCGGTCCCGTTCACGGCGCTGGCAGGCACGACGACCAAGTCGGTGGCCGACGGCCTCCAGTACCTGCCCGACGAACTGGAGACGCCGCCGCAGGCGGAGCGCTCACGGATCCTGATGGCCGACGGCTCCGTGCTCGCGACCTTCTTCGACGAGAACCGCATCTACGTTCCCCTGGACAAGATCGCCCCCATCATGCAGGACGCCCAGGTGGCCATCGAGGACCACCGCTTCTTCGAGCACGGCGCCATCGACGTCCAGGGCCTGGCTCGTGCCCTTGTGAAGACGGCGATCGGCGACACGCAGGGCGCGTCCACCCTGACGCAGCAGTACGTGAAGATGGTGCAGGTCGAGGCTGCGATCGCGCGCGGTGACGAGGAGGGCGCCAGGGAGGCCGTGGCGGTCAACATCGAGCGCAAGATCAAGGAGATGCGCTACGCGATGGCGGTCGAGGAACGGCTCTCCAAGAACGAGATCCTCGAGCGCTACCTGAACATCGCGTACTACGGCTCGGGCGCCTACGGCGTCGAGGCCGCGGCGCACCGCTACTGGGGTACGACGGCGGCGGAGTTGACGCTCGACCAGGCCGCGATGCTCGCGGGTCTCGTCCAGAACCCGGTCCAGACCGACCCGATCCGCTACCCCGACCGCGCCATCAAGCGCCGCAACGTGGTCCTGAACCGCATGGCCGAGCTCGGCGTCATCACCCAGGCAGAGGCCGACGCCGCCAAGGCGGTCCCCTTCGACCCGGCAGGCGTCAAGTCCGTCCCGAACGGCTGCGTCGCGAGCGAGTTCCCCTTCCTGTGCGACTACGTGTTCCGCACCCTCAAGTCCGACAAGATGTCCAGCCTGGGCGACAACGCGGAGCAGCGTGAGAACCTCCTGAGGCGGGGCGGCCTGACCATCCAGACGCTGATCAACCCGGAGGCGCAGAGGGCCGCCGAGTCGGCGATCGCCAACCAGATCGCACCCACCGACCCGGTGCTGTCCACCATGGTCAACATCCAGCCCAGCACGGGCCTGATCGTCGCCATGGCGCAGAGCCGCCCGAAGATGGGCGACAACCCGGGCGAGATCTGGTGGAACATCAACGTCGGACGGAGCATGGGCGGCGCCGAGGGCTATCAGGCCGGCTCCACGTTCAAGACGTTCACGATGGCGGCCGCGCTTGCCGCGGGCTACACGCCGGGCAAGCAGTACGATGCGCCCGCAAGCCTCGACCTCAGGGGGCGGACCTACAAGAGCTGCAGCGGGCCGTTCGTGTTCCGGGAGAAGCACACCGTGAGCAACTACGACCGCGGCTACGGCAGGATCGACATGATCAAGGGCGCCGAGAACTCGGTCAACACCTACTTCATGCAGTTGATCCAGGACGTCGGCATCTGCAACACCATCGACATGGCCAAGTCGGCCGGCGTGAAGATGGCAACCGGCAAGGACCTGAGGACGATGGACCGCGTGCCGTCGTTCACAATCGGTACCGCCGAGGTGACGCCCCTGTCGATGGCCGAGGCGTATGCGACCTTCGCGAACCGGGGCGTCCACTGCGACCCGATCATCCTGCAGTCCGCGACCACGAAGGACGGCAAGGACCTCGCCGTGCCCGGCGCGAACTGCCAGCAGGTCATTGATCCCGGCGTGGCCGACGGCGTCACGTACATCCTGCAGAAGGTGATCAGCGACGGCACCGGCCGACCGGCGCAGATGTCCGACGGCAGGCCGCAGGCCGGCAAGACGGGCACGATCAACGACAACCAGGCCGTCTGGTTCGCCGGCTACACCCCGGACATGGTCGGCGTCGCGATGATCGCCATCGACAAGACCAACCCCTGGTACGACTCGCATTCGAAGACCCTGAAGAACGTGAAGCTGCCGAGCGGCACCTTCCTGAAGGGTTCCGGCGGCGGCGACGCGGGCCTGATCTGGAAGGCCGCCATGGCCTCCGCCCTCCAAGGCGTGGACCCGACTCCGTTCACCGCACCGCCCACGCAGATCCTCGAGGGCGTCAAGATCGCGCTCCCGAGCGTCAAGGGGATGAGCTACGACCAGGCCAAGCAGGCCCTGGAGGACATGGGCTTCACCACCGTCAAGTGGGAGGTGCGCAGCGACCGTCCCGCGGGCTCGTTCCTCGGCATCTCTCCGAGCGGGCAGGCCGTGCAGTACTCGACGATCTCGTTGAAGGTCTCGATCGGGCCGGCGCCGGTCGAGCCGCCGCCGACCGACACGGGTGCCCCCGGGGATCAGGGCTCGCAGGGCAACGCCCCGCCCGGCCCGCCTGGCCAGAACGGTGGCCGCTGACGGTGGGAGCCGTTCTCAACGCCGTCGGCGGCGTGGCCGCTGCCGGGGCGGCCTGTTTCGCCTGGGGGCTGGCAGAGGCGCACATGTACACGGTCCGCGAGGCCTTCGCGCCGCTGCTGCCCCCCGGCAGTCGTGACATCAGGATCCTGCACGTCTCCGACCTGCACCTGATGCCCGGCCAGCGCCGCAAGGTTCGGTTCATCGCCGACCTCGCCGCACTGCGCCCCGACCTGGTGGTGAACACCGGCGACAACATCGCGAGTGCCGCCTCCCTCGACCCACTGATGGAGGCTTTCGGCGCGCTGAGGTCGATCCCAGGCGTGTTCGTGTTCGGCTCCAATGACTACCACGCTCCGACGTTCAAGAACCCACTGCGGTATCTCAGTCGCCGCAAGCGAGAACCGCGTGTCAAGGACCTGTTGCCGACCGCGGAACTGCGGGAGCGTCTGCAGGGTCTCGGCTGGGAGGATCTCACCCATCGAAGAGTCACCCTGGACATCGCTGGGCGGCGGATCGCGTTCAGAGGCACCGACGACGCCCACATCCACAGGGACGACTACTCCACGGTAGCCGGACCTCCCGAAGCCACCGACCTGAACGTCGCCGTCACTCATGCGCCCTACCTGCGCCTCCTCGACGCCATGGCCTCAGACGGCATGGACCTCATCATCGCGGGGCACACGCACGGCGGCCAGGTGTGTGTTCCCGGTTTCGGTGCACTCGTCACCAACTGCGACCTGGACGCGCCACGCGTGAAGGGGTTGTCCTCGCACACCAGCGGCGGCCACACCTCGGCACTCCATGTCTCCGCCGGACTGGGGACCTCCCCCTGCGCCCCCTACCGGTTCGCCTGCCGTCCGGAGGTAACGCTGCTGACGCTCACGGCACGCAACTGACGGTGTGAGGGCCGGTTCGCGCACCGGTCGTCGATGGGCTAGTATTTCGGATGGCCCAAGGGCCAATCGGGGTGTGGCGCAGCTTGGTAGCGCGCGTCGTTCGGGACGACGAGGCCGCAGGTTCAAATCCTGTCACCCCGACCAGCAGGACCGGCGAGGGAATCGTCAGTCGAGGTTGTGCCGCAGGTAGGCCGGCCCTCGCAGCCCAAGCAGGGCCTCCGTCATCCGCACGGTCTCCACCGTCCGCGGCACATCGTGCGCCCTGACGATCCTCGCACCCCGTTCGATGCACCAGGTGGTGGCCGCCAGTGTGCCGGCCAACCGCTGTTCCCTCGGACGATCCAGGGTCTCCCCGACGAAGTCCTTGTTGGACAGCGCCGCCAGTGTCGGCAGCCCGATCGAGGTGATCTCGTCGAATCGGCGGCACAACTCCAACGTGTGCAGCGTGTTCTTGTTCAGGTCCGGGCCGGGATCGACGATCAGCTGGGCCTCCGTCGCGCCTGAGGCCAGGAGCCGCTCCACGCGATCCACGAGGAACGACCTGACCTCGGCCACGACGTCGTCGTAGTGGGGCTTGCGGAGGTGCTTGTGGGGCTCCGCGCGCGAGTGGGTGAGGATGATCGTCGCGCCGGTACTTGCGATCAGGGGCGCCATGGCCGGGTCCCACAGGCCGGAGGTGTCGTTGACGATGGCGGCACCCGCCGCGATGGCTGCCGCGGCGACACCGCTGCGGACGGTGTCCACCGAGATCACGACGTCGCTGTGGCCCGCCACCGCCTCCACGAACGGAACCACCAGGTCGGTCTCCTCCGACTCGGAGGCCCCGTAGGCGTCGGGGCTGAACGGCACTCCCCCGATGTCGACGATGTCGGCGCCGGCCTCGGCCGCTGCGAGGGCCGCCTCCACCGCCCGGGACAGCTCGTACGTACGGCCGGCGTCGAAGAAGGAGTCCCTCGTCCGGTTGATGATGGCCATGACAGCGACGCGGTGGTCGAAGTCGAAATCACGTGCGCCGATACGGCGACTGGCCGTCGGGATCCTGGGGAACGAGGGCATGGCCCCCATTCAACCAGCATCCCGACGGCCGATCGACGACCGCGGAGGGCGGGGCCGTGCCCGGGGTCACACCACGGCGCTGAGCAGCATGACCGCACCGAGACCGGACACCGACAAGACGGTCTCCATCAGCGACCAGGTCTTGAAGGTCTCCCCGACGCTCAGGCCGAAGTACTCCTTGACCATCCAGAAGCCCGCGTCGTTCACGTGGCTGAGGAAGACCGAGCCTGCCCCGATCGAAAGCACCATCAACGCGGTGTGCGTCGGGGACAGGCCGGCGGCCAGCGGAGCCATGATGCCGGACGCGGTGATCGTCGCGACGGTGGCGGAACCGGTGGCCAGACGGATCACGACGGCCACCAGCCAGGCGGCCAGCAGCGCCGGCAGGGCCGCCTGGACGAGGGCCTGGGCGAGCATGTCCGCGATCTTGGAATCCACCAGGGTCTGCTTGAAGCCGCCGCCTGCACCGACGATGAACAGAATGCTTGCGATCGGAGCGAACGACTCGCCGACCTGCTTGCCCACCTCGGTCAGCGACTTGCCCAGGTTGTAGCCGAAGGCGAACATGGCCAGGACGGTGGTGATCAACAGGGCGATCAGGGGGGTGCCGACGAACACGAGCGCCGCACCGAAGGGCGTCTTGTCGATGCCCACCATCTGCGCGATGGTCGCGGCGAGCATGAGCACGACCGGCAGCAGGATCACCGTGAGGGCCATGCCGAAGCTGGGACGCCTGTCGCCCTCTGCCGGGGAGTGGCCCAGGAACTCCTCGCGGGCCTCATGCGGAACCCACTTGGCCATGACCTTGCCCAGGATCGGGCCTGAGAGGATGACGCAGGGGATGGCGACCAGCAGACCGAACCCGAGGGTCAGGCCGAGGTTGGCCTTCAGCGCGGAGATGGCGATCAGCGGGCCGGGGTGCGGGGGCACGAGGCCGTGGAGGGCGGACAGGCCCGCGAGCGCGGGGATGCCGAACAGGATCACCGGCACCTTGGCCCGGCGGGCGGCGAACATGACCACGGGGATCAGGATTACGACGCCGACCTCGAAGAACAGCGGGATGCCGACGATGAACGCGATCAGCGCCATGGCCCACGGGATGCGCTTCACCGGCGTCTTGCTCAGGATCGAGTCGACGATCACGTCGGCGCCGCCCGATGAGACCAGGAGGGTGCCGATGATGGACCCGAGGATGATGAGCAGGCCGACGCCGGCCAGTGTCGAGCCGAGGCCCGCCGAGAAGCTCTTGAAGACCTCGGTGTAGGGAACCCCGGCGGACAGCGCCATCACGGCGGAGCCCGCCATGAGGGACAGGAAGGGGTGGACCTTCAGCCAGACGATCAACAGCACGATCGTCGCGATGCCGCCCAAGGCGGCAAGGATCAGTTGCGCGGGCATGACTACATGACTCCCTTGTCTTGCTGGATGGATTGGGAGAGGCCGAGGCGGCGGATCGCCTGCTCGACCAGATCTGGGATGGGAGCGTCGATGTCCAGGAGGATGCCGACCTCGTCGGGTTCGAGGGGCTCCAGGGTCGCCAACTGGGAACCCAGCAGCGACGGGGGCATGAAGTGGCCGGGACGGGACCTCAGTCGCTCGGCCAGCAGTGCCTCGGTGCCGTGGAGGTGCACGAACACCGTCTGTCCCGGGGCCGACCGCAGTCGATCACGGTAGACCCGGCGCAGAGCCGAGCAGGTCACGATGGTGTTCCGCCCGGCAGCGGCCTCCCCGTTCGTCCAGGCGACGATGGTGTCCAGCCAGGGCCAGCGGTCCTCGTCGGTCAGCGGCGTGCCGGCGCTCATCTTCTCGATGTTGGCGGCCGGGTGGAAGTCGTCCCCCTCCGCGAACGACCAGCCGAGCCGGTCCTCGATCCCGCGTGCCACCGTCGACTTGCCGCAGCCTGCAACACCCATCACCACAAGATGCGTTTGGGTCATCTTCGACTCCTTTTTGAGAGCCTTATTGCTCTGTTGGGGATGACTCTAAGTCATTAAAGACTCTCAATGCAACCCTTGGCACTCCCTTGCGAGTCGCGAGGATGATCTGTACGGCAACCGATATGGTCGTGCCATCACCAGGAGGGGGCGCAATGGCGGCAACCGACGAGCCAACGCTCATGCACCGAGGGGTTGCACGCGAACTCGGGATCGAGATCATCGACGGCGTCTGGCCCATCGACGAGGCGCGGACGCTGGAGGAGATCCAGTCGCGCTTCACCGTGTCCAGGACCGTCGCGCGCGAGGCCTCGCGTCAATTGGAGGCCCTGGGCCTCGCCCACACCAGGCGAAGGTTGGGCATGGTCGCCCAGCCGATGGCCAACTGGAACGTCCTCGACCCCACCCTGATCAACTGGCGGCTGCACTCCGCCCGCAGAGAGGAGCAGATCCACTCACTCACCCAGCTCCGGCTCGCCGTCGAACCACCGGCGGCCGAGAGCGCGGCCAGGTTCGCGTCCATCCACACCCGCGCGCGACTGCTCCCGCTCGCCGCCGAGATGCGGCGGACCGGCGAGGCCGGCGACCTGCGCGAGTTCATGAAGTACGACATCGAGTTCCACCGGCTGCTACTGGAGTCCTGCGGCAACGAGATGTTCGCCGCCCTGGGCGAGCACGTCGCCGCGGTCCTCCAGGGCAGGACCGAGATGGGACTGATGCCGGCCAAGCCGAAGCCGGAGGCCCTGGCTGGGCACGAAGCCGTGGCCGAGGCGATCTTCCGAGGCGACGCGGAGGGTGCCAGGAGCGCGATGATGGGCATCCTCGACGAGGTCCGAAGCGCCTTCTCCACCGTTGAACAGGCCCGCGTGGCCGCGGCCGGGGAGGGCGGGTAAGGGCTCACCCCGTCGCGGCACGGCCCTTCATCGGCCTCAGGGACGGGCTCAGCGCGAGCATGACCAGGGCGCACACCGGCGCCGCGAACAACGCCACCCGTAGAGAAGTGGCGTCACCGATCGCACCCACCATCGGGGGACCAAGCAGGAAACCGACCCTCAGCAGCCACGTGACGATCGTGAGCCCCGTGCCCGGCGGCATGCCAGGCAACTCGTCTGCGGCATGCATGGCCGACGGGATCACCGTCGCCACCCCCCAGCCTGCGCAGGCGAATCCGACGATGGTCCCGACGGGGTTGGGGAAGGCAAGTGCCAGACCCATCCCGACGGCCGCGATCACGGACCCCTGGACCAGCGCCCCGAGCGGACCGATCCGATCCACGAGGGCATCGCCGGTGAACCGGCCGATCATCTGGGCTCCCTGGAGTGCCACGAACGCCATACCTGCCAGGAACGGCACCACCTGGAACGCACGGTCCATGTAGACGGCACCCCAAGTGGCACCGGTGTCCTCGATCAGGCCGGCCGCTCCGGCCATCACGCCGAGTGCGGCCAGACGGAGCAGGACGGGGCCCGGAATCCAGCGTGACGTGCCCGCCCGGGCCTCCACCACCTCGATCGAGTGGTCCGCCCCCTTGAGCAGCAGTGTCTTCGTGAACACCGCCATGCCTGCGAAGATGACGGCGAGCACCAGGCACTGCAGCCAGATCGGGACCCTCGCCTGCGCAGCCGCGGAGCCGATGAAGCCGCCGCTGACCGCCCCGATCGACCACCAGGCATGGAACGAGTTGAGGATCGAACGCCCGTACTCGCGTTGGACGCGCAGTCCGTGGGCGTTCATCGCAATGTCGGTCAGGGCGTCGAAGGCCGACATGACGAACAGGCCGCCCGCGAAGACCCACGCGGCGGGCGCGTTGCCGAGGACGTTGATCATTCCGATGGCGCCCAGTTGGGCGATCACCGCGACCCAGGCGGAACTGAACCTGCGCATCAACCGCGCCGTGGCGAGCCCGGCCGCAAGCCCGCCAAGCGGGCCGACGCCGACCGAGATTCCCCAGAACGTGTCCGACAGCCCGAGCGCCGTCTTGATCTCGGGGTAGCGCGGCAGCAGCGAGGCGAACGTCACGCCGTTCAGCCAGAACAGCAGGATCACGCCCCAGCGGGCGCGGACCGCCTGGGGCGTGGGCGAGGGGGACGAGGTGGCTGTTGACATGCGTCGGCCTTCGTTACGGAGCGTTCATCGGGACCACGGGCCATGGCCGGCTGGACCATTCCGGGGCGGAAGGTGCGTCACCTGGCGCACACCCGCAGCACACTACCCAAGCCCGGGCACTTCCCCTATTCGGCCGAGGCGACGGCAGGCTCGGGCGCGAACATGGGACGTCGCCCCTCGAAGGCGCGGCCGAGCGTCACCTGATCGGCGTACTCGAGGTCTCCCCCGACCGGCAGGCCGCTCGCCGGCCGGGTAACGCGAATCCCGAAGTCCCGGAGCAGCCTGCTGAGATAGGCGGCCGTGGCCTCCCCCTGCGTGTCCGGGTCGGTCGCCAGGATCACCTCGGTGACCTCGCCGTCGGCCAACCGCTGGAACAACTCCCTCACGTGCAGGTCCCCCGGCCCCCGGCCGTCGATCGGCGAGATCGAGCCGCCCAGCACGTGGTACAGGCCGCGGAACTCGGAGGTGCGCTCCACGGCGATCACGTCCTTGGACTCCTCCACGACGCAGATCATGGAGCGATCCCGGCGGGGATCCCTGCACACGCGGCAGCGGGCCTCCTGCGTGACGTTGAAGCAGACCTCGCAGAACCTCGCGCTCTGCTTGACGCGGCGCAGGACGTCGGCGAGCTCGAACACCTCCTCCTCCGGGGCATCCAGCAGGTGGAACGCGATCCTCTGCGCGCTGCGGGGGCCGATGCCCGGCAGACGGCCGAGTGCGTCGATGAGGTCCTGGATCGGGCCTTCGTACACTGCTAGAACCCGAGCCCTTCCGGCAACTGCGGCATCGCGGGCATGCCGGCGCGCATGGCGGCCTCCGCCTGCTCCCTGGCCCCACGGAAGGCCGCGACGATCAGCTCGGAGAGCACCTCGGTGTCCTCGGGATCCCACGCCTCGGGACTGATGCGCACCCCCAGCAGGTCGCCGTCGCCGGAGATGGTGACGCCGACGAGCCCGCCGCCGGCGGTGCCGTCGAACGTGCGGGCGGCCTGCTCCTCCTGGGCCCTGGCCAACTCCTCCTGCAGCCTGGCCGCCTGGGCCATCAACTGCCCCATGTCGAGTCCTTCGAACACAGTCCCTCCTAGATCACGGCCAAGCATAGTTCCGGGGTCATCCCGGCTCCTCCACCCCGATGATCTCGGCGTCGAAGGCATCCG
>JBDHZH010000039.1:0-28005 GCA_039811745.1 Arachnia sp.
CTGACGAAACGCCTTGCCAGGACGGTGTTCTTCGGGGCGGCGCCGACGATCGGGTCGGCCACCAAGGGCATCGAGACCCAGCGGGTGTTCCTCGGCATGGCCATCCCCGGCGACGCGCCCGGCAACTTCCACGCGGCCCTGACCCAGCTCGGCGACCGCGCCACCTACTTCTACTCCGGTTCCGGCAAGTACTGGTACGACCTGCAGGCCAACATCACCCGCACCGCCCGCGACCAGGCCGAACGCCTCCACCCGGAGGACGTGTGGGCCGAGATCGTGCGCCGTCTGGAGGGCCAGCGCCGCACCCGGGGCGTGTTCACCGGCATCCACGTGTGCCCGGAGTCGAGCGCCGACATCCCCGACGTCGACGAGGTGCGCCTGGTCATCGTGCACCCGAAGGTCTCCCACAAGCGCGGACGCATCGACTCGGCGGCCATCGAGTTCGCGCGGTCGGCCATCGAGCGGCGCGGCACCGCCAACCGCACCCACCGCAACATGCTGGTGTTCCTGGCCGCCGACGAGGACTGCCTGGCCGAGCTGGACAACGCGGTGCGCGACTACCTCGGCTGGACCCATGTGCTGCACAACGAGGCCGACCTCGACCTCACCGCCAACCAGCGCAAACAGGCCGCGCAGCGGCAGGCCACGGCCGACCAGACGTCGGCCTCCCGGCTGGCGCAGACGTTCGGCTGGGTGCTGGTGCCGGTGCAGCCCGACCCGGCCGAGCCGTTCACCATCAAGGAGGTCCGCATCGACGGCTCCTCCGACGCGCCGTTCGCGGAGCGGGTCGCCAAGCGGCTGGGCAGCGACGGCGACCTAGCCACGCAGCAGTCGGCCACCAACATCCGGATGGCGCTGCGGCTCATCCCGTCGGTGTGGGACAAGGGCCACGTGTCGCTGGGCGACCTGTGGCAGCTCTACAGCCAATACCCGTATCTGCCGCGGCTGCGCGACAGGTCGGTGCTGGCCGAGGGCGTGACGATGATGCCGATGCTGTGGCAGGTCGACGGCTTCGGCCTGGCCACCTCATACGATGACGCGGCCGGCCGCTACGTCGGCCTGTGGACCCCCGACGACAAGACCCCCGCGCCCGCCGCGGTTGACTCGTTGCTGCTGGTTCGTCCCGACGCCGTCGTCGGCCAGCGGGCACAGGAGGTCGCGCCGGCTGTTCCCACGACGTCCGGCGTGGCCGAAGGTTCATCCGGGGCGTCGGCCTCGGCCGTCCCGGCCCACATGGACGTCGCCTGGCCCGGCCCGGAGGCGCCGCTGCAGCTGACGACCCGCTTCTTCGGGGTGAAGGAGTTGAACCCGGAGCGGTTCGTCCAGGACTTCAAGTTGATCGCCGACGAGGTCGTCGCCCACCTGCGGCGCACCGGCACGGAGTTGTCGGTCCGGATCGAGATCGATGCCGAACGCCCCGGCGGCTTCCTGGACTCCGAGATCCGCACCGTCTCCGAGAACGCCACCACGCTCAAGTTCGAGCAGCACGGCTTCGAGTAGGGAAGCCCGCCCAGGTCATTGGGCGTGGGCCGGATCTCTGTCTGGGGAGGATGCGTGGTGGCGTCCGTCAGGTCTCACGCCGCAATCACGACACCACTTGCGCCTTCAGAGTGCGCGGGACGGTGTCCTGGTTCCTTGTTCGGTTTGCAGGTCCGAGTGCTGGGAGCCCGGGCAGCGATGGGCTCCTCCACCTTCGGCTGCAGGGTCTTCAGCAGGTTGACCATCCTGGAGCCGGTATCGTCCTCAGCGGTGTCGGCGAGCCTGTAGGAATGCCGGGGCCATCCAGTCCTTGCGGAGTCGTCGCAGCATTCGCACGGCCCGTGCCGTAGTGGGCGCATCGGTCAGCGACCACGCCTCCGGATTCTGCCGTCCGCTGGCCAGATCGTTGAGATAGCTGCGCTGTGAGTTCGGCATCTCTGTCATTCCGCGAACTTCGGCGCAGGCCAGTAGCAGCACTCCATCTTGAAAGTGCCGGATCCTGGGGTGGCTGGTGGTCGAGCAGGCCGCACACTTCAGTGGCAGCTGCCGCCCGGTACCGGCCTGTGGGTTGGACTTCGACCTCCACGACTATGTCAGTGTCATAGGTGGGCCGGTTGCTCTGGAGACCGGCCAGTTGAGCATGGGCGTGCACCATCAGCCCACCGACGAGTATCCAGTCCTCAGGATCCAGGACAGTGGCCAGCTCGTCGACGATCCCAAATGCGTCATAGTCCATGGCAGGCGGCCTCGAGTTCTCGGGCAGCTGTGACGGACTCGCGGGCGCTCCCGAGCAGGTAGATGTCGAGTAGTTGCCGGGCCCTTCTGGGGTCAGGGGAGCGTTCGACAACGCCGAGGTCGCCGTCGCCGTCCAGTTGGAGCAACCACCGTTCCTCGAACTGGTTGAGGTTGCCGGTGCGCACCACGCGATTGCGGGACGAGGCTGCAACCTGAAAGCCGCGGCTGACTTCCGCAGGGTAGATGGGGTCGATCTCGGACAACCGTTCAAGGGTGCGGTACCGGGCCCAACTGCCGCCCAGACCGCCTGCCAGATAGGCGAACTGGCGAGCTGTGATACTGCGCAGGACCCGCCTAAGTCGGGAGAGCTCGGTTCCGTCGAGTTGGTCGGTGACGCCGGTGCTGGCAAGGTCGAGCGCGGCGTCGCGTGCTGCGTGGCTCCAGCGGCGCCCACGGCCGCGGGCACGGTTCCAGGCCTGGAACGCGAGGTCGTCGATCAGGACAGTGCTTCCCACCGCACGAAGGGAGTGAAGGGCGCCGGTTCGCAGGGCGGTGTTGACCTGGTGAGTGGTCACCCCGGCCAGGTTGGCCGCGTCGGCCACGGTCAAGTCCATGACATATATGCTCCTAACTAGGATGATATATGTCAAACTCGATGAGTCATTCCCTCGCCGTGTCGCCGTTCCCTGGAGCCGACGTCGTCGATGCGGCGGTCATAACGCAGACCTGCGACATCGTTCAGAGGAAACACGACGGTGACCAACAACCGGCGGATGCCTTCTTATCGATCATCCGCAAGAGCGAGGTGACTCCTTGGCCAGGCGTCACTTGCCGTAGTGGTAGCGGCAGGCGGCGATCCGCACCTCGGTCTCGGTGACGCGGTAGATGATCCGGTGTTCGTCGGTGACGCGTCTCGACCAGTACCCAGAGGCCCCGGGCAACGGTTCGGGCTTTCCGATGCCCTCGTTGCCGTTGCGCACGATGTCGGAGATGAGCGTGTTGATGCGGCGAAGGACCTTCCTGTCCTGGGTCTGCCACCACAGGTAGTCGTCCCAGGCGTTCGGATCCCACACGAGCAGCACGTTCAGTCGGCTTCCACGAGATCGTGGGCCACGCCGTCCCCCGCTTCCAGGCGCTCGATGGCCTCAAGCAGCCGCCGCGCGTTCGCCGGAGAACGCATGAGGTAAGCGGTCTCGCGCAACGACTGGTACTCGTCCAGTGCGACGATGACGGCCGGCTCGTGCCCGGCACGCGTGATGATGATCTCCTCGCGGTCATCCACGACGGAGTCCAAGACCTCGGCGTAGCGTCGCCGGGACTCGCTGTAGCTCATCGTTCGCATGTTTCCTCCTCCCCTGACGGCCAATAGGTACAAGAAAGTGTACGTCGCTGCGGTTGGATGGCCAAGCGGTGAAGCGCTGCCAACCGCACCCAGGAGGTCGTTGCGTGACTTCAGTCGGTGAGGTCGTGGAAACCCTTGGCCCTTCCAGTTGGGACTTTCGGACGGTCATTCGTCCAGAAACCCCAACTGGGACCGGGCTCCGTTGTCAACACGTCCGGCTGCACTCCCGCCCGCCTATCCTGCTGCCATGTCGGGGCGCGAGGCGGACTTGGAGCGACGGCTGGCGGCGCTCCGGGTGGAGAACCGGCGGCTCCGGAACCTGCTGAAGGTCACGCACGGCGTCGAACCGCCTCCGGAGCAGCCGACGTTCGCGGCGGAGGACCCCGGGCTGGTGACGAACGATTCGCCGAAGCAGGCCAAGCTCGACCTCTACATGAACCGCTTCGCCGCCCGGACCGACGTCTACGCCCACTACTGGGAGAACCCGCGCAAGAAGACCAAGGGTTGGTCGCCGGTGGTCAGGGACAGATTCGGTAGGGGTTCGCTGTGGGACAGGCGTCCCCTCCCCTTGACCAGGGATGTGATCGAGGCGCACCTGCGCGCCGACGACGGCCTCTTCGTCGGCCTGTATCCGCTGCTCCGGGACGCGACGTGCTGGTGGCTCGCCGTCGACTTCGACGGGCCCCAGGCCATGCTCGACGCCCACGCCTACATCAAAGCCGCCCACTCCCTCGGCGTGCCGTGCGGGCTGGAGGTCTCCCAGTCGGGCCGCGGCGCGCACGTCTGGACGTTCTTCACCGCGCCGGTGCCGGCGGCCACGGCACGGGCCATGGGGACGGCGTGTGTCCACCGGGCGATGGGACTGCGCGGGTCCATGCCGCTTGCCAGCTACGACCGGCTGTTCCCCAACCAGGACACGGTCCCGACCGGCTCGAGCGGTGTGGGAAACCTCATCGCGGCGCCGCTGAACGGGCAGCGACGACGCGACCGCCGCACCACCTTGTTCATCGACCTTGCGACGTGGGAACCGTGGCCCGACCAGTGGGAGTTCCTCTCGACGCTGGCCCGCATGACGCCGGCCCAGGTGGCGGCGGTGGCGCGGAACTCCCGGTTGCAGGTTGGCGCGGACGTGCGCCGACTTGAGCCCTCGCCAGCCACCGCGATCCAGCCGAGGCCCCCGGCTGAGATACCAGGGGTCCTGGGGGCGAGGCTGACGCTCCCCGACGAGGCCCTCACCCCGCAGCTCGCCGCCACCCTTAGGCACGCGGCGACCATCCACAACCCCGCCTTCTACGAGGCCCAGCGGGCGCGCCGATCCACGTGGAACATCCCGCGCTTCATCCAGGGCTTCGACGTCACCCTCGCCGGCGGTCTGGTGCTCCCACGCGGCGTCCTCGCGAGGGCCGCCGGGCTGATCGCCGAGGCGGGCAGCGAGCTCGTCGTCGACGACGCCCGCTCCACCGGCACGGAACTGGACCTGGAATTCCGGGGCGAGCTGACCGAGCAACAGACGGCGGCCGTCGACGCGCTGGCCGACCTGCTCGCCGACCGCGACCCGACCATCCTCCGCGGCGGCACCAGCCGCAAGGACATGGACCAGGTGAAAGACCGTCCTCCGATAGCTGTGGACTCAGGGGCGGTCATTCACCCCCGGAGGCACAGTTATGGCCCGGCACCTTCCCTACTCTCCGAGCAGGCCCATGGCCGCGAGCAGTCCCTGCGCTGCGGGGCCGAGGGCCGAACGGCGAGGGGCGGCGCGGGGTTCCGGTGTCGGGGGCGAGGCGATGCCGGCTACTCCCGGTGGCCCGGCCTGACGGACGCGCGGTTCGGTGGCACGGCCCAGCGCCCGGCGGGGTGCGGCCGGTTCGTCGTCGGCGGGGCTGTCGAACACCGCCCGACGGGGGGTGACGCCGGGAGACTGCGGGGCGTCGCCGACGCCGTTCGCGATGGCCTGCAGCTGTGCCAGGGCCGGCTTCTCGAGCTGCCGGATGCGTTCCCTCGTCACGCCCAGGCGCTTGCCGATCACGTCGAGCGTCTCCGGCTCGCCGGTCAGGAAGCCGAACCGCGCACGCAGCACGAACGCGCCGCGGGGGTCGTCGTCGCTCAATCGCCGCAACAGCAACTCGCACTCCCGTCGCGTGGCCCACCTGGTGAACCACGACTCCGGCGACTCGGCTCCCTCCCCGTCGAGCGGGCTGAGGACCACCGAATCGCTGAAGGCCTCCGACAACCCCTCAATGCTGATGAGCGGGCCATGCAACTTGGCCATTCGGACCAGGTCCTTCGCGTTGGCGTCGAACTCGGGCATGCCGGTGGGGTGTTGCTTCAGCAACTGTGTCCACGTCAACCCTCTGTCCGGGCGCACGCGGTTCACCTTCAGAATCAGCTCGTGGGAGTGGACCGGTATCCGGATGGCGCGGCCCTTGTCCGCCATACCCCGATCGATTGCCTGTCTGATCCACCACGTCGCATAGGTGGAGAGCTTGTTGCCCGCCTTGAAGTCGAACATCTCCACGGCGTGCATCGGGCCGAGGTTGCCCTCCTGTATGAGGTCCAGGAAGTCCATGCCCCTGCCGGTGCAGCTCGATCCGCTCCTCGCGGCTGTCCTGGTCCAACTCGCTGTGGACGGCGACGGCGGCACACCCGGCGTCCGCGAGGATGTCCGCGGCCCGAACGCTCGACTCCTTCGTCTGGGTGAAAACGACCGTCCCGTCCGACCGGGACACGAGCGGGGCGAGATTGCGTATCACCGTCTGCTTCACGGTGGTCTCCGCCAGGAGTCGCCGCCTGGCCGAGAACCGGGCCATGAAGAAGCGCGCCAGGCCGCCGCCCCCGCCGGGCGAGCGGTCCTCTGCCAGCCGGCTGACCGCCCTCAGGAATTCGCCCACTGGTTCAGCGGGCACCTGATGTTGCGTGATCAGGCTCATCCGTGCCGAACTGAGATCGTCGGTCAACTCGTCGCAGAGACGCCGCTCCCTGGGGCTCAACGGGACGCCGACCCGCGCCAGGATGAAGGGCGCGATCAGACTGTCCCGGACCGCCTCCCCGTATCCGAGGTCGTGCACGATGCCGCCGAAACATGCGCTGAGGAACTCATCCCCGACATCGTCGCGGTGCAGCGTGGCGGTCAACCCGAGACGCCACCCGAACTGCGGGTACAAGCCATCGGAGAACCGGTCCGCCCCGTAACGATGACACTCGTCGGCGACGACCTGCGCAGATTCGCCGAAGCAGTTGGCGGCCCATCGCCGTCTGCACCGTGGTGACAAGAACCGACCACTCCCTCGCGGCATCCTTCGAAGTTGCGACGGCGACGCCGGGAAGCAACTCCGAGAGGGTCTCCAACCACTGCTTGACCAGCACGAGCGTCGGCACGACGACGACGGCGCGTCGGCCGTCGGCCAGCGCCTCGGTGATCGCCGCCACGCCGACCCGGGTCTTGCCCGCGCCGGGTACCTCTGACAATTCGGCCCTTGGGCTGCCCCAGTTGGGGGTTTCGGCTGGTCTTTCAGCCAGAAGTCCCAACTGGGCACCCCGGGGTGAGCCTCATTCGGTCAAGTCGCCGGACTCTTCGATGAGTTGCAGCAGGAGCGGGACGAGTTCCGCGGGGGCATTGGCGACGCCGTCGGAAATGGTGAGCAGGCCGATGCGCTGCATCCATCGCAGGTCCGCGCCCATGGCGAGTTCGAGCAGATCCAGGCCGGGTCGGCCCTGCGGAACGTCCAGGCCCGACGGCTGGGTGGCCTTCAACAACGCGAGCAGGGCGGGCAGCGGCGCCCGGAGCGGACCCTCGTCCGGCTCGTCGGCGAACAGGTCCAGGAGGACCGCGAACACCACCGAACCGCGGGAGGCAGCGCGGAGCTCGACGTCGGCATCGGGGCCCGCCCAGGGGATGTCCGGGGAGGGGCGGGCCATCGACGAGCCGACGTCGATGTGGCCGGACTCGATCAGCCCGGACCACGGCGTAGCGACCTCGGGGATGTCCCACATCGAGCTGAAGGTGAAGTCCGGCAGGCCGAACTGCTTGGTCAGTTCCCGCGTGTGGGCCAGCCGGATGGCGCCTGTCTGGGTGAGGGGCCGGCCGTCACCGAGCCACGCCATCAGCTGGTCGGCTCGGTCGAGCAGGGGCAGGTCCATCGTTGCGAGTCGCTCCTCGATGTCGGGCCCGTCGAGAAGTGAGCCCGTCATCGCATCGACGTCGAGCGGGTCCCCCAGGATTGCCGGCCAGCTCTCCCGCATTGCCGCCTCGTAGTCGATGTCGTCGTCGTCGAGCCAGTCCGGGAGTTCGTCGGCCTCTTCTGCGCCCGGACGCGAGGGAGCGAACCCGAACGGCGACGCCGAGACCGGATGGCGGCCCTCCGTTATCTGCGTCCGCTCGGCCTGGCTCAGGGCGTTGTAGTCGTCCATGAAGCGCTGCACCTGGTTGCGATCGCTGAAGTCGACGCCCTGCGCCTGCCCGAACTGCAGGATGTTGGTGGTCATCGACCTGCGGGAAGGGTCGGTCAGCGCCCTCTCCACGTCGGGACGCATCGCCTCGATCACGGAGGGGATCTGCCTTGCCGGGAAGGACTCGGGCGCCCAGCGGCCGGAGTCGGCCAGGAACTGCAGGAAGTCCTCGACGGTGGCCACGAGCACGGCGCGGTCCGTGGCATCCAGCAGCACCTTTCGGGGGACCACATCGCCGAGGAGTTCGGTGAGGATGTTGATGTCCCAGACCCCCGGGTTGGGGGAGCCCAGGTAGTCGCGCTTGAGGTCGAGCGCGGCGCCGACCAACCAGGCGTCGTCCGGATCCATGCCGCGCCGGACCCGGGAGTTGCGATACGCGTCCACGACCCGGGTGTTGCTCTCCACTCTGCGAGTGGCTGCTGGCTTCGTCCCCTGGGCCGGCTTCCGTCTGGTCATGCTTCCTGCTCCTCGTCCTGGGCGCCGTTTCGGTGTCCCCACAGTAGGCCCCCCAGGCGCGTGACCGGCCCCCAGTTGGGGGTTTCGGCTGGTCTCTCAGCCGGAAGTACCAACTGGGACAACGGCGGCGGTGGCGACGGCGATGGCCGCGGCCATCGCGAGGGCGGCCATCGCGAGGGGGGCACCGGGGCCTGGACCGCCGGCGATGTGCAGCGAGAATGTCACGACGGCGACGCCGAGCGCCGTCCCGAGCCCGCGGGCCATGTTCACCATGCCGCCGCCGGTGGCGGACATGGCGGCCGGGATCGCGGCCATGATGGTGGCGTTGTTCGCCGGGATGAACACGCCCAGTCCGAGGCCGAGCACCAGCAGCCAGGCCGATACCCACGCCGTCGACGTCGTGGAGATCGCCAGGGAGCCGGCTGCGACGACGCATGCGCCGGAACCGGCCAGCTCCCGAACGCGAGTGCTCCATCGGTGCGGCATGAGTCGTTCTGCCCCGAGGGCGCCGACGGCGAACCCGACCGGCAGCGCGGTCAGGACCAGCCCGGCCGTCGCGTGGGCGCCCATCACCTGCGGGAACAGCGCGAGCGGCCCGAACAGGACGAGGTAGGCGAACAGGGCCCCGAGCAGCCCGACGGAAACGGCCCGGGGACGCAGCACGGCGAGGTCGACCAGCGGGTTGGCCGCGCGCCGCTCCCGGGCGATGAACCCCGCGAACGCGACCGCGGCGACGGCCACCAGCAAGACGGCGACCCAGCCGGGAACCGGCAGCCCCGAGAACGCGGAGGCGCCGAGCAGCAGCGCCGTCGTCGAGATCCCGAGGGTGAGCAAGCCGGGCCAGTCGAAGCGGCCGAGCGGGGTGCGCTGTTGCGTGCGGGGCAGGAGGTAGCGCCCCGCCACCAGGGCGACGATGCCCACCGGCACGTTTACCCAGAACACCCACTGCCATCCCACGGTCCCGACGAGCAGCCCGCCGAGCGCCGGCCCCGCCGCCAGGCCGAGCGCCTGGGCCGCGGCCTGGACCCCGAGTGCTGCCCGCATCTGGTGCTTCGCGACGCTCGTCACGACGATGGCGACGCTGTTGGACTGCAGCATCGCCGCACCCACCGCCTGCACGATGCGGAACCCGATCAGCCAGCCGAGCCCCGGCGCGACAGCGCACGCGGCCGAGGCAGCGGTGAACACCGCGAACCCGTACAGATAGACGAGCTTGCGTCCGGCCGCGTCGGCGAGCCGGCCGGCGGCGGCCACCAGCCCGACGAGCACCAGGAGGTAGGCAAGCGACACCCACTGCACGGCGGCCAGCGGCGCGTCGAACTGGCGCTGCAGGGCGGGGAAGGTCATCGTGACGATGCTCGCGTCCAACTGGCCCATGAATGCGCCGAAGCACACCGTCGCCACCGCCAGCCAGCCTGCGCCCCGGAACTCCCGCACAATCCGGGGACGGGGCGGCTCCGTCCACAGTGTCATCTTTCGCGCCCATCCGGAGAGAACCCCAGTCGCTTCGTCGCATAACACGTTACCCCGGCGGTGGCACCCCCCCAGTTGGGAGAATCGGCCGGTCATTCGTCCGGAAGTCCCAACTGGAACGGGGGTCCGCGCCGTCGCGGAGTAGCCGTCTCCCACTGGTCCAACGGTGATTCGGCGGCCCCGGCGTCGGTCCGCCGGTAGAATTCGCCTCGTCCCGCGGCCGCTGTGTGGCCTGCCGCAAGGCGATTCGCGGTGTCGGTCTGCTCCCGGGCTGATGTGAGGAGGCGCGATGGGGCGCGAGTTCGATCCAGGCTATCCGGGCAGGTTCGGCGAGTTGGTGGCCGACCATCCGGATGAATCGGTGTACCCGGCGGACGACTTCCGGGTGGAGTGGGGCCCGATCTTCCACAGGGGCCGCCTCGACGGGTCGGCGCGGGTGCTGGTGATCGGCCAGGACCCGGCAGCGCACGAGGCGATCACCCGCCGCATCCTGGTCGGCGTGGCGGGCCAGCGGGTGCAGGGGCTGCTGGCGCGACTGGGGATCACGCGCAGCTACGTGTTCGTCAACGCCTTCCTGTACTCGGTGTACGGGCAGACGCGCGGGGCCCGGCACGTCGACGACCCCGGGATCGCCCAGTACCGGAACCGGTGGCTCGACACGATCGTCGCCGAGAACACGATCGACGCCGTGATCAGCCTCGGGCAGCTGGCCGACCGCTCCTACCGGACGTGGCGGCGGACGCCGTCGGGGGCCGCGAACGGGGCGAAGTACGTGACCGTCATGCACCCCACCTACCCGGAGTCGGCCAGTTCGACCGGTGCGATCACCTTGGTCGACGCGTACGCCAAGCTGTGCGAGTCCTGGAACCGGGCGCTGGACGAGCTGGACGGCGCGATCGTCCCCGACGAGCCGGTGCCGCTCCGGCACTACGGCAAGGCACTCACCCCCGAGGACCTGGCACCCATCCCCGACGTCGACCTCCCTGCCGGGCTGCCGGCGTGGATGGGCGGCCTGGAGGCGTGGGCGGCCCGCACCGGCGACGACGCCCAGACCAAGCGGGCCACCATCACCGTCACGGTGCCCGTCGGCTCCCGCGCCTGGATCCACGGTTAGGAGGCGGGCATGGCACGGCTGGTGATCGCGGGCCAGGTCGCCACTATGGCGGGCGACCCGCCGGAGCCGCCGGCGCGCGGCCGGGTCTGGATCGACGGCGACGCCGTCGTCGGCGTCACCTCAGGGGAGGACCGGCTGGCCGGCTTCGACGGCGTCCCGGAGGTCGACGTCGGGGCGTCGTTCGTGCTGCCCGGCTTCATCGACATGCACAACCACCTCGCCTACAACGCGCTGCCGCTGTGGGCCGAGCCGGGGCGGACGAAGCCTTGGCTGCACAACAAGAACTGGCCCGACGCCGACACCTACACCGAGTCGATCACCGAGCCGGCCTGGACGTATGCCAAGGCCTGCCCCGAGGCCCTGCTGGCCTACGTGCAGGTGCGGGAGATGGCGGGCGGGGCGACGTCGGCGCAGGGTTGGCCGTCGTCGAACCGCGGATACCAGACGGTGGTGCGCAACGTCGACGCCGAGCGCGCCGGCCATCCCGGTGCTGAGGGGGACAACCTCATCTACACCTCCGTGGTGACCAAGACCGGCGACTCGCTGGTCACGGCCGTGCGTCGCATGGAGGCGGGCTCGGGGTTCATCTACCACTGCTCCGAGGGGCAGAAGGGCTCCCGGGTGCGCAGCGACTACATCGACCTCGAGCGCGCCGACGGGCTCCTGCCCACCCTGATCGGCATCCACTGCTGCGCGCTCGGTGCCGACGACTGGCTGAGGTGGGAGCCCGCCGACGCCGGCGGGGTGGTGTGGTCGCCGCTGTCGAACCTTGTGCTGTACCAGGACACGACCCTGGTCGACGACGCCAGGGCGCGCGGGCTGCGTGTCTGCCTCGGGTCGGACTGGGGTCCGTCCGGCACCCGCAACCTGCTGGGTGAGATGAAGGTGGCCCGGATCGCCGCCGCCCACTTCGGCTTCGCGCTCACCGACCGCTTCATCGTGCAGATGGTCACGTCCAATCCCGGCGACCTGCTGACTCGCTGCTGGCATCGGCCGATCGGCAGGCTGGTCCCGGGCGCCTTCGCCGACGTCACCGTCGTGGCCGGGCGTGGCCCCGGCGACGCCTGGCAGCAGATCGTGTCGGCCACCGAGCCGCAGGTGGAACTCGTCGTCATCGGTGGCGTGCCCCGCTACGGCAATCCCGGCCTGATGGCGGCCGCCGGCGCACCGCCCGGGTTCCCGGTCACCGTCCGGCGACGGTGCAAGGTCGCGTCGCTCCCGGACCCCGCCGACCCGGCCAGGGCCTGGTCCTGGGGAGGCATCATGGGCATCCTGCAGAAGGTCCAGGCCGACCCGCAGGCGGCGATCGAGAAGGCCGCCGAGCGTGCCGCAGCCGGGCCACGATTCGCCGAGGACGCCGACCTGGAGTTGTTCCTCGACATGCCCGACAGTCGACGCACCGGACGCGCGGGCCCGCCGAAGGATCCGAGCAGGGTCCGGATCCCGCCGGTGCCGCCGATCGAGCACGACGCCGCCTTCTTCGACGCCCTCGACGCCAACCCGATCCAGGCGGGCATCCTCGGCCCTCTGCGCCGTGAGTTCTTCCCATGACCGAGCACATCCCGCTCACGGCGCACACCCTGGACGCACAACGCGGCCACCCGCTGCGTCGGGAACCCGGCAGACGTAGCCTGCTGGGGCAGTCCGCGCCGGAACTGACGCTCACCCAGCGACACGACCTGATCGACCTGTGGTGCCGCCTGTTCACCGACATCTACGTCCACTACGACCAGAAGCGGGCCTTCTACGGCTACGACCCGGTCCGGGCCCTGACGGCGCTGCGAAGGCAGCTGCCCTACCTCGATTCCGCGGGCTTCCTGCGGGAACTGGTCCTGGTGATCAACCGTCTGCGCGACCAGCACACGCAGCTGTACCTGCCGGGCCCCGACGGCCGCCGCGCCAGGGAAGTGGCGGTGCTGCCGTTCCTGGTCGAGTCGTACGGGGAGGACCTAGTGCCCACCTACGTGGTCACCAAGGTGAGCGGCACCGTCGAGGACGAGCACTTCACCGAGGGCGTCCGCCTGCTCACCTGGAACGGCGTCCCGTTCGCCCGCGCCCTGGACCTGTACGCCGACACCCTCACCGGCGGCAGGCCCGACGCCCGCCGCGCCCGCGCACTGGAGACGATGACGCAGCGTCCCCTGGCGTTCCTGCCCCAGCCCGACGAGCTGTGGGTGGACGTCGGCTACCGCGCCGGCGACGACGACGAGGCCGACCCCCGCACGATCCGGTTCGAGTGGCGCACCGTCGACCCGTCGGCAACCCTCGCCGCGCCCGACCAGGTGGTGCTGCGCACCCGACGCGCCGTCGACGCCACCAGCGAGGCCGCGCGCCGCGCCCGCAAGCTGCTGTTCCAGCCCGCGCTGTGGCAGCAGGAGACCAGCCCGACGATGCGCGTCGCCCGCGCGGAGGCCTGGCTTGAGACCGCATTCCCGGACGCCATCTCGGCCCGCAGGATCACCACCAGCCACGGGACCTTCGGCTACCTGCGCCTCTGGACCTTCGACCTCGACCACCCCAACCAGTACGTCGACGAGGTCGACCGGGTCCTCCACGCCCTGCCCAGGAAGGGCCTGATCGTCGACCTGCGCTCCAACCCGGGCGGAATCATCGAAGTCGCCGAACGACTCCTCCACCTGTTCACCGCCGCCACCATCCAGCCCGTCGGGTTCGCGCTCCGCGCCACCCCCGCCGTCGCGGCCCTCACCGACGCCGACGGCAACGGCGCCGACCTCGCCGACTGGGCCTCGTCGGTCCGCACGGCGCTCCAGCTCGGCGAGGAGTACTCGCAGCACCTGCCCATCTCCGACCCGGAACGCTGCAACCCGCACCACCGGGCCTACCGCGGGCCGGTGGTCGCCGTCGTCAATGCCAACACCTTCTCCAGCGGCGACATCTTCGCCGCCGGGCTCACCGACCACGGGATCGCCCGGATCGTCTCCGTCGGCGAGGCCACCGGTGCCGGCGGCGCGAACGTGTGGACCAACGACGAGATCGAGTACGCCTACCACGCCGCCGGACTCACGCTGCCGCACCTCCCGCCGGGTTTCGGCTACTCCATCGCGGTCAGGCGCACCACCCGGTCGGCGAGGGCCATAGGCATCGCGCTGGAGGACATCGGGGTCCCCGGCGACGAGCGCTACACCATGACGAGGGACGACATCCTGCACGGCAACCGGGACCTGCTGGAGTTCTGCACCCAACTCCTCGCCAGTTGGTGAGTCGCGGCCGGATCGGCGGCCGGGGTGCCGTGTGAAAGGCTGTTCCCGAGACCAAGGAGGATGCGATGCGGCAGGTGTGGTTCGACGAGGCGAGGTTCGGGATGTTCATCCACTTCGGCGCCTACAGCGGGGCGGCCAGGCACGAGTGGGTGCGCAACCACGAGCGGCTGACGATCGAGGACTACCAGCCCTACGTCGACCACTTCGAGCCCGACCGGTTCGACGCCCGCGCCATCGCCCGCACCGCCCGCGAGGCCGGCATGGGCTATGCGGTGCTGACCACCAAGCACCACGACGGCTACTGCCTGTTCGACACCGCGCTGTCCGACTACTCGGCCAAGGCGGTGTGCGGCCGCGATCTGGTGGCGGAGTTCGTCGACGCCTGCCGGGCCGAGGGGCTTCGGGTCGGGCTCTACCACTCGCTGATCGACTGGCACCACCCCGACTTCACCGTCGACTGGGTGCATCCGCTTCGCGACGAGCCTGGCCGCGAGGAGCTGAACCGGGGCCGGGACATGGGCCGGTACCGTCACTACCTGCACGGCCAGGTGCGGGAGCTGCTGAGCAACTACGGCCGGATCGACTACCTGTTCTACGACTTCACCTACCCCGACGCCAAGGACGGCTGGGCGGGCAAGGGGCCCGCCGACTGGGGCTCCGAGGAACTGCTGGCCATGTGCAGGGAGTTGCAGCCCGACATGCTCATCAACGACCGCCTCGGCATCCCCGGCGACTTCGTCACCCCCGAGCAGTACCAGCCCACCTCCCCGCTGGTCGACGCCGACGGCACCCCCCAGGTGTGGGAGGCCTGCCAGACCATGAACGGCTCCTGGGGCTACCACCGCGACAACACCGACTTCAAATCGCCGGCCCTGCTCGTGCAGATGCTCGTCGACTCGGTGTCGATGGACGGCAACATGCTGTTGAACATCGGCCCCGACGGCCGGGGCGCGATCACCCCGCGCGACCGCGAGACGCTCGCCGCGATCGGGGAGTGGATGGAGCTTCACCGGGACGCCGTTGTCGGCGCCGGCCACGCCGACTTCGTCCCGCCCCGCGAGGGCGTCTACACCCGCCGCGGCAACCGCCTATACCTGCACCTGTTCACCTGGCCCCTCGGCTTCGTCCACTGCCCGGGCCTGGCCGATCGGGTCACCTACGCCCGCCTGCTCCACGACGGTTCGTGGCTGCGGACGTCGGTGACCGACCCCGACCAGCAGGCCGCCTACATGACCCCGGCCGGCGAGGACGCCGGGACCCTCACCGTGCATCTGCCGGTGAGACGCCCCGACGTGCTCGTCCCCGTCATCGAGCTGACGCTGCGCTGACGGAGGACTCGACCGTCGCGACGTAGTTCCGCTGGTCGAGTAGTGCCCCGCGAGGAACGAGCCGGGCACGTGTCGAGACCTCGGCCAAGTCCTCGGGGACCTTCACCAGATCTCGACACGCCTCCTCGTTCCTCGTCGGCTACTCGATCAGCGGAAGGGGGGTTCCGCTGATCGAGTAGTGCCCCGAACCGCTGGTCGAGTAGTGCCCCGCGAGGAACGAGCCGGGCACGTGTCGAGACCTCGGCCAAGTCCTCGGGGACCCTCACCAGATCTGATTCGAAAACCCCTCCCGACCACCGCGTGTCCAGGCCTGCGCACTACCTCACCCGTCGGGGTTTCCACCGCCCCCAGTGAGGCCGGAGGCCGCCCCCTTACTCGACACGCCTCCTCGTTCCTCGTCGGCTACTCGATCAGCGGAAGGGGGGTTCCGCCGGTCGAGCCGGCAGGACGCCTCACTCCGTGGCGGTCCAGCGGCCTCGCAGCCAGTGGGCGGCGGCCTTCGGCTCGCGGTCGCGGGTGAAGACGCCCTTCTTGTTGCCGCCGACGCGCATGGTGCCGGACGTCGTGGCGAAGTCGGCGAAGTTCCACACGTGTTCACCGACGACGGCGTCGAAGGAGTCGAAGACGCGCGAGTTCATCTCCAGCAGGGCCACCTGGTACTCCTCACTCCACGGCTGAGGCACCAACTGGTGCAGCCCGGCGATGGTGTCGGCGCCGTACTCGGTGACGATGATCGGCTTGCCGTCGGCCGCCCAGCCCTCCAGCTCCTCGCGCCACGCCTTCTCCGCGGCCTCGAGGTCGCCGGTGAGGATGTACCAGCCGTAGTAGCGGTTCAGCATGAGGACGTCGCAGAACTGCGACACCCGGCACTTGCCGTGCGAGGCCAGTCCGACGTTCACGAAGCCGACCGGCCGCGTCGGGTCGGCCTGGCGGGCGACGTCGAACAGCGGCCGGAAGTAGTCCTCGGCGGCCTCGCTCTCCGACTCGGGCTCGTTCGCGATCGACCACAGCACCACACTCGGACGGTTCTTGTCGCGGTTGATCAGCTCCTCGATGTCCCTGGCGTGGTTCTCCTGCGTCACGGAGTTGATGGTCTCGGGGCTGAAGGTGGAGTGGCCCTGGGTGCCGAAGACGCCGCCTGCCAACCCCATGTTCAGCCCGACGGCCGGCGTCTCGTCGATGACGACGAGCCCGGTGGCGTCGGCGTAGTCCATGAACTCCTCGGAGTACGGGTAGTGGCTGGTGCGCATCGAGTTGGCGCCGATCCACTTCAGCCGGTTGAAGTCCTGCACCATCATGGCGTCGTTGTGCTGCTTGCCGACGATCGGGTGGTCCTCGTGCATGCCGAAGCCCTTGAAGTGGAACGGCTCGCCGTTGATGAGGAACTCGGTGCCCCTGACCTCGACGGTGCGGACGCCGATCTTCTGCACGTACGAGTCCTGGATGTCGGTGCCGTCCAGGAGTTCGATCTTCAGGTCGTACAGGTAGCCCTCGCCCGGCTGCCAGAGGTGCACGTTCGGGATGTGCAGGGTGACCTCGCCGGAGTGTGTGATGGCGGAGGCGACCTGGTTGTTCTCGTGGTTGTACAGCGTCCCGCGGAGCGGACGATCCTTCGCAGTGGCGGGGGCGCCCTCGTCGGAGACCCACACCTTGGCGGTGACGTTGCCGGTGGTGCCGTCGTATCCGGTGGTGACGGTCAGGTCCTCGATGTGGCGCTTGGGGATGGAGATGAGCTTCACGCTGCGGTGGATGCCTGCGTAGTTGTAGAAGTCGTGGAAGTACTTCTGGTGCCCGTCGACGGTGACGCCGGGCGGGATCGACTGGAACGTCAGCTCGTTGTTGACGCACACCGTCATCCTGAAGAACTCGCCGGCCTGGACGTGCTCGCTGATGTCGAACGCGAACGGCAGGTAGCCGCCGTCGTGGGAGCCCATCTCGATGTCGTTCACCCACACCGTCGCCCGGTGGGTCGCCGACGAGAAGAAGACGCTGATGCAGCTGCCGTCCCACCCCTTCGGGACCCGGACCCTGGTCTGGTACCAGATGTCGCCGTGGAAGTCGCGGTCCGCGGCATCGGTGACGAGATCGTTGAACGACGCCGGTACGGCCATGGCCTGCGCGTCCGGCAACTTGTCGGCGAACCATCTGTCCGCGCGACCCTGTCCTTCCTTGTCCAGTCGGAAGTCCCACAGTCCGTCCAACTTCTTTGTCTCACGGGTCGAGCTGTCTTGTGGCCTCAGCATCGTGGCGTCCTTTCTGGTTCCACCAAACGTTAGTGAAGGATTGGGCCGGGTGCCCGGAACCCGGCCCAACTCGTCGGATCGGTTGCAGGGCCCTACGTCAGGAACGTGAGTTCGTCGAGGACGAGCCTTGCCGCGCCGTGCAGGATGGCGTCCGCGCCGGTCGAGGCGGCCTCGATGCGCAGATCCCGCGTCACCAGCGGGTGGCAGCCCTCGTAGACGCGGCTGCGCACCGCAGCGATGAACGGCTCCGACGAACTGAGCGACCCGGTCAGGAACACTGCGTGCGGGTTGAAGAAGTTGACGACGCCGGACAGCACCTCGCCGAGACGCTGCCCGGCCTTGCGGACCATGCGGGAGGCGCGCGGGTCGGCGTCGTGTGCGAGCGCGAGGGCATCGGCGGTGGTGGCGACGTCGACGCCCTGCTCCCGGAGCTGCCGGACGATCCCGGCGCCGCTCGCCACGGTCTCAAGGCAGCCGACGTTGCCGCAGCTGCAGGGGGCATCGGCGGCGCGGTCGATGCGGGTGTGGGAGATGTCGCCCGCGGCGAACGTGGCGCCGCGGTGGAGCCTGCCGTCGACGATGATGCCGGACCCGATCGCCGTCCCGGCCTTGACGGTGATGCTGTGCATCGCGGACCCGAACTGGGCCGCATGTTCCCCGAGTGCCGCGAGGTTGGCGTCGTTGTCGACGGCGACGGGGACGCCGAACCGTTCGGACAGCGCCTCCCCGACGCGGAACCCGGGCCAGCCGGGCATGCGGGACGGCAGCTCGACGGAGCCGGTCGTGACGTCGACGGGCCCGGGCAGGCTGACGCCGATGGCGCGGATGCGCCCGCCGTGGCTGAGGGTCGTCAGTGCCTCGGCCACGGCGGCGAGTGTGGTTTCGGGGCCATCGGCGAGATTGACGGGCACCGTCAGGGCGTCGAGGAGGCCGCCGTTGATCGTGTGGCGGCCGACGCGTGCATGGCCGCCACCGAGGTCGACGGTGAGGATGTCACCGCCGGCCTCGTTCACGAGCAGGTTCCTCGCAGGACGGCCGCCGCGTGAGGCGGCGGTGCCGCCCTCGATGAGCACGCCGGCATCGAGCAGCGCCTGCACCTTGAGCCCGACGGTGGACGCGGCGATCCCGAGCGCAGCGGCCAGCTGGCTCCTGGACGTCGCCTCGCCCCTGGCAACCAGCTCGAGGATGCGACGGGAGTGTTCGTCGGGAGCGGGGGTGGTTGTCATGGCCTGCCTTCAGGTTGGGCTGACGGGGGCGGTGAAGGGTGCGCGTCCGACGGGACGGCGACCTCGGACGATCCTGTCACCGCAGCGGGAAATGACAGGCGACCGCGTGCTCGTCTCCTTCCAGCGGTGGCTCCGTGTCGCAGATCGGCTGTGCGAACGGGCAGCGGGTCTTGAACCGACACCCCGTCGGGGGGTTCAGGGCGCTGGGCAGTTCGCCTGTGATGGGAACCCGTTCCTTGCGCTCCAGAGTCGGGTCCGCGATGGGGACGGCGTCGATGAGCGCCTGCGTGTAGGGGTGCTTCGGCGCCGTGGCGACCTGGTCGGCGGGGCCCACCTCGACCAGCTTGCCGAGATACATGACCCCGATCCGGTCCGACATGTAGCGAACCACGGACAGGTTGTGCGAGATGAAGATCAGCGACAGGTCCAGCTCGGACTGGATGTCCCGCATGAGGTTCAGCACCTGTGCCTGCACGGACACGTCCAGCGCGCTGACGGGTTCGTCGCACACGATGAGCTTCGGCTGGAGCGCGAGTGAGCGCGCCAGCCCGATCCGCTGCAGCTGTCCGCCGGAGAACTCGTGGGGGTAGCGCTCCATCGCCTTCTCGCTGAGGCCCACCTGGTCGAGGAGGCCCTCGACGTGCTCCTCCCGGCTGCTCCTGGTGCCCACCTTCTGGATGTCCAGGGGCTCGGTGAGGATCTCGTCGACGCGCATCCTGGGGTCCATGGCGGCGTAGGAGTCCTGGAACATGAGCTGCACGTCGCGGTGGAGTTCGCGCCGCTGCCGCGAGTTCATCCGGGCCACCTCGACGCCGTCGATCACCAGTTCGCCGGAGGTGGCCTCCTCCAGCCCGGCGATCACCCTGCCCAGGGTCGACTTGCCGCAGCCGGACTCGCCGACAAGGCCGAACGTCTCCCCGGCGCGGACGTTGAACGTGACTTCGCTGACGGCGCTGACCGTCCCGACGCGGCGGCGGATGATCTTCCCGCCCAACGCCGGGTACTCCTTGGTGAGTCCCTTGATCTCGGCGATCACCGGCCGGTGCTCCAGCGCCGACAGGGGCTGATGCTCCAGGTTCTCGCCGCGCTCCAGCGGCGGTCCGGCCGGGTGGTGGCAGGCCGCCAGGTGGTCGGCGCCCAACAGTTCGGGCCGGACGGTGCGGCACAGATCGTCCGCCCGTGGGCACCTCGGGGCGAATGGGCAGCCGACGATCTCCTGGGACAGGTCCGGCGGCGACCCGGGGATGGAGTACAGACGCTGGTTGTGGTGGCTCGCCTGTTCCGGCAGCGCCGCCATCAGCGAGCGGGTGTACTGGTGCTGCGGGTTGGTGAAGACGTCCACCGTGTTGCCGATCTCCATGACCCGGCCCGCGTACATCACCGCCACACGGTCGGCGCGTCCGGCGACGACGCCGAGGTCGTGGGTGACGAGCATCACCGAGGACTGGAACTCCTCCTTGAGGTCGTCGATCAGGTCGAGGATCTGCCGCTGCGTCGTGACGTCGAGCGCGGTGGTGGGCTCGTCGGCGATCAGGAGCGACGGCGAGCAGACCAGCGCCATGGCGATCATCGTGCGCTGCCTCATGCCGCCCGAGAGCTGGTGGGGGTAGTCGTCGACGATCTTGTCCGGGCGGGGCATGCCGACGCGGCGAAGGATGTCGATGGTGCGCTCCCTGGCGGCCGCCTTCGACAGCTTCTCGTGGACGATCAGGGGCTCGGCCACCTGGTCGCCGATCTTCATCGTCGGGTTCAGAGACGTCAGCGGATCCTGGAAGATCATGCCGATACGGGTGCCGCGGATGCGACGCACCTGATCCTTGCCCGCCGAAGTCAGGTCCTGGCCGTCGAAGATGATCCGGCCGCCGCTGACCCGGCCGCCGCCGGGCAGCAGGCCCATGATGGACAGCGCGGTCATGGTCTTGCCGGACCCGGACTCGCCGACGATCCCGACGGTCTCCCGGCGCCCGATGGTCAGGTCGACACCGTCCAGCGGCATGACCCGGCCGACGCGCAACGGGATCTCGACCTCGAGGTTCCTCAGCTCCAACAATGGTTCAGCCATCTGCCTCACCGCTTCCTCAATCGGACCTCAAAGGCGTCGCGCATGCCGTCGCCGATGAAGTTGAACGCCAGCACCAGCAGGATGATCAGGATGCCCGGCGGGTACAGCAGCCACCAGTGCCCGGAGTAGGCCTCGCTGAGGCCCTGGCTGAGCATCGACCCCCAGTTGGCGGCCGGCGGCGGCACGCCGAGCCCCAGGAACGACAGATATGCGACGTAGAGCACGGCGTCGGCGACCTGGAAGGTGGCGTTGACGATGACCGTTCCGAACGCGTTGCGCACGATGTGGGTGCGCACGGCGCGGGCGGTGCCGCCTCCCATGCCCTTCATTGCGACGATGAACTCACGGCTGCGCAGCGCCAGCGCCTCGCCGCGGACCAGACGCGCCGGGTTCAGCCACGCGAATGCTCCGATGATGAGGATCAGCAGGGTCACGGTGGGGGTGACCATGGTGGCGATGAGCATGAACAGGAACAGGGCCGGGATGCTCATCAGGGCGTCGACGACACGCATCATCGCGGCGTCGACCCAGCCGCCGACGAAGCCGGCGGTCGCGCCCCAGAGGGTTCCGATGAAGGTGGCCAGGAGTCCGGCCGCCAGGCCGATGATGATCGACGTCTGACCGCCGACCATCAGCCGCCCGAGCTGGTCGTAGCCGACGCCGTCGGTGCCGAGCGGGAAGAGGCCGCCCGGCGGCTGGTAGGCCTGCGACAGGTCGGTGTGGATCTGGTCGGTCTGGTGGATCAGGGGACCGACGAAGCTGAACAGGATCAGCGCCAGCGCCAGAACGACGCCGAACACCGCGAGCCGGTTCTGCATGAAGACCTCGACGCCCTGGCGGCCGAGGCTTCTGCGCTTCCTGGCCGTGCGGGCCGGAACCGCCGCGGCGGTAGCGTCCATCGACGTCACTGTGCACCTCCAAGACGCACGCGGGGATCCGCGATGGCGTAACAGATGTCGGCGAGCAGCGTGCCCACGACCGTCGCGATCGCGACGATGGAGGTGACCGCCAGCAGGATCTGGTAGTCGCGGTGCTGCGCCGCCTGCCAGAACATCAGCCCCATGCCGGGGAAGTTGAAGAGGCTCTCGACGACCAGCGCGCCACTGAAGAGTGCGGGCAGGTACATGCCGAGGAGCGTGATGACCGGGAACAGCGAGTTGCGCAGGGCGTGCCGCACGATCACGCGGGCCTCGGTGAGCCCCTTCGCACGGGCTGTCCGGATGTAGTTCTCGTTCAGGTTGTCGACCATCGACGACCGGATGTAGCGCGTGTACGCGGCGATCGTGACGATGGACAGCGTCACCGTCGGCAGGATCAGGGCCAGTGGGTCGCCGAACATCTCCGCCAGGGTGAACCCCTGTGGCGCCTCGGGTGGAAGGATCGGCCAGACCTGCGAGAACAGGATGATGAGCACGAGCCCCATGAAGAAGATCGGGGTGGCGTAGGCCAGCAGGGTCAGGGCCGTGATGACATAGTCGGTGAGGCGGTTGCGGCGCCAGGCCTGGATCACGCCGAGCGGGACGGCGACGACCACCGCCACGATGATGCTCATCAGGCTGAGCAGCATGGTCTTCGGCAGGCGCTGCGCGACGGCCTCGGCGACCGGCTGGTTCAGCTGGAACGAGTGACCGA
Source organism: Arachnia sp. (assembly GCA_039811745.1). Classification (GTDB taxonomy): domain Bacteria; phylum Actinomycetota; class Actinomycetes; order Propionibacteriales; family Propionibacteriaceae; genus Arachnia. The sequence continues at coordinate 22,758 of JBDHZH010000039.1, forward strand.
AGTCGCCCACGATGGTGCGGCCGAGGTAGCGCAGGTACTGCTCCCACAGCGGCAGGTTGAAGCCCATCTGCTCGTTGAAGGCGTCGATCTGCTCCTGCGTGGCCTCCTTGCCCAGTGCGGAACGGGCCGCGCCGCCGGGCAGGAAGTGCAGGATCGTGAATGTGATCACCGTCACCAGGAGGATCACGATGATTGCCTGCGCGAACCGTCGCAGGAGATATCGGGCCATGCGGACCCCTTCCTCGGATGCGGTCCGGACGGGGACGCTCCCGTCCGGACCACCATTTCAACGCTGAAACGTGGGTTCCAGGTGCTGCTCCAGAAGCACGCCGGCCGGGGCGATACCTGTCCCGGCCGGCGAGCCTCATGCTACTTCGTGAGCGACCAGTCCTGCGGGTACATCTCCAGGGTGGGCTCCTGCGGGGAGATCCCGGCGATGTTCTTCTTCCACGCGGAGATCTGGGCGACCGGGTTCGGCATCCACAGCACCGGCAGGTCCTCGGCGAGGTACTTGTTGTACTCCTCCATGGCCGCGGCGTCGGAGCTGAACTGGGTGGCGTCGATCAGCTTGTCGGCCTGTGCGTCGGAGTAGCTGCCCAGGTTCACCGGGGCATCCGTGGCGAACAACCGCTCGCCGGAGGCGTACGGCGGGAAGTACCAGGAGGCCTGGCTGCCGAAGAACGACAGGTCCCAGGTGCAGGGCTCACCGGCCTTGCACTTCTGCGAGACGGCGACCGAGTCGGGCACCTCCTTGATGTCGAGCACGATGCCGACCTTCGAGAACTGGCTCTTCAGTTCGGCGAACATCTTGGTCGTCGCGGTGAAGCCGGACTGGCTGGTGACCTCGAAGCTGAGCGGGGTGCCCTGTGCGATCCCCTCGCCGCACTTGGCGGCGTCGGAGCAGGTGGCCACGCCGTCGGAACCGACGGTCCAGCCGTGGTCGTCGAGCAGCTGCTTCGCCTTGGCCGGGTCGAAGCTGTAGGCGCAGCCCTCGGTGGAACCTGCGGCGTCGGGTCGCATCGGGACCGGGCCGCACGTCGGCGCGGCGGCATCCTGCCAGATGACCTTCGAGATGGTCGGCTGGTCGATCAGGTACTGCATCGCCTGGCGGATGTACTTCTGCTTGAAGATCGGGCCGGTCTTCGGGTTGGCGAAGTTGAACGGCATGTAGGTGATGGACCAGCCGTACCACGGCTCGACCACGTAGCCCTTGGACTCGATGAAGCTCTTCTGGTTGATGGAGCCGGCCGGGATGTAGCCGTAGTCGATGCCGCCGGCACGCAGGACGTTGAACTGCGCGTCGTCACCGGTGAACGGACGGAAGACCACGGAGTCGAGCTTCGCCTTGTCGGAGCCGGTGTAGGCCGTGTTGGCCTTCATCTTGACCTCGCCGTTCGGGACGTACGAGTCGATGAGCCACGGGCCCGAGACGGTCTTCCACAGCGGGTTGGTGGCGTAGCCGGCCGTGTCCTCACTGGCCTTCATCAGGAAGTCGAAGACCTGCTGGGCCCCCTCGGGGGTGCGGTCGTTGTCGCCGACCTGTCCGTCCGCGGACGTCTTGTCCCAGACGTGCTGCGGCATCGGGACGATGCGGTTCATCTGGTTGCCGACGTACCAGCCGGGAGCAAACTCCTTGGTCGTGGTGATCGAGAACTGCTTGTCGTCGATGACCTTGAACTCGGCGACGTTGTCCGGGAAGCCGCCCTTGCGGTAGGAGGCCCACTTGTCCTTGTTGTTCGTGACGAGGTTCCACCAGAACTCGACGTCCCTGGTGGTGATGGGCTGGCCGTCGGACCACTTCAGGTCCTTCAGTTCGACGGTGAGTGTCTTGCCCTCGTTGCTGACGACCGGCGGCTTGGCCATGGAGCGGTCGGCGTCGATGTTCCACTCGGCCTTGCTCGCCAGCGCGTAGCTGTAGAGGCCCGGGTACTGCATCGCCCGGAAGATGCCGTTCTCGCCCTGGGTCTTGCCGGGGGCCGAGATCGGGAGGAGCCACGTCGGGGTCTTCAGTGCGACGCTGACCGAGCCTCCCTGCTGCGCCTCGCCGGATGCCTGCGGCGCGGAGGGCGACCCGCTGGTTGAGGGGCTGCCGCCGGACGTACAGCCGGCGACCAGGAGCGCGCAGGCAAGCCCTGCGGCTGCCAGCGCCCCGGCCTTCGATCTGATTCGTGTGAACACGTTCTCCTCCTGTTGGGACTCGGAGGCAGCTGTGCCCCCGGCTGGTCGGACCGACCAGATCTGGTCTGTGGTGGTGAAACTAGCAGAAGTTCTCGGCCGATGGCTACGTATTTGGTGACGAATTCGCAGAAAGTCTGATCGGGAGTCGAAACAATGTAATGGCGTGCGGTACATTGGGCAGACGCCAGCGCGTGGGGCGGGGCGACGAGGCTATCAAGGACGTGGGAGTTCCATGGATGCTGCGACGAGCGTGAACGGCAACGGACAGCGTGGGGGAGCAGCCGGCCGATACCCAGACACCATCGCCATCGCCGGCATCGACATCGGGGGCACGAAGATCTCCGTGCTCATCGTCGGCGACGACGGTTCCATCCTTGCGCGCGGCGTCGCGCCGGCGCCGGCGTCCGAGGGCGGGGCCGCGATGGCGGACGTCGCCGCAGGGCTGGTCCTTGCGGCCGCCGAGGAGGCGGGCGTCGCCGTCGCCATGGCCGGTGTCGGCGCGGCCGGGGTGATCGACTCCGACGCAGGCGTCATCCGCGCCGCCTCGGCCATGTTCACCGACTGGGCGGGGTTCCCGCTCGGGGCCGAACTGTCCGCCAGGCTCAGCGTCCCCGTACGCATCGAGAACGACGTCAACGCCTTCCTGATGGGCGAGGTGGCCTGGGGCGCCGGCGGCCACGACGTGCTCGGCATCATGCTGGGAACCGGCGTCGGCGGCGCGCTCGTCCTCGACGGCGAGATGCGGCACGGCCCGAACGGTGCAGCAGGCGAGATCGGCCACACACCCGGCTACTCCGACCTCGTCTGCACGTGCGGCCAGATCGGGCACCTCGAGACGCTCGCCTCAGGCACCTCCATCGGCCTCCGCTACGGCGAACGCACCGGCCGCCTCGGGCTGAACGCCGCCGCCGTCGCCGACCTGGCCCGGGCCGGCGACGCCGACGCCCTGGCCGTGTTCCGGGCCGCCGGCCGCGCCGTCGCACTGGCGGGGGCGATCTCCGCCGGGCTGCTGGACCTCGACGCCGTCATCGTCGGCGGGGGAGTCTCCGGCGCCTGGGACCTGCTGGAACCCGCCATCGCCGCCACCCTGGCGACCGACTCGCCGGTGTCCGGCGTCCCGCTGCGGGTCGAGCCCGCGCGTCTCGGCGGCGACGCCGTCGCCCTCGGAGCCGCGGCCGCGGCCCGCCGACACTTCCGCTGAAACAACCCGACGGAGCAAAGCACATGACCATGACCAGGAGAACAGCATGAGCGACCGTCCCGAGGCGCACGAGATCTGGATGCCTCCGCTCGGGCCGCTCAGCGAGGGCGGCATCGCGCGGCCCAGGATCGGCATCGCAGGCATCTCGATCGAGTCCAGCACGTTCTCGCCGCACCTGTCCGGCGACGAGGCGTTCGCCATCCGGACGGGCGCCGAACTGCTCGGCCACTACCCGTTCCTCGAGCCCGGCCGCGACCTGCGCGAGGCCGCCGAATGGGTGCCGATCTACCACGGCCGCTCGTTCCCCGGCGGCGCGGCGAGGCCCGAGACGTACCAGCGCATGAAGACGGCCATCCTCGACGGCATCCGTGCCCACGGCCCGTTCGACGCGTTCTTCTTCGACATCCACGGCGCGATGAGCGTCGTCGGCATGCAGGACGCGGAGGGCGACCTGGCCCAGGCGGTCAGGGAGGCCCTCGGCCCGGACACGCTGATCACGACGTCGATGGATCTGCACGGCAACGTGTCGCGCGAGCTGCTGGATGCCGTCGACCTCATCACCTGCTACCGCATGGCTCCGCACGAGGACTGGATGAACACCAAGGAGCGTGCGGTGTTCAACCTGCTCACCCGCCTGCGCTCCGCCAACGGCGCCGACGTCGAGGCGCGCCGCCCGTGGAAGGCATGGCGGCAGGTGCCGGTGCTGCTGCCCGGGGAGAAGACGAGCACCCGGCTGGAGCCCGCCAAGGGCATCTACGACGACGTCGCCGACGTGGCCGAAATGCCGGGCGTCGTCGACGCGGCGCTCTGGGTCGGGTACGCCTGGGCGGATGAACCCCGTTGTCAGGCCACGGTAGTCGTCACCGGCGACGACCGGGACCTGATCGCCGCCGAGTGCGAGCGCATCGCCCGCCGCTACTGGGACGCCCGCGCCGACTTCGTCTTCGTCGGCCCGACCGCATCGCTGGCCGAGGCCCTCGACAGGGCCCTCGCCGACGGCGCGGCCCGCCCCTACGTCATCTCCGACTCCGGCGACAACCCCACCGCCGGCGGTGCGGGCGACGTGTCCTGGACGCTCGGCGAGCTGCTGGAGCGTCCCGATCTGAAGGAGACCGGCAGGGTCGTCATCCACGCCTCGATCTTCGACGCCGCGGCAGTCGCGAAGGCCCGCGAGGCCGGCGTCGGCGCGACGGTGACGCTGGAGGTCGGCGGCCGGGTCGACCCCGGCCCCCGCGGCCCGGTCACGATCACCGGCGAGGTGTTCTCCGTCACCGACGGCGACGCCGCGGCCGGCACGCAGGTCGTGATCCGCGCCGGCTCCGTCCACGAGATCATCACCGAGCGTCGCAAGCCCTTCCACCACCTGGCCGACTTCCGCATGCTCGGCCTGGAGCCGACCACGGCCGACGTCGTCATCGTCAAGATCGGCTACCTGGAGCCGGAACTGTACGAGCTGGCGGCCGACTGGACGCTGGCCCTCACCCCCGGCGGCGTCGACCAGGACCTGCTGCGCCTCGGCCACCACAACCTGGCCCCGGGCGTCTACCCATTCGACACCTCGATCCCCGAACCGGACCTGACCCCCCTCGTGACCCGCCGCTGACAAGGACATCCATGCTCAACTTCGAGAACCGCACCGGCCCCGACTTCGGTGCCGACGCCCCCGTCTACCCCTCAAACGGCGTCCCCGACTGGTACCGCGACGCCAAGCTCGGCTTCTTCGTCCACTGGGGCCTGTACTCCGTACCCGCGTGGGCGACGGCGCACGGCGAGCGGAAGATCCCCGTCGAGGACGCCTACACCCACCACCAGTACGCCGAGTGGTACGGCAACACCGTCCGCATCGCAGGCGGCCCGACGTGGCTCCGC
>JBDHZH010000040.1:0-27841 GCA_039811745.1 Arachnia sp.
GCGAGCGGAAGATCCCCGTCGAGGACGCCTACACCCACCACCAGTACGCCGAGTGGTACGGCAACACCGTCCGCATCGCAGGCGGCCCGACGTGGCTCCGCCACCAGGAGGTGTACGGCACCGGCACCAGCTACGAGGACCTCGCCGACCTGTGGAACGCCGAGGCCTTCGACGCCGACGCGCTGGTGGGGGAGCTGGTCGGGGCCGGCGCCCGCTACGTCGTCCCCACCACCAAGCACCACGAGGGTTTCTGCCTGTGGGACACGGCCACCACCGGGTTCAACTCGGTGCGCCGCGGCCCGAGGCGTGACCTGATCGCCGAGATCCACGACGCCACCCGCCGCGCCGGCGCCAGGTTCGGCGTCTACTTCTCCGGCGCGCTGGACTGGCACGTCTCCGACTTCCCGCCCATCGAGTCTGACACGGACCTGTTCCGCTTCCGTCGCCACGACGAGCTGTTCTCCAGGTACGCCGCCTCCCAGGTCGACGAGCTGGTGCAGCGGTTCTCGCCCGAGGTCCTGTGGAACGACATCGAGTGGCCCGACGGCGGCAAGGGGCGGGACGATTACGCCGTCGCCGCCCTGTTGCACCGCTACTTCGACGCAGTCCCTGACGGCGTCGTCAACGACCGCTGGGGCGTGCCCTACCACGGCTACCTGACCCGCGAGTACAGCCACGTCGACGGCATCCTGGACAAGGTGTGGGAGTCGACGCGCGGCCTCGGGTTCTCGTTCGGCTACAACCAGGCCGAGGACACCCGCCACAGCCTGTCGGGTGCCGCGCTGATCCGCCACCTCGTCGACGTCGTCAGCAAGAACGGCAACCTGCTCATCAACGTCGGCCCCCGCGCCGACGGCTCCATCCCGGAGCTGCAGCTGGCCGCGATGCGCGAGCTCGGCGCCTGGCTGAGGGTGAACGGCGACGCGATCTACGGCACCCGCCCGTGGGTTCGGTGCCGCGAGGAGGCCGGCGTGCCGCGCGCCTACACAGCCTCGGCCGGCGCCGTGCACGTCCACGTCCTCGACCCTGCGATCGGGAACGTCGAACTGCCGACGGAGCTCTCCGCGGCGGCCGACGCACGCTGGTCCGACGGGACCGTCGCGGCCATCACCGACGGCGTCGCCACGGTGCCGGAGTCGCTTCGCGGCGAGCCGGTCGCCGTCCTGACTGTGCGCCCCTGAGTCACCGCTTGGGACCCCGCCCTTCCGCTGATCGAGTAGCCGACGAGTTGTCCTGTTCCGCTGATCGAGTAGGCCGCGAGGAACGAGCGGCCGTGTCGAGATCTGGTGACGGTCTGCGGGGACGTGGTCGGGGTCTCGACACGTGCCCGGCTCCTTCGTCGCGGTGCACTACTCGACCAGCGGAACTGGACATCCGCTGATCGAGTAGCCGACGAGGGACGAGGAGGCGTGTCGAGATCCGGTGAGGGTCTGCGGGGACTTGGCCGGGGTCTCGACACGTGCCCGGCTCGTCACTTCGACACGCGGCGCTCGTTCCTCGCGCTGCTACTCAGCACAAGTCCTCGCCGGGCACTACTCGACCAGCGAAAACCGCTGATCGACGCCGCCCGATCGGACTCCTTGCCCCCGGGGGCGCGCACGGGACGGCCCCGGGCTAGGGTGGGGTGATGGAACAGCTTGTGGCCCGGCTGGGTGTCGGGTTCTGCGACGACGCATTCATCAGTGCCGACGATCTGGGTGTCAACCGCGGTGACGGCTGCTTCGACGCAACGCTCGTCCGCGTCGACGGGCCGGCTCCCACGGCCGACTTCGTCGAGGAGCACCTGGCGCGCCTCGCGCATTCGGCGAAGCTGCTGGACATGCCCGAGATCGACGTCAACCCCTGGTACCGGCAGACCACGAAGATGCTCGACGAGTGGGGCAAGGGCGGCGGCGGCGAGGCCGTCATGAAGTGGGTCTACACGCGCGGCCAGGAGACCGTCCCGGGGGAGCCGCTCGGGTTCATCACCGTCACCGAGCTCAGCCCCCAGCGCATCGCCGCCCGGGAGGGCGCGACGGCGGTCACACTGTCGGCCGGGCGGGACGCGCACGCACTGCAGGACGCCCGTTGGCTGCTGGGAGGGGCGAAGACGCTGTCGTACGGCGTCAACCTGTCCTATGTCCGGGAGGCGAAGCGCCGCGGCGCGACCGACCCGATCATGGTCACCACCGACGGCTGCGTGCTGGAGGGGCCGCAGTCGGGGATCCTCGTGCTGAAGGGCGACCTCCTCTACTCGACGCCGGTCGAGGAGACGGGCATCCTCGAGTCCATCACCGTCCGGCACGCACTCGACGGCTGGGCCAGCCTCGGTCGTCCGGCCGCGCACCGGCTCTACTCGCCCGAGACCCTGTCCAGGGCAGACGCGGCCTGGTTCGCCAGTTCCATCCGCGGCATCACCCCGATGCTGAGCCTGGACGGTCAGGCCATGCCCCAGCGCCCCGAGATCACCGAGCAACTCCGGAGACTGGTCCGGCCCTGAGCGCCGCATAGGATGGCTGCGTGGCAGATGCTGAGACGAACCCGCAGACGAACCCCCTTGACACCCCCGAGGACAACCTCGACGATGCGACGTTCCTGATCGAACCCGGCGATGTCGCCGGGGTGAAGGGGGCGCTGCTGCGGTACCGGATCATGGCGTGGGTCGTCGGCGTCCTGCTGGCCGTGCTGGTGCTGATCGGGGTGCCGCTGAAGTACCTCGGCGGCAACGGCATCGTCGTCACGTGGACGGGTGTGCCGCATGGCTGGCTGTACATGATCCTGATCATCACCGCCTACGACCTGAGCCGCCGGGTCGGCTGGTCCATCAAGTGGGTGCTGTTGATCATGCTCGCCGGCACGATCCCGTTCCTGTCGTTCGTCGCCGAGCACTACGCCACCAAGGACGTGCGCGCCAAGCTCGCGGCGCTCGCGGCGATCTAGCCCAGACGAAGGACGGCGTTCCGGACCGCGGTCAGCTTGGCCCGACCGCCGGCCGACAGCCCGACCAGGGCCGCGAGCGCGTCGTCGTGGATGGGGGTGGTGATGTCGCCCTGCCTGAACAGGAACGCGACGTCGAGGATCTCGTAGCGCAGGCTGCCGTCCTCGAACGTCTCCTGCAGGCAGGACGCGCCGGGTGCGAGGCCGAGGTCGCTCATCGGGAACGTCTTCTGAGTGTCGATGGAACGGTCCCAGGTGCGGACGGAGTACAAGACGTCTGCGACGCCCTGCCCGTGGGCGGCGAAGTTGTCGCGCACGGCGTCGGCGACGGTACCGGGAATGCCGGACAGTGCCTCGATGCCTCGCCAGTCGGAGGCGACGGCGCGGGCGACGAGACCGTCCCAGGCATCCGTGGCAGGGACCGTCACCTGGACGCCGCCGCAGAAGGCCAGGTCGTCGGTCTCACACGCCGACTCGTCGACGACGATGCCGGTGATGGGTGCATGCAGTTGCGGGAACTTCCTCATACCCCCATTCCAGCGCGCCTGCCGTGGGTCAACAAGCCGAACCGGACCCCGGGTGCCACCTCGCCGTCCGGCCCGGATAATGTCGTTGTCAGGAGCAGTACTCGCGGCTCACCCAAGGAAGGGAAGCGAACATGGCTGTCATCGACAACGGCCCGAACCCGAACGCGTTCAACATCGAGGCCGACACCCGCGCCAACGCCAACTACCGCACCGTCGCGTGGACCGGCAAGTACCTGCAGGTCACGCTCATGAGCATCCCCGTCGGCCAGTCGATCGGCCTCGAGATCCACCCCGAGACCGACCAGTTCCTGCGCCTCGACGCCGGCCGCGGCAAGTGCGTCATGGGCCCGGCGAAGGACGATCTCGACTTCGAGCAGGAGGTCAGCGACGGCTGGTCCGTCCAGGTGCCTGCTGGGGTCTGGCACGACATCATCAACACCGGCGACGAGCCCATGCAGGTCTACGCCGTCTACGCCCCGGTCCACCACGCGCCCGGCACCGTCCATGCGACGGCGGCCGACTCCGAGGCCGACGAGGCCTCCGGCCGCAACAAGCCGCCGGCCTGGTCCGTACAGCCGTAGGCCACCGACCCCTCCAGTGGGAGCTTTGCCGTCTCAGACGACGGCAAAGCTCCCACTGGAGCGTTCTGGCCGGTTCTCACCCGACCCGGCTACGTATGCTCGCCCCATGGCCGCAGACCCGCACCCCCTGACGGGTGAACTCTTCGCCTCGCCGGTGCCGCCGGGAACCGGCTGGCCCGGCGACCCTGCCACGGCCGACACCCCCGTCGCGGCTTCCCGCGACGACGTCGTCGCGCTGGCCGCGGCGGCCCCGACGCTTGCGGAGTTGGACGCCAGGCTCTCGGTCTGCCGGGCCTGCCCGCGCCTGGTGGGGTGGCGCGAGGGCGTGGCGACGACCGGGAGGCGGGCATCCTTCGCCGACCAGCCGTACTGGGGTCGGCCCGTGCCGTCGTTCGGCGACGTCGACGCCGCGGTCGTCGTGGTCGGCCTCGCGCCCGCCGCGAACGGCGGCAACCGCACCGGCCGCGTGTTCACCGGCGACAAGTCCGGCGACTGGCTGTACGCCGCCCTGTTCCGTGCCGGCTACGCAAGCCGGCCAACCTCGGAGCACGCGGGCGACGGGCTCCTACTCGACCGCATGCGCGTCGCAGCCGCCGTCCGCTGCGCGCCGCCGGACAACAGGCCCTCGACAGTCGAGCGCGACACCTGCGCCCCGTGGCTGGACAGGGAACTGCAGCTCATGTCGCCCCGACTGCGGGTGATGCTGGCCCTCGGCAGCTTCGGCTGGGCCGCCGCCCTCCGCGCCGCCCACCACCTCGGCTGGGACGTGCCCCGCCCGCAGCCGAAGTTCGGGCACGCCGTCGAGGCGCCGCTCGGCCTGCCGGACGGTCGCGTCGTCACCCTGGTCGGCTGCTTCCACGTCAGCCAGCGCAACACGTTCACCGGCCTCCTCACCGAGGCCATGCTCGACGACGTCCTCGCCCGCGTCCGGGAACTCGCGGCCTGAGTCGCGGATCGCTACTCGACCGGCGAAAACCGTTGATCGAGCAGCCGACGAGGGACGAGGAGGCGTGTCGAGATCGGGTGAGGGTCGCGGGGGGGCTTGGTCGGGGGTCTCGACACGTGCCCGGCTCCTTCGTCGCGGGGCACTACTCGACCAGCGGGACTCTCGTTCCGCTGATCGAGTAGGCCGTGAGGTACGAGCGGCCGTGTCGAGATCTGGTGAGGGTCCGCGGGACGTGGTCGGGGTCTCGACCAACACCGCTGGTTGAGCGTCGGCGCGCGACGAAGGAGCCCGCCGACTGGTCGAAACCTCCCGCGGGCTCGGGGCGGGAACTACAGCAGCCTGCCCAACAGCCCGACCAGGTCGGCGTGCGTGGGCTGGACGGGCGTGGTGGCGGTGCAGCCGTCGGCCAGCGCGACGTCCGCCAAGTCGTCGAGGCCGGCTCGCAGGTCCTCCGGGGCGACGCCGCAGTCGGCCAGGCGCGGCCCGATCCCCAGCGCCGCGTTGAGCTTCTCGATGCGGGCGATGCACGAGGTCGTGCCCGCGCGGGGCCCGACGGCGCTGGCGCCGGCCAGGTGCCCCAGCCAGGCATAGCGGGTGGCGGCGCGTTCGCTGCGTTCGGCGTTGAAGGCGATGACGTGCGGCAGCAGGATCGCGTTGAGGCGGCCATGGGCCACCGGGAATCGGCCGCCCAAGGCGTGGGCCAGGCTGTGCACGATGCCGAGACCGGCGTTGTCGAAGGCCATCGCGGCCATGGTGGAGGCGTGGTGCATCCGGGTGCGTGCCTCGACGTCGGTGCCGTCGTCGAAGCAGCGCTTCAGGTTGGACAGCGCCAACTGCGCCGACTTCTCGGCGAGCGCGTCGGTGAAGTCGCTGGCGCCGGTGGAGACGTAGGCCTCGATCGCATGGGTGAGCACGTCCATGCCGGAGTCTGCCGTGGTGCGCGGCGGCACCCCGATGACGGTGCGGGCGTCGAGGATGGCCATGCGGGGCACCAGGTCGTGGGAGACCATCGGGATCTTCGCGTGGGTGGCCTCGTCTGTGATGACGGAGAAGCTGGTCACCTCGGAGCCGGAGCCCGACGTGGTGGGGATCACCACCAGGCCCTCCGGCGCGCCCAGGCCGTGGTCGAGGGCGGCCTTGTGCATCGCCTTGGCCGCGTCGATCGGGGATCCGCCGCCGAAGGCGACGACGACGTCGGGCCGGGCGGCGAGGTAGGCGGCCACGCCCTTCCCGATCAGCGCGATGGTCGGGTTCGGCAGTACCTCGTCGAAGACGGTGACCCCGGCGCCGAGCCGGTCGAGCACCTCGGTGAACACGTCGGTGGTGGCGAGGAAGGAGTCAGTGACGACGAGGACGCGTCGCCCGGTGAACTGGCGCAGGGCATCGAGGGCGTCGTCGCCGAACAGGATCCGGGTGGCGACGGTGAAGGTGCTCATGACCGGCTCCCTGCAAGCTGCTGGCGGTACTCGGTGGGCGTCTGGCCGGTGTGCTTCTTGAAGGTCCGCGAGAAGTAGTTCAGCGGCTGGAAGTCCAACTCATCGGCGATCCTCAACACGGGTTTCGTGGTGTGGGCCAGCATCAGCTTGGCCCTGTCGAGCCGTTTCCCGGTGACATATGCCATGAAGCTGGTGCTGGTCTGCTGCTTGAACTGGCGCGCGAAGTGGGAATCGGACCAGGCGAGATAGGAGGCGGCCTTCTGCACCGACAGGAAAGCCGTCGGATCCTTCTCGATCTCGTTGAGCAGGGTCGAGATGGAGCGTTCGTTGAGTGCGAGCTTCGGTTCGACGAGGTCGTGCAGGAGGATGAGCAGTCGTTCGGCGTGCACCTGCGCCTCGTAGCGGTTCATGGACTGGCGCCGGCCCTTGCGTCTGCTCATGACCGCGACGGTCATGTCGCGACCGTAGCTCACGCCCTCGCTGGTCGCGATCCCGATCAGGACGTCCTCGAACTCGCCCAGACGCTCGCGTTGGATCTTCATGCTCCAGCGGGGGAGCAGCCGGTCCAGGTACTCCCCGAGCAGGTCGAGGTTGCCCATGAGGTTGCGTTGGTGCAGGTTGGCCTGGACCTTCGCGGGATCGATGCAGGACGGCGGAGGCTCCAATGGGACCAGCGGGGCAGGCGGGGCCGGATCGCGGGGGTCGTGCAGGGAATCCAGTCGCCCCAGGTAGAGGCCGGTGGTGGCCAGTAGCACCTTTGGGTCGTGGCGGCCCAGGGCGTCGTTGGCCAGCCGGACCACGGCCTCGGCGGCCTGGCGCAACTCGTCGAGGGCCACCACACGCAACTCCCGGAACAGGGTGCGGACCTCCTCCTCGTGCGCCAGATCAGCGCGCCCGATGAGAATCCGGTTGAGCTGGTCCTGGTTGCGGTCCAGCAACACCTGCCCCGCCATCACGGCCCCCAGAAACTGCGCGCCACGGGTGATCGCGACGGAGAAGTCGACCAGGCCCGCGTGGCACTGGTAGATGGCGGGCCGACCCTCGATCGCGCTCTGGAAACCGCCGTGCGCGTCGCAGCCGTAGCAGAGCTGGCGCACCTTCGGGTCGCGGCGCAGCAGCTGACACAGCTGGCTGAACTGCGAGGCCCTCGTGACCGGCGAGCCCAACGAGTCGACGGTGATCATCGCCAACCCGGTCTCCGCCGCGAAGTTGTCCTGGATCTCCTGCAGCCGCTCGAGGTCGACGAGTTGACGCAGGTCGGGGCCCATCGTGGGGAGCCCCAGCTCTATGGCAGACACGGCGTGATCTGCCTGTCCGGCACCAACTCCGGAATGCTGCCCTGCATGTCGCATGTCGGATCCATACGGCTTCCTCGCCTCCTGGAAACCACCATATGTGGTCCGCTGAAGGCCCCGGAGGGCGGGGCCGGGTCGAGAGCAGCAATGTGTAACAAGGCGCCGGAAACGTGTAGCTGAAGCGCACTTACGCTTTCGTCGAAGTGGCCAAACCGGCCTCTGAGAGACGAAGGAGTCCACCATGCAGGAAGCATTGGGGCTGGTCGAGACCAAGGGATTCGTCGGTGCGGTCGAAGCTGCCGACGCGATGGTCAAGTCGGCCAACGTCCAGCTCATCGGCAGTGAGAAGATCGGCGCCGGGTTCGTGACGGTCATGGTCCGCGGCGACGTCGGCGCCGTGAAGGCGGCCACGGACGCGGGTGCCGCGGCGGCGGGCAAGGTGGGCGAGGTCATCTCGTGCCACGTGATCCCGCGTCCGCACACCGATGTCGAGCGACTCCTCCCGAAGGCGCTGTGAGGCGAGCAATGTCTGAAGAACTGATCAACAAGGTCATGGCCGAGGTCATGAAGAAGATCTCCGGCGACGCCCCCGCCGCTGCGGCCGGCTCGCGCCCCGCAGCCACCGAGTTCGTCGGCACCAATCCCCTGGGCGACACGATCGGTCTGGTCATCGCCAACGTCGACCCGGCCCTCCACAAGATGATGGGCCTCGACCCCAAGTACCGCTCCATCGGCATCCTGGGTGCCCGCACCGGCGCCGGCCCGCACATCTTCGCCGCGGACGAGGCCGTCAAGGCCACCAACTGCGAGATCCTGACCATCGAACTGCCGCGTGACACCAAGGGCGGTGCCGGTCACGGCTCCCTGATCGTGTTCGGGGCCGAGGACGTCTCCGACGCCCGCCGCGCCGTCGAGGTCGCCCTCTCCGAGCTGGACCGGACCTTCGGTGACGTGTACGGCAACGAAGCGGGCCACCTGGAGTTCCAGTACACGGCTCGCGCCAGCTACGCCCTCAACAAGGCGTTCGGCGCCCCGATAGGCAAGTCCTTCGGGATCACGGTGGGAGCGCCTGCCGCGATCGGCGTCGTGCTGGCAGACACCGCGGTCAAGGCGTCGACCATCGACGTGATCGCATACTCGAGCCCGGCAAGCGGCACCAGCTACTCCAACGAGGTCATCAGCGCCTTCTGCGGCGACTCCGGTGCGGTTCGCCAGGCGATCGTCGCGGCCCGCGAGGTCGGCCGAGCTCTTCTCGGTGCTCTCGGGTCGTACCCGGAGTCCTCCACCACGCCCTACATCTGAGGAGCCTGAACCGTGAGATCAAAGAGGTTTGAGGTACTCGACGCGCGTCCGGTCAACCAGGACGGCTTCGTGACCGAGTGGCCGGAGGTCGGGCTGATCGCCATGGACGGGCCCAACGACCCGTCGCCGTCGATCAGGATCGAGAACGGCCGTGTCGTCGAACTCGACGGCAAGCAGGCGTCCGAGTTCGACATGCTCGACACCTTCATCGCCACCTACGGCATCAACCTGGAACGGGCCGTCGAGGTCAACGCGATGGACTCCGTCGTGCTGGCGCACATGCTGTGCGACATCAACGTCTCGCGCGACAGCCTGATCCCGCTCACCACCGCGATGACCCCGGCCAAGGCCGCGGAGGTCGTCTCCCAGATGAGCGTGCTCGAGATGATGTCGGCGGTCACCAAGATGCGTGCCCGCAAGACGCCCGCCAACCAGTGCCACGTCACCAACCTGGCCGACAACCCCGTCCAGATCGCGGCCGATGCCGCCGAGGCCGCGCTTCGCGGCTTCGCCGAGGAGGAGACCACCGTCGGCATCGTGCGCTACGCGCCGTTCAACGCACTGGCCATCCTTGTCGGCGCGCAGACCGGCCGTCCCGGCATCCTGACGCAGTGCGCCGTAGAGGAGGCCACCGAGCTGCAGCTGGGCATGCGCGGTCTGACCGCGTACGCCGAGACCGTCTCGGTCTACGGCACCGAAGCGGTGTTCATGGACGGCGACGACACCCCGTGGTCGAAGGCGTTCCTGGCCTCCTGCTACGCGTCGCGCGGCTTGAAGATGCGCTTCACGTCGGGCACCGGCGCCGAGGTGCAGATGGGCTTTGCGGAGGGCAAGAGCATGCTCTACCTCGAGTCGCGCTGCCAGTTCATCACCAAGGCCGCCGGCTCCCAGGGCACCCAGAACGGCTCGGTGAGCTGCGTCGGCGTCCCCGCCGCCGTCCCGCAGGGCGTCCGTGCCATCCTCGCCGAGAACCTGATCGCGATCATGCTCGACCTGGAATGCGCGTCGTCCAACGACCAGACGTTCACCCACTCGGACCTGCGCCGCGTGGCCCGCTCCCTGATGCAGTTCGTGCCCGGCACCGACTTCATCTGCTCGGGCTACTCGTCGACCCCGAACTACGACAACATGTTCGCCGGCTCGAACTGGGACGCAGAGGACTACGACGACTGGGTCATCCTGCAGCGCGACCTGCGGGTCGACGGCGGACTGGTGCCCGCAGTCGAGGAGGATGTCGTGGCGATCCGCCGCAAGGCCGCCCTCGCCATCCAGGCCGCATTCCGCGAACTCGGCCTGCCCGCGATCACCGACGCCGAAGTGGAGGCAGCGACCTACGCGCACGGCTCCAAGGACATGCCTCCGCGCAATGTCGTCGACGATCTCAAGGCCGCCGAGGACATGATGAAGCGCGAGGTCACCGGCCTCGACGTCGCCAAGGCCCTGTCGGCCGGCGGTTTCGACGACGTGGCCGAGTCGGTGTTCAACCTGCTCAAGCGCCGCGCCGCGGGTGACTACCTGCACACCAGCGCCATCTTCGACCGCGACTTCAACGTCGACTCGGCCGTCAACAATCCGAACGACTATGCCGGTCCGAAGACGGGTTACCAGATCTCCCCGGAGAAATGGGAAATCCTGAAGACGATCCGCCAGGCCGTCAGCCCGGAAAGCATCTGAGGTGAGCACCATGGATCAGGCAACCATCAAGCGACTGGTCGAGGAGGTCGTCCGGGAACTGGCAGCCCAGTCCGCGACCGCCGCCCCGCCCACGACCACACCGCCGGCCCGTGGAGGCGTCGCCACCATGGCGGCGACCTCCGCAGGACACCTCACGATCGCGGAGACGGGGGATGCGACCCGCGGCACCGACCCGAAGGAGGTCGTGATCGCCCTGTCGCCCGCGTTCTCGACGCTGCTCAACGAGACGATCATCGGCATCCCGCATGCCGCGGTGCTCAAGGAGATCTGCGCCGGCATCGAGGAGGAGGGGCTGAAGTACCGCTTCGTCCGGATGTACAAGACGGCAGACGTCGGCTTCGCCGCCCACGAGGCCGCGAAGCTGTCGGGCTCCGGGATCGGCATCGGCATCCAGTCGCGCGGCACCACGGTCATCCACCAGAAGGACCTTCCCCCGCTCAGCAACCTCGAACTGTTCAGCCAGTCCCCGCTGATCGACGAGGCCACCTTCCGCGCCATCGGCAAGAACGCGGCCAAGTACGCCAAGGGCGAGAACCCGACGCCCGTCCCGATTCGCAACGACCAGATGGCCCGGCCGAAGTACCAGGCCATCGCCGCCCTGCTGCACAACAAGGAAACGACCCTCGTCGATCCGTCAAGGAAGCCCCAGGGCCTCCGGATCAGCTTCGGTTAGGAAGGACCAGTCATGGACCAGGAACAACTGATTCGCCAGATCATGGCCGAGGTCATGAAGAACTTGGGCAGCGCAGATCAGGTCAGCTTCGCCAAGGCGCCGGCCGCCGCGGCGGGCACCGCAGGGAAGGTGGGCGTCGCCCAGTACCCGTTGGCGGAGAAGAGCCCTGAACTCGTCACCACCCAGAGCGGCGTGAAGCTCAACGACCTCACCTGGAACGACGTCAAGTCGGGCAAGCTCAAGGCGGCCGACTTCCGCATCTCGGCGGAGACGCTCGAGTTGCAGGCCCAGGTGGCCGACGACTCGGGTCGCGGGCCGCTGGCCCGCAACATGCGTCGCGCCGCCGAGCTGGTGGCGGTGCCCGATGAGCGGCTCCTCGCGATCTACAACGCCCTTCGTCCCTACCGCTCGACGAAGGCCGAGCTGTACGACATCGCGGCGGATCTCGAGGGCCACTACGGCGCAACCGTCTCCGCGGGCTTCGTCCGCGAGGCGGCCGACGTCTACGAGGCCCGCGGCCGACTCCGCGTCGACTGAGCCAACCACCCATCCATCCACCACAACAGGCGAGGAGCGCATCCATGACTCTCGTGGCAGGCGTCGACATCGGCAACGCGACCACCGAGGTCGCGCTCGCCCGCGTCGTCGACCACGAGATCGCGTTCCTCGCCAGCTCGACCATCCCGACCACCGGGATCAAGGGCACCGAGGCCAACCTGCAGGGCGTCTTCCATGCCCTGCAGGTGGCCCTCGCCAAGGCAGGCCTCCAACTGCACGACCTGGACCTGATCCGGGTCAACGAGGCCGCCCCGGTCATTGGCGACGTCGCGATGGAGACGATCACCGAGACCGTCATCACCGAGTCGACGATGATCGGGCACAACCCGAGCACACCCGGCGGGCTCGGGATCGGGGTGGGAACCACCATCCCGATCGCCGACCTTCCGACCGCCGCACAGGGTCGCCCCTGGATCGTCGTGGCCGACTCGTCCCACCCCTACGACTCCGTGGCCGCGCTGATCAACGAGGCGGACGGGCTGGACATCACGGGCGCGATTCTGCAGGCCGACGACGGCACACTCGTGCACAATCGGCTCAACCGCAAGATCCCCATCGTCGACGAGGTGCGCCACATCGACAAGGTCCCGTTGGGCATGTCCGCGGCGATCGAGGTGGCCGAGGTCGGCCGGATCGTCGAGACCCTGTCGAACCCGTACGGCATCGCCACACTCTTCCGGCTCGACAACGAGGAGACCAAGCTGGTCGTCCCCCTTGCCCGCTCCCTGGTCGGCAACCGCTCGGCCGTCGTCATCAAGACCCCCAAGGGAGACGTCCAGGAGCGACGGATCCCTGCCGGCCGGCTCACCGTCCACGGCAGCCCGCGCGGCTCGGAGGTCGACGTCGACCGCGGGGCCGAGGAGATCATGGCGGCGGTCACCTCAGTGCGTGCCGTCTCCGACGTCACCGGTGAGCCCGGCACCAATGTGGGCGGCATGATGGAGAAGGTCCGGGTCACCATGGCGCAGCTCACCGACCAGCAGCCCCGCGACATCCGAATCACCGACCTGCTCGCCGTGGACACGACCGTGCCGCGCATGGTGGCCGGCGGCATCGCGAACGAGTTCTCCATGGAGGCCGCAGTCGGCATCGCCGTCATGGTCAAGGCCGACAGGCTCCAGATGGAACGCCTCGCCAACAAGCTCGCAACCCAGATCTCCATCCCCGTGGAAGTCGGCGGGATCGAGGCCGACATGGCCATCCGGGGCGCCCTCACCACCCCCGGCACCGCCGTGCCGATCGCCGTGCTCGACCTGGGTGCGGGTTCCACCGACGCCTCATACATGCGCGCCGACGGGTCGGGCGTGTCGATTCACCTGGCCGGCGCCGGCAACATGGTCACGCTCATGATCCAGTCCGAACTCGGCCTGGAGACCTTCGACGCCGCGGAGGACGTCAAGCGCCACCCCCTGGCGAAGGTCGAGACGGTGTTCAGCATCCGTCACGAGGACGGCACCGTCCAGTTCTTCGACACCCCGTTGCCGCCGCACGTCTTCGCACGCGTCGTCGTCCTCAAGCCGGAGGGGATGGTTCCGCTCGACCTCGACCTGCCCGTCGAGACGATCCGGAGGGTGCGGATACGGGCCAAGGAGCGCGTCTTCGTCACCAATGCCATCCGGGCGCTGCGCAGAACCACACCCAACGACAACGTGCGCGACCTCGACTTCGTCGTCCTGGTCGGCGGCTCGGCACTCGACTTCGAGATCCCCCAGTTGATCACCAGCGCTCTGGCCGACTACCGGGTGGTTGCGGGACGAGCCAACATCCGCGGGACCGAGGGCGCGCGCAACGCCGTCGCCACCGGACTCGCGCTGACGTGGGCGGGTGCGAAGTGAACCAGACCCCGCCCAGCATCCGCATCAGGGTCCACAACGACGTCCCGGGTGACGACCTGATGCCGCTGCTCCTCGGCATCGAGGAGGAGGGCGTCCCCGTCGAGCTGACAAGGCACGACGAAATGAACCCGCTCAAGCTGGCACATGGTGCCGCGCTCGAGTCCAGGCTCGGGATCGGCATCGGGGTGGCCCTCGACTACGTGGTGATCACCACGGAGAAGCTGCCCGAGGACCGCCCCTACATCGCCCGCTTCCTCGCCGACGCCGACGGCCGCATCTTCGGCGGCACCGCGGCCAGGGTCGTCAAGCGTCTGCCCCTGCGTGCACTCGGAAAGACCGACGGCGTGGATCTTCACGAAAGGAACTACTGATGGAAGCACTCGGCATGATCGAGGTCGTCGGCCTCACCGCCGGTATCGAGGCCGCCGACGTCGCCTGCAAGGCCGCGAACGTGGAACTGGTCGGCTACGAACTCGCCAAGGGCGGCGGGTTCGTGACGATCAAGGTGCTCGGCAAGGTCGGCGCAGTCAACGCCGCCGTCGACGCCGCCGCCAGCGCTGCGGGGAGGCTCACGCGAGTCGTGAGCAGGGTCGTCATCCCGCGGCCGAGCGACCAGCTCGACCCGCTGGTCCACTCCCGGGCCACCGTCGGCCACACCGCACCCGCCCCCGCGGCGAAGCCGTCTGCCAAGCCGGCCGAGAAGCCCGAGAAGCCCGCTGCGAAGCCGGCTGCGAAGACCCCGGCGCCGGGCCCCGAGCCGGAACAGACCGCCCCCAATGAACCTGCCGAGGCACCCGCCGAGGCAACGGCAACCACTGCCAAGACCACTGCTGGAAGGAAGTAACCCATGAGCCAGGCGCTGGGTCTCGTCGAGACCAAGGGATTCGTCGGAGCCGTCGAGGCTGCCGACGCAATGACCAAGTCCGCCAACGTGACGCTGGTCGGCACCGAGAAGATCGGCGCCGGCTTCGTGACCGTCTTCGTCCGCGGTGACGTCGGCGCCGTCAAGGCCGCCGTCGACGCCGGTGCCGCAGCCGCGTCGCGCGTCGGCGAACTCGTCTCCCAGCACGTCATCCCGCGTCCCCACGGAGACGTCGAGAAGATCCTGCCCAAGGCGTGAGCATGACCGAGGCGCAGTTGATCGCAACCCTCGTCGACCGGGTGTTCGCCCGGATCGCCGAGGCTGACCCCTGGCAGGTGATGGTGGGGATCTCGAATCGGCACGTTCACCTGAGCGACGCCGACTTCCTGGCCCTGTTCGGCTATGCCGCACCGACCGTCAGGAAGTACGTGCGCCAGCATGGTGAGTTCGCGGCCGAGGAGTGCGTGACGCTGCACGGCCCGAAGGGTTCCATGACCCGGGTCCGGGTCATGGGCCCCATCAGGGCCGAGACCCAGGTGGAGCTCAGCCGCACCGACTGCTTCGCCCTGGGTGTCAAGGCGCCCATGGCCCAGTCGGGGCATCTGGAGACCGCCGCCCCGATCGAGATCGAGGGCCCGGCCGGGCGGATCTCGAAGGAGCGGGCAGTCATCGTCGCGGGCCGCCACATCCACATGGGCCGAAGCGACGCGGCGGCCTTGGGTGTCAGCGACCAGGACCGCGTCAGCGTCGTGTTCGGCGGGGAGCGGGGCGGTCGCCTCGACAACTTCCTCGTCCGGGTCAGGGACTCCTACCTGCTGGAACTGCACCTCGACACCGATGAGGGTAACGCCATCGGCGCCCGCACCGGCGACTACGCCCGGATCTGTCGGCCCTGACCATGCGGAGGAACTGATGACCGAGGTCCAGCTACGGGAACTGATCGCGCGGATCGTCGCGGAGACGCTCGCCGGCGCGCGGCCGCCCCGTCGCAATGCGTTGGTCCTGTTCACCGGCGCGCTGCTCGGCTTCGAGGCGGCTCTCGCCTCGCTCGGCCGGGCGCAGGGGGTCGTCAACCTCGACTGGATCCAGACCGACAGCGCCTCTCGGATCCTCGACCGCTCCGCCATCGACGCCGTCGGCATGACCCCGGCCGACACGTCGCTGGCGGTGTCCCACGACCTGCTGATCGTGCCGACGCTGACGGTCAACATGGTCGCCAAGGTCACCCACGGCATCGGCGACTGCCTCGCCTCCAACGTCATCGCCGAGTTCGTCATGTCCGGCAAGCCCGTGGTCGCCGCGACCAACGCGGCCTGCCCGGACTCGGCCGACAAGCGCGGCTGGTTCCCCGCCATGCCGGAGGGCTACGCGGCGATGCTGCGCTCCAACCTCGAGACGTTGGCCTCCTTCGGCGTGCGGCTGACCACCGCCGAACGACTCGACTGGGCCGTCTCGCAGATCGTCGGCACCCCGGTCGCCCAGGCGGGCGTCGACTGCGACCTGAAGGTCATCTCCGAGTCGGTGATCAAGACGATGGCACCGCGGAGCACCGTGCGGATCGGTCGCTCCAGCATCGTCACCGACCTCGCCAGGGAGGCCGCCGCCTCCGCCCGGATCACGCTTGAGAGGGTGTGAACGATGTATCTCGCAAAGGTGGTCGGGACCGTCGTCTCGACGAGCAAGGACCCACGGCTCGTCGGCTTCAAACTGCTCCTGACCAGGCGTTTGACGCAGGACTCCCGGGAGGAGGGGCTCCCGGAGGTGTGCGTCGACACCGTCGGCGCGGGCCGCGGTGAGACGGTCATCGTCACGAAGGGCTCCTCGGCCCGGTTCGCGGCCGACCGCAAGGAAGCCCCCATCGACTCGACCATCGTCGGCATCGTCGACGAGGTGGAGGTCGGCTGATCATGCCCGCCGTCTACACACGCACCGGGGACTCGGGGGACACCGGCCTGTTCGGCGGGTCCCGGGTCCCGAAACAGAGCCTCCGCGTGGAGGCGTACGGCACGGTCGACGAGGCCAACGCGGCCATCGGCCAGGCCAAGGCCGGGCTCGAACCGGGCCCCTGGCGCGACCGGGTCCACGCCATCCAGCAGCGCCTGTTCACGCTCGGGGCCGAACTCGCCTCCGACGAGGCGGGCGCCGCGATCCTCGGCAACAAGATCGACGAGGGCGACATCACCGATCTGGAGCACCTGATCGACGACTGCCTGGCCGTGACCGGCCCGCAGCGTGCCTTCGTCGTGCCGGGCCGTGATGCCGTCTCAGCCCCGTTCCACATCGCCCGCACCGTCGTGCGGCGGGCGGAGCGCCGGGTCCTGACCCTCTCCGGGACCGTCCCTGTCCGTCCGGAACTCGTCAAGTACCTCAATCGGCTCTCCGACGCCGTGTACGCGCTGGCCAGGCTCACCGAGACGTGGTTCGACCTGGCCCGACTGGAGCGGGTGGTGCGCGAGGTCGTCGCCCGGTACCTGCCCACCGAACTCGGCGAACCCGCGGGGGCGCCCGCCGAGTTGACGCTGGCGCTGTGCAAACGGCTCGCCGAGGCCGTCGAGTCCAGGGCCGCCGACCTCGGGGTGCCGGTCGTGTTCGCCGCCGTCGACCCGGCCGGCAACCCGATCCTGCTGCACCGGATGGCCGACTCGCTGCTTGGCAGCCTCGACATCGCCATGAACAAGGCGTGGACCGCCAACGCGTTCAAGCAGTCCACGGCAACGCTCGGGCGGGCCGCCGCGGCGGGGCTGCCGAGCCTCGCGGACGGGAACCGGGGCCGGATCGTGCTCTTCGGAGGCGGGGAACCCGTCTTCGCCCGGGGCCGCCTGCTCGGCGGGCTCGGGGTCTCGGGCGGGACGGTCGAGGAAGACTGCCAGATTCTTGAATTCGCGATGGAACAAGTGTTGGGAGACATGTCATGACGATCGATGCCGCACAGATCGAGGCCGTGATCCGGAAGGTGCTGGCCAACGTGCCCGGCACAGTCGCACCGGCGCCCGCAGATGCCGACGGGGTCTTCGCCTCCATGGAGACTGCCATCGAGGCGGCCGCCGTCGCGGCGAACCGGTTCCGTCGCTGCTCGATGGCTGAGCGTCGCCGCTTCGTGCAGGCGATCCGCGACGTGATGCTGCTGCCGGCCAACCTCGACCAAATGGCGGCGCAGGCCGTCATCGAGACCGGCATGGGCGATGTGGCGCACAAGTACCTGAAGAACAAGTTCGCCGCCGAGAACACCCCCGGCGTCGAGGACCTCGAGACGTCGGCCTGGTCGGGCGACGGCGGCCTCACCACCGTCGAGTACTCGGCCTACGGCGTCATCGGCGCCATCACCCCGACGACCAACCCGACCGAGACGATCATCTGCAACTCGATCGGGATGATCGCCGCCGGCAACACCGTCGTGTTCAGCCCGCATCCGCGCGCGAAGAACCTGTCCACGTGGCAGGTGCGCGAGCTCAACAGGGCGCTGCGTGCGGCGGGGGCCCCCGACAACCTGATCGTCACGGTCGCCGAGCCGTCCATCGAGGCGACCAACGCGATGATCGCCCACCCGGCGGTGAAGATGCTGGTGGCCACCGGCGGCCCCGGCATCGTCCAGACGGTGCTCAGCTCCGGCAAGAAGGCCATCGGCGCCGGCGCGGGGAACCCGCCGGTCGTCGTCGACGCGACCGCCGATCTGGAGCATGCCGCCAAGTGCATCGTCGACGGCGCCAGCTTCGACAACAACCTGCCGTGCACCTCCGAGAAGGAGTGCATCGCGGTCGAGTCGATCGCGGACCTGCTGAAGTTCAACATGATCAAGGCCGGCGCCTACGAGGCGAGCGCCGACGAAGTCGCGAGGCTCGAGCGGCTGGTGCTGAACGAGCGGGGCACCGGCCCGCAGACGAACTGGGTGGGCAAACCGGCCGCCGAGATCCTGCGCGGGATCGGCGTCGAGCCCCCCGTCGGGGTGCGGTTGATCATCTGCGAGGCCTCCGCCGACCACCCGTTCGTGGTGCACGAGCTGATGATGCCGATCCTCGGCATCGTGCGCGTGCCCGACGTGGATGCCGCCATCGAGCTGGCCGTCGAGCTTGAGCACGGGAACCGGCACACCGCGATCATGCACTCGCGTGACGTGAAGATGTTGACGAAGATGGGACGCGAGATCCAGACCACGATCTTCGTGAAGAACGGGCCCTCCTTCAACGGCATCGGCATCGGCGGAGAGGGTTACTCAACCTTCACCATCGCCGGCCCCACCGGCGAGGGCCTGACGCGTACCCGCAACTTCGCCCGGACCCGTCGCTGCGTGCTGGTCGACGACCTCAACGTCCGCTGAGATGAAGCCGCTGCGGATCGCGGTCACCGGGGCGGCCGGGCAGATCGGCTACTCGCTGCTGTTCCGGCTGGCCGCCGGCGACCTGTGCGGGGACCGGCCGATCGAGCTGAGGCTGCTCGAGGTGCCCGCGGCCTTGGGGGCGCTGGAGGGCGTCGTCATGGAACTCGACGACTGCGCCTTCCCCGCGCTGGCCGGGGTCGAGATCGGATCGGACCCGCGCGCGGTGTTCGACGGCGCCGACCTGGCCCTGCTCGTGGGGGCGATGCCGCGCAGGGCGGGCATGCAACGCTCGGACCTGCTGCAGGCCAACGGCGCGATCTTCTCGGAGCAGGGCCGTGCGCTGGCCGAGGTCGCCGCCGACGACATCCGCGTCGTCGTGACGGGCAACCCGGCCAACACGAACGCCCTGATCGCCTACCGCAACGCGCCGGCCATCCCGCGGGAACGGTTCACCGCGTTGACGAGGCTGGACCACAACCGGGCCAGGGCGATGCTCGCCAGGCGCGCCAACCTCGCTGTCGGTGACGTCGAGGGGATGACGATCTGGGGCAACCACTCCCTGACGCAGTACCCGGACCTGTTCAACGCGACCATCGGCGGCGTCTCCGCGGCGAGGTGGATCGGCGACGACGCGTGGTTGAACTTCGACTACATCCCGCAGGTCGCCGCCCGCGGTGCCGCGGTCATCGCGGCGCGCGGCGCCTCCAGCGCAGCATCGGCCGCCAACGCGACCCTGGAACACGCCCGCGACTGGCTCCGCGGCACCCGCCCGGGCACCTGGACGTCCATGGCGGTGGTCAGCGACGGCTCCTACGGCGTGCCCGACGGGCTGGTGTCGTCCTTCCCCGTGACGTGTGCGGACGGCGACTGGTCGATCGTGCAGGGCCTGGAGCTCAACGCGTTCGCCCGCACGAAGCTGGACGCCTCGGTGGAGGAACTCAGTCGCGAGGCGGACGCCGTCAAGGCCCTCGGACTGCTCCCCTGACCTCTGCCATTCCGCTGGTCGAGCCAGTGCCCGGCGAGGAACGAGCCCGGCACGTCGGTCGAGACCCGGTGAGGGTCTGTGGGGACTTGGTCGGGGTCTCGACCGTCGCTCGCGCAGGCGCTCGCTGGCTCGATCAGCGGATCCCCCCTTTCCGCTGATCGAGCCAGTGCCCGGCGAGGAACGAGCCCGGCACGTCGGTCGAGACCTGGTGAGGGTCTGTGGGGACTTGGTCGGGGTCTCGACCGTCGCTCGCGCAGGCGCTCGCTGGCTCGACCAGCGGATCCCCCCATCCGCTGATCGAGTAGCCGACGAGGGACGAGGAGGCGTGTCGAGACCTGGTGAGGGGCTGTGGGGACTTGGTCGGGGTCTCGACCGTCGCTCGCGCAGGCGCTCGCTGGCTCGACCAGCGGATCCCCCCATCCGCTGATCGAGTAGCCGACGAGGGACGAGGAGGCGTGTCGAGATCTGGTGAGGGTTCCCGGGGACTTGGTCGGGGTCTCGACACGTGCCCGGCTCGTTCCTCGCCGGGCACTACTCGACCAGCGAAACCTCCCGTGGTTGGGCGCGGACTCTCGCCGGGTCCCGCGACTCCCTCAGCCGGCCAACAGCGGGAGGCGGACGGTGAACGTCGAACCCTGCCCGATGCCGGGGCTGGCGGCGGTGATGGTGCCGCCATGGGCGTCGACGATGGCGCGGCTGATGGTCAGCCCGATGCCGGAGCCGCTACGGCCCCGGGTGCGGGAGCGGTCGGCGCGGTAGAACCGCTCGAAGACGTGGCTGAGGTCGTCGGCGGACATGCCCTCGCCCGAATCGGCGACGACGATCGCAGCCTCGCCGCCGTCGGGCTGTGCCGACAGTTCGACGGTGCCGCCGACCGGGGTGTGCCGCAGCGCGTTGGACAGCAGGTTGTCCAGCACCTGGCCGATCCGCTGCCGATCGACGGCTACCAGCATCCCGGCCCCGCCGCTGGGCTCCGCCACCAGCCGCACCCTGGCCTCGAGGAACTTCGCCTCCGCGGCCTCGGCGACGGTGCGCACCAGGTCGGCCACGCGCTCTGCCCGGATGTCCAGCGCGAGCCTGCCCTCCTCGGCGGTGGACACCTCGTCGAGGTCGTCGGCGAGCCGGGCCAGCCTGCCGGTCTGGTCGGCCAGCACCTCCTCCGACTCGGGCCCGAGGACCGCGATGCCGTCGTGCAGGGCGTCGTGGTAGGCGGCCAGCGTGGCGATCGGGGTGCGCAGTTCGTGCGCAAGGTCGGACAGCATGCGGCGCCTCGTCTGCTCGGTGCCCTCCAACCGCCCCGCCATGTCGTTCATCGCCCCGGCCAGCATGTCCAGCTCCGTGCCGGTCCCGATGGCCGGGACCCGGGCGTCGTAGTGCCCCCGCGACAACTCCCCAGCGACGACCGCCAGCGACCCAAGCGAACGCCCGATCCTGTTCGTCAGGTACAGCGTCACCAGCGTGGCCGCCACCAGCGAGATGACCAGCCCGAGCCCGACGGCGAGCAGCGACGCGTCGAGGTAGGCCATCTCGATGTGCGCCAACGCCGTCGGGCCGATCTCGGTCCCGGCCTGCAGGAGGTGGTCGTGGAAGATCAGCGGGCCGACGAACGAGGCGACGAGCCCGACGGTGACCGCGCCGGCGAGCATGACGATGAGCTGGCCGGCCAGCAGCCGGGTGGCGAGCCCCTTCGGCTGCCTCGTCCTCGCGGCGGCCCCCATCAGCCCCTGCCCATCCGGTAGCCGACGCCGCGGACGGTGATGACGAACCGGTCCGTCGCCGGGTCGTCGCCCAGTTTCTTGCGCAGGTGGGCGATGTGCACGTCGACGAGGCGTTCTTCACCGCCCCAGCCTGCCCCCCAAACCTCGTCGATCAACTGCCGCCTGGTCAATGCGAGGTTCGGCTGCGAAGCCAGCGCGATCAGCAGGTCGCGCTCCGTCGGCGTCAGGTCGACGAGTTCACCCGCCAGCCGGACCTCACGGGCGTCGGCGTCGATCAGCAACTCCCCGAACCGCCACACCTGCGACGGTGCGCGCCCGGCCGAACCGGCCCGGGGCCTGCGCAGCATCGCCTGCACCCGGGCGACGAGCTCGCGGACGCTGAACGGCTTGGTGAGGTAGTCGTCGGCGCCGACCGACAGCCCGATGAGGGTGTCGACCTCGTCCTTGCGGGCGGTGGTGATGAGGATGTAGCAGTCGGAGAAGGTGCGGATCCGCCTGCACACCTCGATGCCGTCGAGGCCCGGCAGGCCGAGATCGAGGATCACGACGTCGGGTGCCATGTCCCGGACCGCCTGCACGGCGGCCGGCCCGTCGTGGACCGCCGCGGCGTCGTACCCGGCCCGGTCGAAGTAGGCCGCGACGGTGCCCGCCAAGACCCGTTCGTCCTCGACGACCAGGACCCTCGTCGGGTGCTCGGCGATGCTGGGGTTGCTCACATGGCCAAGTCTGGCCGGGCGTCCCAAGGAATGCCCGTTCGCCGCAATCCTTAACCAAACCTCAACCGTTCCCCCACCGCTTGCCCACCATCTCTTGGCAGCCTTGGGGTCATGGGCACGATGCCCGTCGAAACAGGTCGAAGCAGTGAGGAGCAGGGACATGATGTGGGGTTACGGGGCAGGCATGGGTTGGGTGATGTGGCTGATCATGGGCAGCGGCGTCGTGGCGTTCTGGGTGCTCGTCGTGCTGCTGATCCGTGCCATCCTGCCCGGCCGCGACCGCGGTGTTGAGGCCCGGCCCACCACCGACCCGAAGGCACTGTTGAAGGAACGCCTCGCCCGCGGCGAGATCACGCCTGAGGAGTACGAGGTCCGCCGCAAGCTCATCGACCAGCCGTGAACCGACCCTCAACCGCACTTGAACCGAGAAGGACCCTGATGATCAGTCCCTCACGTCGCCGCCTGTTGATCGGCGGGCTCGGCCTCGCCACGCTCGTCGCCACGGTCGCCTGCACTGCCGGCTCCGAGGAACGGCCCAAGGCCGACGCCCAGCCGGCACCCACGGGCGCCGACGCCATCCTGGCGCCACTCGGCCTCGCCGGGGCCGACGCCAAGCAGGTGATCGACACCCTCGACGCCCAGCCGGTCGCCGAGCGTCCCGACGGTGTGATCGCCTCCATCCGGCCCGACGAGCTGCTCCTGAAGAGGGCCGACGGCGTCGAGGCGTCGCTGCGGATGCCGGGTGAGTTCTACGTGTCGTTCGCGCCGTATCTGGCAAGGACCCACGACTGCTTCTTCCACAGCCTGACGACGTGCCGCGGCGAGCTCGCCAACGCGCCCATCCACGTCACGGTCACCGGCGACGACGGCGGGGTGCTCCTCGACGAGGACCGCACCACGTTCGACAACGGCTTCAGCGGTCTGTGGCTGCCCCGCGACATCCGTGCCACGCTTACCGTCACCCATGACGGCCGAAGCTTCGAGGCGCGGATCGGCACCGGAAAGGACGACCCCACCTGCCTCACGACGGTGAAGCTGGCCTGATGTGAACGTGGGCCGTTCGTCCTTGTCAGAGGTGCACAGCCGGCGCCCTTCTGGGTTTACCACCACTGCCCGCGTTTACCACCATCACGACGGTGGTAAACGCGGGCAGTGGTGGTAAACGCGGGGGGAGGGGGCAGGGGATCAGGCCTTGGTGGGCACCTTGAAGTCCAGGGCCGTCTGGATGAGCAGCCGGACGCCGAACGCCGTCGGGCCGCGGTTGATCCAGCGGTAGGCCTTCGACGACTGTGCCGTGCCTGCGATGTCGACGTGCACCCACGGGGTGTCGCCGACGAAATCCTGCAGGAACAGGCCGGCGGTGATGGATCCGGCGTTCATGCCGCCGAGGTTCTTGATGTCGGCGATGTCGGAGTCCAGCTCGGCCCGGTAGGCCTTGACCAGCGGCAGGCGCCACACCGGCTCGTCGACGATCTCGGCGGCGGCGGAGACCTGCCCGACGAAGTCGTCGGAGTTCGACATGACCGCCGCGACCTCCTCGCCCAGAGTCCGCAGGGCCTGGCCGGTGAGGGTGGCGATGTCCAGGATCGCGTCGACGCCCTCCTCCGTGGCGAGCACGAGGCCGTCCATCATGACCAGGCGGCCCTCGGCGTCGGTGTTCAGCACCTCGACGGTCTTGCCGCCGCGGGCGGTCAGGACGTCGCCGAGCTGCATCGCGGAGCCCGACGGCATGTTGTCGGTGCACATGAGGTAGGCGGTCACCTTCGAACGGCAGCCCAGGTCCTTCAACGCAGTCATGGCGGCGAGGATGTCGCCCGCGCCGGTCATGTCGTTCTTCATCTGCGAGTGCGACAGGTCGCCGGGCTTGAGGTTGATGCCGCCCGAGTCGTACATGATGCCCTTGCCGACGAACGCCAGATGCCCCGTTGCCTCGCCCTCGGGGACGTACTTCATGACGATCATCCGCGGCTCCTGCACGGAGCCCTTGTTCACGCCGAGCAGGCCGCCGAGGCCCATCTCGGTGGCGGCGGCCTTGTCGTAGGTCTCGACCACCAGACCCGCGTCGGGCCCGAGCGCGACGGCGAGGTCGGCCATGCGCGTGGCCGTCAGCATGCCGGCGATGCCGGCGGCCAGGTCGCGGCCGAGGCAGGCGGCGCGGGCCGTGATCTGCCCGAGGCGGGCACCCTCGGCGACGGCGTCGGCCTGACCCTCGGGGGCCACCAGCACCAGGTCGGTGACGGCGACGGGGCCCTTGGGTTCGCTGCGCAGCGAGAACTGGTAGCGGGCCAGCAGCACGCCCTCGACGATGGCAGCCGCGGCCTCGGCGGCCGACAGCTTGTCGGTGGCGGGCACGCGAGTGGCCAGCCTGGCGTCGTTCGGGACGGCGCGAGCGAACGCTGCGGCGGCGTCGCGCACGCAGGCGGTGCCGAGTTCGGCGACCTTGCCGACGCCGACGGCGACCAGCACCGGGGGCACCGACGACGGGAAGGCGATGGCCGCGCCGACGTTGGGGACGAACCCGGCCTTCTTGAGGGCGTCTAGGTCGATGCCGAGAACCTCGGGCACTTCGCCGTCGGTGGTGACGGGCACTGCGAGGGCGTCGGCGTCGATGGCGTCGCCGATGGTGACGACGGAGATGTTGACCCTCGCGTCCAGCGAGGGTGCGACGGATGTCGACATGACGGGTGTTGTCATGGGTGAAGACCTCTCTTCAGGGAGTAGTTGCGTTGATTATAATCAGTTCATGCCGACGGGTGCGCCCGGGCCCCACGGGATGCCCAGCAGGAACCACAGCACGTAGAGCACGGTCCAGGACAGCAGCACCCAGGCGGTGTAGGGGATCATGAGCGAGATGATCGTGCCGATGCCGGCGTCCTTCTTGTACCGCTGGGCGACGGTGACCATGAACGGCAGGTACACCATGAGGGGCGTGATGACGTTGATGGGGGAGTCGCCGACGCGGTAGGCGGCCAGCAGCGTCTGCGGCGCCACGTTCAGCTGGGCGAAGATCGGGATGAACACCGGCGCGAAGATGACCCACTTGGGCACCAGGCCAGGCAGGATGAAGTCCAGCAGGACGATGACAAGGATGAAGAACACGAGCAGCACGATCGCGGGAACGTTCGCGGTCTTCAGCGCCTCCGCAGCCGCGACGGCCGCCACCGTCGGCAGGTTGGACCAGTTGAACAAGGCGATGAACTGGGCGATCATCAGGAACATCAGCAGCAGGCCGCCGAGGCTGCCGAACGTCTTGCCGATGGCGCCGACGACGGCGTCGCCGCCCATCAGCGTCTTCGCTCCGATGCCGTAGGCCATGCCGCACACCATGAAGATCAGCGAGATGATGAACACCAGGCTGGCCATGAACGGGGTGTTGCCGATGATGGCGCCGGTGGTGGCGTCGCGCAGCGGAGCCCCGGGCGGGGCCGTCAGCAGCACTACGACGGCGACGCTGCCGAGGAACGCCCACCAGGTGAACTTCAGGCCACGCGCCTCGGCGACCTCGTCGACGTCGGTCTCCTCGGCCGCGAGTGCCTGGGAGCGGTCGTAGACGCCGAGGTTCTTCTCGGTGACGAACATCAGCACCAGCAGGACTACGACCGACATGACGATGGAGGACACGACGCTGAAGAAGTAGTTCTGCGTCACCTCCAGTTGCGCCATACCCGCCTTGGCGAGCACCTCATTGGTGACCTCGGTCAGCATGCTGTCGGACGGTGTGATCAGCAGGTTGACACCGAACACCGCCCCGACGCCCGCGAACGCCGCCGCCAGGCCGGCCAGGGGGTGACGCCCGACAGTGAAGAACGCGGCGGCAGCGAGCGGCACCAGGATCAGGTAGCCCGCATCCGTGGCGACGGAGGCAAGGACACCGGTGAAGATCAGGATGAACGCGAGGGACTTCGGGTGCGCCACCTTGACCATCTTGCGGATCAGCGCGCCCATGAGTCCGGCGTGCTCGGCGACGCCGACGCCGGCCATCGAGACGAGCACGACGGCGACGACGCCGAAGCCTGCGAAGTTGTTGACGAAGGACGAGAAGAAGAACCGCAGGCCCTCGACGGAGATCAGGTTCCGTACCGGGAACGTCATCTCCTTCTCGATGAGGTCCGGCACCTCCATGGGCTGCCCGGTCACCGAGTCGTAGAGTGACCATTCACCTCCGAGGTGCTCCATGATCTGGTGGAACTCGTCTCGCGGGACCGGCACGACGACGTTGTCCGTCACCTTCACCCCGGCCCACGACAGGATGGCGGACAGCACCGCGATGATGCCGATGAGGTAGACGAACATGATGGTGGGGTTCGGCACCTTGTTGCCGACACGCTCGATCCAGGCGAGGATGCCCTTCTGCTGTGGTTCCTCGGGTGGTGCCTCTGCGGTGGTTGCCATGTGAATCCTGCCTTCGCCGTGGTTCGTTCGGGGCGCGATGGAGTCCCCAGGGCTGACACTATTGCCTCACGCACCCCGGCGTATGCGCTTTGAATAGAAACACGCGAACTCGTCTGATATGTCCGCCCCGCCGCGGGCCCGGGACCCATGCCGATCGTCCCCCTGAGGGCCCACGGGAGGCCCTGCCGGGCCGCAAGCCGTATCCGGGGTCGGCTTCACCCCTGCCGGGGCCTGCAAACCGGCCTCTGACGCGTCTGGCGGAGCAAGGCGGTAGACTGGTGTGGTTGCCCGGGCCGTCGGTTTCCGACGGCTGTTTCATGATCAGGAGATTTCGTGTCGGAAGAGTTCTTGGAAGACGTGGAGACGACGCGCCTGGAGGGGCTCACCGATGTCGGTGACACCACGTCGAACGGCGACTACGACGCCGACCAGATCTCCGTCCTCGAAGGGCTGGAGGCCGTCCGCAAGCGTCCCGGCATGTACATCGGCTCCACGGGCGAGCGGGGCCTGCACCATCTCGTCTACGAGATCGTCGACAACTCCGTCGACGAGGCCCTGGCCGGCCACTGTGACCGGATCGACGTCGTGCTGCTCGACGACGGCGGCGTCCGCGTCTCCGACGACGGCCGCGGCATCCCCGTCAAGGAGCACCCGATCGAGAAGATCCCGACCGTGACTCTGGTGCTGACGGTGCTGCACGCCGGCGGCAAGTTCGGCGACGGCGGCTACAAGGTGTCCGGCGGCCTGCACGGCGTCGGCTCCTCGGTTGTGAACGCGCTGAGCGAGGAGTTCACCGTCGAGGTCAAGCGCGACGGCTACCGCTGGGCGCAGACGTTCCACCTCGGCACCCCCGCCGGCGAGCTGCAGCGGCTCGAACCGTCGGAGGAGACGGGCACCACCATCACGTTCTACCCCTCGAAGGAGATCTTCGAGACCACCGACTTCAGCTACGACACGCTCGCGGGCCGGTTCCGCGAGATGGCGTTCCTCAACAAGGGCCTGACCATCTCCGTGTCCGACCTGCGCACCGTCCCGCGCGACGGCGACGACCTCGACGAGGAGACCCGCAGCGACACCTTCCGCTACGAC
>JBDHZH010000041.1:0-25722 GCA_039811745.1 Arachnia sp.
ATTGCCATTGATGGTCACGCTGAGGATGCTCTCTTCGTCGGGGGCTGTCCCCCTACTGTGCCAGCATCGGAGCTGACCCGGACTGATCCGGGCCGGCGGTGGTCGCGGTTCGCCCATCGATGTGTGCTCTGACCCGACGCGAGGTCGACTGTGTCCACGCGGACGCTCGCGAGCGCCGCAGTGTCTGGCGATGCTCTGGGCGATCCTAGAAGACCTCTCCGGTGGAGGGGTCGATCAGGTCACCGCCGTCCAGGAGGGTGAGTTGTTGCCGGGCGGACCGAACGTCCCCGTCGTGGGCGAGTGCGAACAGGTCCGACTCGAACGCTCGGAGCCGCAGGTCAGACGCCTCTTCGCTCGTGTGGCGGGTGTAGCGGCTGCGGCCGGGCCAGGTCTGGTGCTCGTCGTCGCAGGACTGCTTAAGCCGCTGCCGCATCCGATCGATGAAGCCGGGCAGGACGTAACGGTGCCAGTTCTCGAGAACGTCCGACGTCGGCGCGTGGCCGGCGCGGCGGCGCTGGTCGGCCACCACGGCCAACTCATGGACAAGGTGCGGATGCAGCGGCCAACAGTGCGGAATGCACCCGCCTCCCGAGCCCTCCCACACGTACTCCGTGTTGATCCACTCCGCCACCTGGTCGAGCCACAGCCAGACCTCCCACCGCAGGCCGGCGTCAAGACAGGTGGTCGGGTCCCACGGGCGCGGCAGGTTGGCGGGGTTACCCAGCTTCTTCTTGCGCTCCTCACTGCCGCTCTGGGCCTCCCACAGATCGTGGTAGGCCTTCTGGACCCGACTGCCCGGCGCCGGGAAGCCCACCACGAGCGGGCCAGCGTGGGTCGCCTGTTCACCAGCCATGACGTTGCGCTTCCACGAGGGCGGCGGCGGTACGGACCTCCACGTCACCACCCCCGGCACGTCCCACGGCAAGCTCCTCCCGAAGCGCTCGCTGTTGGGCCAGCAGCCGTCGGCCATCGCGTCCCTCGATGCACCGATGCAGCCGGGCGATGATCGGTCTGGCGTTCTCCGCGATCACCAGCGCCTGCTTGTCAGGCAACTGCCGTAGCTCTTCGGGACGCAAGATCGGGATCTCCTCGGAGTGGATCGTGCGTCCCCTGCCCCCTCCCATCTGCCACGACGAGCGGGGCACCCGGACGCGGCCGACCAGGTCGGAGACCTCCTGATTGAACGACACGTCCTTCGAGCCGCCGAACCACACCAGCACGTTGGTGAGCCCCACGAGGGCGCGGGCCTCCTGCTCGCCGAAGATCGCCGCCAACTGCCGGAACGTCTGCGCCGCGTAGATGAACGACAACCCGAGCGCCCGCTCGTTCGCCATCCGCGTCCGGAGCGTGGGCAGCGGAGCCGTCGATGGCAGTTCGTCCAAGCAGGCCAACATGGGCGGGCACAGGCGCCCGAACTGGCTGCCGTTGGCCTGCTGGATCGCGGTATCGAGGACGTGCTCGGCGACCGCCGTCATCAACGGGGACGCCGACGCGTACGGGTCCTCCCGGCCCAAGAGGTAGATGGTCCCCCGGTTGCGGAGCACCTCGGCGACGTTGGTGGCCGGCCGCCGCTCCGACGGTACGCAACGGCGGCGGATGTCGTCCTGGAAGAACAGCGACATGGCCTGCTGGACCGTCGTGATCGTGTTCGCGCTCGTGCGCTCGTCACCCCGCAGCGCCCCCTGCAGCAGCCCGGCCCACAAGGGATCGGAGTGCGGATGTCTCCGCAGGATCTCCTCCGGCTGGGACGTCGACAACGGTTTGGCCACCCACGCCAGCAGGTCATCCAGGGTCTTGCCCGTGAGCGCTGCTGCGTGGAAGTACGCCATCAATACCTTCGCGGCCTCGGCGGCGTAGAACCGGGCCGCAGCGTCCCCCGACCCGTGGCTCGTCCCATGGATGGTTCCCGCCGTGAACGCCTTTGCACGTCGTTCGGACACCATGCGGTCGACACACCCGGCGATCGGGTCCCAAACGAGCTCGGGCAGGCCAGGGACGAGCCCGAACGGGTCGAGCACGACGCACGGGCGTCCGTCTATGGAGCGTTCGGGGAGCGACAGGAGCAGGTCGTCGGGCTTTGTAAGTGTGACCAGCGCGGCGCCGGGGGCGTTGATGAGCGCCGGCGTCAGCAGGTCCAGCGTCTTTCCGGACCCCTGCGGGCCGATGACGCCAGCTGTCCGGTCCCAGGGACACCACAGCGCCCCCGACCTCGGCTGGTGGCCGACGCCGATGCGCCACCCCACCTGGGCAGGATCAAATCGCTTAGCCCGGGTGGTCCAACGTCGCTCGACAGCTTGACGCCCGGTCATCGCCTGGCCCTCCGCCCTGCGGGGTACAAGTCCGGACGGACCACGTGTCGTACCTTCCACAGCCGATGCTCACCGAGGAGCTCGTGGGCTTCGGTGACCGTCGCCATGCCGCGCATCCGCCCCGGCCCCCACTGGCGCCACGCCCACACGCAGACGATGGTGGACACCGCGAGTGTGAGCAAGCCGACGATGGCCAGCCACCCCCACAGGTCGGTCTCAATGGCCGTTTGGTGGACTCCGGACAGTCCGGAAGCGGCGTCGCCAGCCAGCATGGCCGGGATGCTGGTCACCAGCTTGTCCGGGGGCGGCCAGAGCCAGCCAGCGCCGGCGAACCAGTTCGCGAGCGACCGACCGACCTGACACCCTGCGACCCCCACGACGAGCACCGCGCAGACGACGGCCAGGGGGATCTCCCACGTCCATGGGTACTGGTCCCTCACGCGCTCTCGCTGCATCAGCGCTCCCTTCACCGTCACCCTCCTAACGGGTTCCGAGATGCGTCCGGGGACAGGACATTCGATCCCGCCCATTTGACGACAGTTCTTCTGGTTGAAGGGACGTCCGGGTAGAGACGGTCAGATCGCCCGTGTCTCCGTGCCGACGGGCTGAGCTGAGCTGAGCTGAGCTGAGAGATGCTCGGCTGCCTGCACCGAGCCCGTAGTCCATCACCGCCGGGTGTCTCAGGGCGATAGACACGAGTGGACCTGGAGTATTCACAGGGGGTGGGTCGTGGTCGGCCTGTCGGGAGGTGTGAGAGTGCTCCGACTTGGGAGGATACGAGTTGTTCAAGCTGGTAGTCACCCAAAGATCGGAGCACCCGTATGGTGCAGCGTACTCCTGCCCACCGTGCTGGGGAATCAGGCCTGCCGGACCCGGCCGCGGGCTGGTCGAAGGGCTTGGCGATCGCGGCGGGTGGGCAGGGCGTGGTCGCGCATGCCGGGGTGGTCCTGCCTCGCCTGCTGGCTGACCGGGTCGGGCTGACCGCGGGCCTGCGTGGAGTGGTGGCCCGGCGCGGGTTCAGCCCGCGACGGGACCGGGGCCGGCTGTTGACCGATGCGGTCGCCGCCCTGGTCACGGGCGCGTCTTGTCTGAGCGATGTCGAGGCGTTGACCCGGCAGGTCGAACTGTTCGGCCCTTCTGGTGGTGCTTCGGACACCACCGTGCTCCGAGCTCTGGACGAACTCGCCGAGCATGTGGGTGCTGATGGTCTGCCCGACCGCAAGTACGCGCGGATGCTCGCCGGGGTCCGCGCCAGGGTGTGGGACCAGATCGTGGCCGGCAACCACGGCCTGCTGCCCGCAGTGCAGGTGGCCGGCCAGCCACTGACCCATCCGGTCGGCACCGGTGAGGGGGCCGGTCGGCTGCCGGTGACGGTGGTCCGGGTGGATGCCACCATCATCGAATCAGCGACGATGAAGGAACCGAGCGTGGCCGGGCACTACAAGGGGCGGGATCGGGTTCCACCCGTTGACCGCGTGGTGTTCTAACACCGGCGACCACCTGGCCGTGATGCACCGCCCGGGGAACGCCGGTTCGTTCACCGCCACCGACCACGTGAAAGTCCTGGGTGCGGCGCTGGCGCAGGTCCCGGCCGGGCATCGGCGTGACGTGTTGGTCACGATCGACGGAGCAGGGGCCTCCCACACCGTGATCGACCATCTGACCAGCCTGAACACCGCCCCCGAGCATGGCCGCCGCGGCCGGCGGGTGGAGTACTCGATCGGCTGGCC
Organism: Arachnia sp.; assembly: GCA_039811745.1. Taxonomy (GTDB): domain Bacteria; phylum Actinomycetota; class Actinomycetes; order Propionibacteriales; family Propionibacteriaceae; genus Arachnia. The sequence goes on from JBDHZH010000041.1 coordinate 4,040, forward strand.
CGTCGACGAACGCACCCGGACCGCGATCACCGCACTCCCCGAGTACGGGTGGACGAGCAGGCTGCCCGCCACCGGGCAAGCCCAGGCCAGCGGGCAGGTTGTGGACCTGACCGGGATCCTCCGCCACGGCCCGGGCGGGGACCAACTCGCAGGCTGGCCCGCCGACCTGCGCGTCATCGCCAGCCGGACCCCCCGCGCCGTCACCGAGCAAGCGCCGCTGGGGGAAGACGCCCACTGGCGTTATGGCGCGTTCGTCACCAACACGATCGGCGGGCAGACCCAATGGCTGGATGCCCGGCACCGCACCCAAGCCCACGTCGAAGACAGCATCAAGGAGTTGAAGGCCATGGGTGCCGAAAAACTTCCCACCGCCGACAGTGGCCGCAACGCCTCCTGGCTGCAGTTGGCCGCCCTCGCCGTCACCCTCACCGCGTGGCTACGCCACCTCGCCCTCGACGGCGACCTCAAGACCGCCGAACCCAAGGCCCTCAGGTTCCGGCTCCTCGCTGTCCCCGCCCGCCTCGTCCGACACGCCCGCAAGAGAATCCTGAAACTCCCCGACGACTGGGCGTGGACCGAAGACCTGATCACCGCCTGGACCCGCCTGCACGCCCTCCACCCCCACTGACCCGAGCCCCCCACGGACCCACGACCAAGGAAGGACACGCATCGCCGGCAGTGGAACCGGCAGCCACCCGGGCACCCGGACCGCCCCCGCGCGCCCACCATCGAATCAGACGCTCCAGAGCCCACGAGCGGTCCGATCAGCGGGGACCGGCCCTCCATGAATCATCGAGGTGGACGCCAGTGGCCGCCGACCGCAGTTATTGGGATGACGCAACTGGCAGGATGGCATCGCACCCCAATCTGCTCGTGAGGATTCCAATGGCATCGTCTTCCTCAACTACCACGACATGTGTGGTCGAACCGTCGACCCTTCTCGCGGCGGCTGTCGTCAAACTGGGTGACTCATTACGCAAATACCTCGGCCCGATGCCGTACGCCGCCTGGAACGAAGCCATAGATGAAGGACGCGTAGTTGCAGCCGTCAGCGGCAATGAGTTGCGGGGTTATGTGCTGGTGCGACTCCCCCGGAAGGAGGTCGCGATTGCCCACCTGGCCGTCGATCCCGAAGCGCAGCGCAAAGGGGTCGCGCGCACGCTCATCCAGGCCATAAGCAACCGGTACGCCGATCGAACCGGCATCCGAGCGCGCTGCCGAAGGGACTTTCCTGCGAACCAGGTCTGGCCTGCGCTCGGCTTCACCGCACTAGGGAACCTTCCCGGTCGGGGCAGCAAGGGACAGCTCCTCACTCTCTGGTGGCTGGACCATGGACATCAAGACCTTCTCACCTGGGCCGGATCGCCCCCAGGCAAGGTCCCAGTCCTGATCGACGCCAACGTCTTCATTGACCTGCACACCCGCACCCCGGATCACGTGGCGAAGGCGACTCGCGCCAACTTGGATCGAGTGCGTGACTTCACCGAGCTCCTCGTTGCTCCTGAGACAGCAGTTGAGATCAACCGCCGGGCCGAAGCGGCCGAGCGCGAAGCCCTCCTGTCCATACTTCACAACCACTACCCCCGACTCGGGATTCCACCCGCCGAGTTGGACGAGAGCGTGGCGCAGTTGATTCAGGCCCTTCGTAGGTCGCCCACAGGCCCCCAAGACCGCAGCGATCTTCGTCAAGTCGCCACAGCCCTGGCGTCGGACATCCCCATTGTCATCACACGTGACCGACGCGCGAGGAGCTGGCTTGCCGGCGCGGCCTTCGACATAGGGCAGCTAGTCGTAACGACACCCGCAGAGCTCGTTGCGATCGCACTGGCTGGCGCAGACGAGGACGCCTATGTGCCCAGCGCGCTTCACGACACCGAGCTTCAGGTCCATGAAGTACGCCCCGAGGAGGTCAAAGACCTCAACGCTTTCATTGCGACCGGAGCCAGCGAGAGGCGGCGCGACTTCGAAGCCAGGTTGGACGACCTCGCGACGCAGTCCCCAGCCGCCTCACGGCAGCTGATCCAGGATGAGGCCGGCGAGCCACTCGCGTTTTGTGGCGTCAACTGGAGTTCCGCGCGCTTGGAAGTACCGATCCTCCGGCTCACCCCCGGTAGCTTGCAGACGACCCTCGCCGTGGAACTCACGGACGAGCTTAGGCGTCTCGCATTCACCGCGGGCGCGCAGGAGATCGCAGTGACTGATCCTCATCTGCACAGGTCGAGCAGGGCTGCGCTGCTCCGTGACGGGTTCGAGGATCGCGGGACCTCACTCGTGGGCGTGACCATTCACCGGCTCATAACTCGAAAGGAACTGGGCCTTCACCTCGAGCAGCTTGCTCGGCACGGCATCGACACGATGCGCCACCTCGAGCTGCTCGACCAGCGCTGGAGTGCGGACAGCGCCATGGAACTCGAGCACATCCTGCGCCCGTGCCGAATCATCGACGCCCCCATCCCAACGTGGATTGTCTCAATTCGCCCGCAGTACGCAGACGACCTTTTCGGCTTCCCGCCGAACCTCCTGAGCCGTCCCATCGCACTCGGACTCGGCATGGAGCAGGTGTACTACCGAGGCGGTCGCTCGGGCGAACGGTCACCTGGTCGCATCCTCTGGCGACTGGCCGGCCGTTCACATGAAGGCATCTTCGCGTGCAGCTCGCTAGTCGAAGTCCGGGACGGCCCTCCGTCGGACCTGTACGCGAGGTTCAAGCGACTCGGCGCCTGGAACCTCGATCAGCTGACTGCAAGCATCAAGACGGCGAGAGCACGCGCCCTGAGAGTCCGCGACACTAGGCTTCTGCCCACACCCGTACCCCTGTGGCGCCTCCGCTCGATTACTGAACATCATGGTCAGAGCCTGCAGCTACAGTCTCCATGTCGAGTGGGAGCTCGCGTATTCGAAGAGATCATGGAGGCGGGTACACGTGGGTAAGGACGCGCGCGGCTTCATGCTGTTGTCGATCCACCCCACTCACGCGGCAGACATCCTGAGCGGACACAAGACCGTGGAGCTAAGACGGGTCCGACCCTCGATCACACCTGGGCAACTCGTCCTCCTCTACGCATCCTCACCAGTCTGCGCAGTTGTGGGTGCCTGCCGTGTCGACGCATTGGAGACTGGCGCCCTCGCCACGATCAAACGCAAGTATCTGAGGAGCGCAGCTATACCCGGCCGCGCTTTCGAGACCTACTATCTTGGCGCAGCCGCGGCCACCGCTCTCCTTCTGGACTGCGCAACGGCCCTACCCAATCCAGTTCCCTTGAGCACGCTGAGAGAGTCACCAGCCACCACGCCCACTCAGAGTTGGCGCTTCGTCTCCAAGGAGTCCTTCGTCCCCCTCCTGGGGGAAGCGGATCGGAGAACGCTCGACGTCCTTGCCGAACGAGGCGGCAACGATCCCGGCGAACATGATGAGGATTCCCACAAGGGCACCGCCCGAACGGGCAGTCGGCGAGCGTGACCTGTGTGCCTGGCATACGCACCCGTTCCCGGCTCGTTGGGCGTCGACAGGCGCTGTAGATGCGATGGAATTCAACCCTGCCCCCAAGCTCAAAGAGGCACGGCAGGCAACACCCAAGTACGAAAGCGACGTCGAACGCGCCACACGCGGGAAGGGCGCGTCGGCTAGGCGGGGGAAGGGCGAGAGGACGGTGTGTGTCTTCCAGACGTCAACCAACCTGTCCGGTACAGCTAGGAAGCGACAAAGCGGACCACGCGCCAGGTGAGTCGTCTGTAATACCCGGTGGTCAGGCTGTCGATCGACACGCCGCTGCCGTCGGAGTTCACCATGCGGCCGTCGCCTATGTAGATGCCGACGTGGAACACGCGGCCTCCGGGTGTGTGGGAGAAACCGATCACATCGCCCGGCCTCATCTGGGCGAAGTCCCGCGGGATGACCTGACCGCCGGAGTTGTAGGTGATGTCGTGGGCCAGGTGTGGAAGACGAACGCCGATCTGGGCGTAGGCGTACAGCACGAGGCCGGAGCAGTCGAATCCGGTGACGATGCGTCCGTCTTGCCCACCAGGAGAGCAGCAGATGCCGGTCGAGGGGCCTCTGGGAGTGCCACCGCCCCAGCTGTAGCGGGTGCCGATCCAGCGGAGGGCGGCGTTGACGGCATCGGTGGCCGGGCCGGTCCCTGTCAGCGGCGTGCCGGCGGTGGCTGTGTCGTCGGTGACGCACGGGTTCTCGGCGACGTCGCCACCGGTGTAGGCGGCCGCGTAGTAGAGGACGTCGTTGACGTACCAGAGGGCGTGGTTATAGGCGAACAGCGCCTTCCGGACGCCCTCGGGCCCCGACAGCGCACCGGAGGCCACCAAGTAGTTGGCGGCAGAATGGACGCTGTCGGCGTCGTCGGTGATGACCGCACGTCCGTCGCCGTTGCCGTCGACACCGTAGGAGGCGAAGGTGGCCGGCATGAACTGCATGAGGCCGCGAGCGCCGGCGCTGGACGTGGCGATGTTGCGGCCGTGGTTGGTCTCTTCCATGCCAACCCCGGCGAGCAGGATCCAGGGCAGCCCGTACCGGGTCGCGGCTGCCTCGTAGAGCGCCTGCACGGCGGCGGGGATCTCGGTCGGCGGGTTATGGAGGCTCGCTTGACGGGGGCTCCCGGGCTGCGGCAGACCCGCCGCGGACGCCGGCGGGGTGCAGCTGCCGGCCGCGAGAGCAGGGTTGGCGAGCGTGGTGATGAACAACACCAACGCGAGCGGGACGGTGAGCAGGGCGCCGAGTGAGAGTGCGAGGGCCCAGGCAATCGCCTTCATCGTGAGCTCGTTTCGGTCGTGATCCCGGCGAACTTCTAGCGAGCGCCGTCGATGGCTTGGTTGGTGTACGTGAACGCGGCGGCCGCGGGGTGCAGGACGGTCTGCACCTTGTAGATCTGCTTGCCCACGCACCACAGGGCCCGACCCTTCCGCTGGGTGGCCCAGTCGGCCATCAGGTGCTCGGCGATCGGGCCGAGCTCGAGCAGTTCGGTGAGTTCGCGGGCGACGCTGGGGTCTTGACCGTGCAGGATCTTCAGGTCGGCCAGGTTCAACAGTTCCTTGGCGATCGCGGTCGCTGCGGAGGTCGACTCGCCGACGGTGAGCATGTCACCGGGCTTGTGGCCGACGACGAACTGGATCTCGCCATCGCGGCGAGAGAACCGCATGTCGGCGTCCAGGCTCTTGACGGCTTCGAGGCCGAGGCGCATCTGCTTCCACATCTCGTCGCGGATGTTGATCCGCAGATCACCAGGGGCCTTGATCTCGCGCATGGCGCGTCCCCACGACGACAGGCAGGTCAAGGCGATGCCCATCGCCTCGTCGCCGAGGGGTTCGAGGCGCGACAGGGAGAACGACTGGATCGGCGCCGTCCAGTCGACGGCGATGGTGGTGGGAGCGTCGAACAGGCCGGCCAGTGCCCCGGTGACCAGTTGGCCGAGGGCGTCGCGCAGCAGGCGGGTCTCGTCGAGGAACTGCCGGGTCGACGCATACCGGCAGTCGGTCACCAACTGCTCGGTGGGGTTGGCGAGCAGCTGCCACAGGGCAGGGATGGTGGTCACGTGAAGGGTGTGGTGGCCGTCGAGGTAGCCGGTCAGCTGGGCGAGGGCGGACTCGACGACGCGGGCGTCGGTGGGCCCGAACGGGACTCGCTGCTCGCCCACGAACTGGGAGCCGACCAGCCCGCGGATCAGGGTGAGCCAGCGTCGGAAGATGATCCCGGCCCTCCGTTGGGCTTCCACCCGGCCGAGGGTGTCCCACCCGTCGCCGAGGGGGCCGAAGTCGAGCGGGTTGATGCGGGCGCTCATGCCGGGACCGACGGCGAACGGTTGGACGCCGAACGCGCGGCACAGGGGTTCGTACTCGTCTTTGGGGTCGCCGAGGACGAACACCTTGTAGCCGAAGTCCATCATCAGGGTCGCGAAGTTCTTGGTGTTGGTGGACTTGCCGCCGCCGGGCTTGCCGAAGGTGATCACGTTGGGGTTGGTCACTGGGACGGTGTCGTCGAGCACCCAGCCGAGCGGGTCGGCGTAGAAGCTGCCCCCGGACAGTTCGTCGATGCCGATCTGCGCGCCCGTGGGAGGCAGGGGCGGGTTCGCGATGAACGGCCACCATGCGGCCGCCTGGTCGCTGGTCATCCGGTACTGGACGACCGGCGTCCGGGCCGCGTTCCATCCTCGGCCCGGACGCCGTTGGCCGTGGCGCGGCGATGGGCGGAACAGGTACGGCTCCTTGCCGGGACGTTCGGGTTCGGGTTTGGTGGGCAGGTCGTGGCCGAAGTCGGCGAGCAGTTGGGCGGTCGAGCGGCCGCGGGGTGGCGTCCTCATTCGTCGGCCTTCCGGGTGAGCCCGAGCCCGAGGGGCAGCGTGGCGGCGGCGAAGCCGGCGTCCTGGGCCAGGTCAAGGCGCAGGGGTGCGAAGCCGGCGCGCCGGATGGACGCGTCGAGGCGGCGTCCGAACTCGGCGACGCGCATGGTCTTGGCGACGGTGACGCACGCGACCGCGTAGGGGCGAGTGAGGGCGTGGCCGGAGGCGAGTTTCGCGTCGAGGCGGTGGGCGCGGGTGACGTTGGCGCGGTCCCGGGAGCGTTGCCGGATCTGGAGCCTGCCGCGGAGCCCTTCGCCCATGTCGGCGGCCCATTCGCCGGAGGCCGTCTGCCGGTCGGCGCGGCTGAACGGCAGGATCGGGAACACCACCGTGTAGCTGCGCCGCTCCCCCGGCTCGCTGGGGGTCAGCACCGGTGCCAGGGCGCCCAGGCAGGCACCCCGGTCGGGGAGCTTGATGGTGGAGCTGATCGAGTTCCAGGCGTCGTGGGAGTAGTGCCGCATCGTCGTGTCGGCACCGGACGGGCCGGCCATCGCCCACGGCACCTCGGTGCACACGGCTGGGTCGGTCTGGTGTGCAGCGAGGGCGTCGATGATCCCCGCGCGATCGGCGGGGGCAAAGCCGGTGCGGACCGCGAGCGCCAACTGGGGCGAGGTGAGCCAGGCGACATCGGTCATGCCCATGCCGCCGCGCAACATGGAGGAGATCTCGTCGGCCAGCGCGTACAGGACGCGGGTGCGTCCTTCCAGGCCGCCGCCGAACTCGCGCGCCTGCTTTGCGATCCGGGTTTCGGGAACCACGAACGTGACGAACGCCTCGGTGCGGACCGCGGCGCGGGTCAGGGCGGTGGCAAGTTCGTCGTTCATCCGCCTGGCCAGTTCGGGGCCGTCGGGACGCCGATGCGCCGCGATCCACTGCTGCCGCTCGGCGCCGTCGTCGGGGACCGTGCGGACCAGGAACACCACGTCGCTGATCAGGGACGCCCGGGCGGCGACGTCGAGCAGCTCGGTCAGCCCGCGTCCGTACTGGTCGCGGCGGTCGCCCTCGGCCATGCCGACGCCTGGGTGCCGGATGGCGGCGGTCATCGCCCAGGTCCGCAGGCCGTGGTCCTGGATGACGGCGTAGCGGGTCTGCGCCGGGCCCTTGGGGGCTCCGTCGTGGACCTCGATGCCGGTCATCACGCCGGGCAGGTCCGCGTTCTCGAGGGATTCGGCCTTCCCTGCGGCGGCCTTGCTGCGCCACGACGTCCAGCCGAAGGCCTTGCCGACGATGAAACTGAGGCTTGCGAGAAGCCAGCCTGTGGCTGGTCTTCCGCGGACGGGGACTACGACCAGCATCGTCACCACGGCAGCCACGGCGGCCAACTCGGCCGCCAACGCCCAGCGCTGCTGGTTGGCGGCCACAAACACAGGCATGACCGACACGGTCAGGGCCGCTAACCGAGCGCCGGTCAAGCCGAAGAAGAAGCCGACCCTGTCCGGGCCGTAGTCGTCGTACACCGCCGCCATGACGAGACCGTTCGGTCAGAAGGTAAGCGCGGCACCGGGCGGTGCCGCGAACGGAAGTAGGACGTCTGCCTCGGCGGCGTTGCCGACGGCGTCGAGGGCTGGGGTCTGCTCCAGTTCGGCGACGCGGGCAGCTTCTGCCTGCCTGGCCCGGATGTGGCGGTCCTCGATCGCGCGCCGGTCCTGATCCAAGAGCGTCGGCTGCGATTCGGGTGGATCGACGTCCGGGTAGGGGTAGGTCCAGTCATCCATGGGGGCCTCCTATCGAGCGTGGTGACCGTGAGGCCATCCGCACCGCATAACGGAGCCTGAGGCGGTCTCGTGGACAGCCCCCAGACGGGTGGTGCTGGGATGTGCGCGGCGACTGCTCAGCTCAGTCCAACGCCGCCCACCAGAGGCGTGCACGCTGCGGGTTCCACAAAACACCCACCAGCCCCGGGTGTCAGACCCGTCACGGTTCTGTCGGGCGGCATTGCGGGCGTCCGGGTGAGGTGGCTCGGCAGTCAGACTCGACTGCCCCCCTTGTTACCAACGATCCTCGATGCATGACGAAAGACGGTGGAGGCACCGCCCGCGACGCGATCCTGCTGGCCGTCCCGGCAGTTGTACGTTCGGACGGGACATTCACCGTTGACGTTGTCGTCGCTGAACTACGCCGCCGGAACAGCCCTTACGCCGACTCGACCATCCGTTCTCACGTCATGAGCCGCATGTGTTCGAATGCGCCTCGCAATCACGCAGTGACGTACAGAGATCTCGAACGAGTCAGACTCGGCGAGTACCGGCTTCTGTAGCAGTGCTCGACCTCCCTGTCTGCGGCTACTTAGGCAGATGCGGACGCTATAGGTCCCGGGCATCGACTCGTCGATCAGTTGCAGGGCAACGGGGTACGTTTCAGCTCAGCCAGCCGCGGCCTGGCGCATGAGGGGATGGTCCGGAAGATGGCGCTCCTGTCCGGAGTTCCGCCGTTTGAGTTCCGCCTCGCGGCGTTGAGCGAGTGCCACTCGGCCAACGGGAGGCGGTGGCGGCGCTCGCTATCGTGGGGACATGCCGACTGGGGGGAAGAAGTCAAAACGGTTATCGGAGTACTACCGGCTAGGGATGAGCCAAGCGTCGTTGGACTTCGTTGACGTCCGGATCGTAGGTGATACGGCGCTGTTCATCGATCCGGCGTCCATCGCGAGGATAGATTCTGCCTGGGCCAACGCCTGCACGTCAGCAATCCAGAGCTACTTCCAGCGCGTGCTGGATGCAATCATCGCTGGCCACAAGCAGACGGCCGTGCACCTCTTGGCCAGCCTGACCGAGGATAACTCGACCCGACTCGGGTACTCGCGGACTTCGCGCGGTAGCGGGATGGGACGGGGGCTCGCCGAGGAGTTCTACCGCGAACTGTCCGCAAGCAGAGCAGTGGCAACTGGCTTGATCCGTGACATCGAAGACACCGCATTGCTGATCGACAACATCGGCGAAGACCGAATCTCCGACGTCACGACCAACATCATCCGCGGGCAACTCATCGACTACACGCAGCAGGCCGCAAGCGCCTACGGCATACCGCTGCAGAGGGTCACAGTAGGCCCAGTCTGGGATACGACCAAGGGTGCCTGGGTCCCCACCCAGGCGCAGGTGCCGTTTCCCAAGAAGGGAGGGCCGATTCTCTTGGTTCCCAAGAGCATCGTCCGGCAGACGCTCACCTGCGACCCTGGCGACTACTACCGCTACCAAGTCTTGCCGTTCCTGGCGCAGAAGGAGTTGGACAGCAAGTCCCCGCTGGTGGAGGTGCTCAAGTCCGGACGTCGCCGGGTCACCAAGAAGAGAGTCGAGGAGAAGTACAAGGCGGAATGGGAAGGCGGGCAGGGTTTCGTCAAGTCACTGAACCTGCGAGCCACCATGCAGGAGCCGTCGATGCTGGACGACTTCAAGGAGCGCCGACACGCCACTGGTCGAGCGATGAACGCCGAACAGATCAGCGACGCAACAGGTACCCCTCCGCCAGACTACGACGCCCTGCTAGACGCGGTTACGAGTCTCCGACCCGGCGCCGCGGACGCCACCAAGTACGAGAAGGCGATTGAGGCTCTCCTGAACGCCACGCTCTATCCGGCGCTGGTCGCTCCGATCCCACAAGAGAAGATCCACGATGGACGAAAGAGGATCGATATCTCGTACACCAACGCGGCAAAGGATGGATTCTTCCTGTGGCTCGCACAGAACTACGCAGCCGCGAATGTCGTTGTCGAGGCGAAGAACTACGAGCGTCCCTTGGCGAATCCGGAGTATGACCAGATCACAGGGCGATTCTCGCCGTCACGGGGCAAGGTCGGCCTGTTGATCTATCGGGCGATGGAAGACAAGCAGAAGGTGCTGGCGTCTTGCCGCGATGCAGCCAAAGATGATCGCGGCTTCGTCCTTGCCTTGGATGACGCTGACTTGGGCGTGTTGGTGGATGAGGCAAAGAGGCGCGAGGTCCTAGGCCATAACGGCTTGCTGCGCGAGAGGTTCCGGGGGCTTACGGCGTAAGGGCGTGGGTTCCTGTCCGGCCCGTTGGGTTAGCTAGCTAGACAGCGCCTTGTCCTTCGCTCGGCCGCTTCACGTGAAAGCACCACCTAGCCAACGCTCCGGCCCTCGGCGGTGAGCCACCACCACCGGGCTGAGCCCGATGTGGTGGTACACGTCGATGGGCTTAGGAACGGCTTCGTGACACGCCTTGGCCAGCTTGACATCCAGGAGTGCTGCACCGGTCTCAGCTCTCTCTCCCCGAGTCGTTGGAAGCGTTGATCGCGTTCTCCGGGCTCCGGTTGCACGTCCGACTCTCAAGCAGAGTCGTGATGTCACGCCCGACAGCCCAACAGGCATCTACTGTCCTCAGACCATAGGCATCAGGCAGCCAGCGGGGTCCAGACAGACCCCATCACTCACGTCTCTATGCCACCAGAGCAGGTCAAGCCTCACTCGGGGACTGGGTCGCGTCAATCCCGCTGCGCCGTGACGAGCCCGTACGGGCGACACCACAGGGGGATGATGGGTGACGTCCTGTCGGCCCCCGAGGACCTGCGTGCACCTCGCGGCATGAGCTTCGACGGCTGGGGCGGCTACAGCGCCGCTACCTGGGCGACCTCCGCCACTTCGGAGGTGCTGGCAGCGCCCCTGGCGGCAGTTCCCCCTTGGGCTGCTGTGGGCGCTGGCGTCCCGGTGGGCGGCGGCGTGCCCGTTCCGGGCCCCGATCCGCCCGTCCCGGCGGCGTCCGGGGGTGGGCCTCCCCACCCGCCGCCGTCGTAGCCGTTGGCCATGGTGGGGTCGTCCGGGTTGGCAGACTCGTCGGTGGCACCGTCGTATCCCGACTGACCGCTGCCGGCCCGGACGCCGCGGCGCGAGTAGTCGGGCGGGAAGTTGTTGTGGCCGACGCCCATCTGGTTGGTCTGATCGGCGCCCATGGCGGCGGCGCTCCCACCCACGGCGGTCATGACGCCGATGCCGGTGGAGAACGCCTGCCCGACCGGGCCCATGCCAGCCGCGAATCGGCCGATCGTGGTCGCCGCCGCTCCATCTTCGCCTGCGGTGCGTCCGGCGTCGTCAGTGGTGGTGGCAGCGCTGCTCCCGGTCTGGCGTCCGGCAAGGACGCCTCCGATGCCGCCGGCGGCGGCGATCCCGGCGCGCAAGGCGGACCCGGAGGTACTGCCAGGGTCGGTGAACGCGAAGAGCTTGTAGAGGGCAAGCGGGGAGAACGACGACACGCAGATCAGCACGACGCCGACGAATGCCGTGCCAATCGACTTCAGGACGTCGTCCTCACCGCCGACCGCCACCTCTGTGGTGATCCTGACGCCGATGCCGAGCGCGAGCACCATCAGGGGCGGTGTGAGGGCGGCGGCGTGGAACCAGCGGAACGACTTCCAGAACCAGCCGCGTCCGAAGTCGGTAACCAGCCCGGCCGCCGCGATCGGTGTGACCGCGGCCAGCACGAGCAAGGAGGCGGCGCGGGCCACCATCACCAGGGTGTGGCCGATCGCCGCGAGCCACAGCAGCATGCCCATGATGCCGAGGATGACGGCGACGGTGCCGTTGGTGATGTCGCTGGCGGTGAACGGTTCCCAAGGTTCCCACTCGGCCCATCGGGTGACGTTGAGCAGTGACTGCATGAGGGCCTTGGTCAGGCCGCTGCAGGCGGCGACCAGCGTGACGCCGTAGCCCACCCACGCGAACCACACGAAACCGAACTGGGCGGCGCCGACGAGGAGCCGCCCGATGCTGTGCCCGTCCCGCTTCCCAAGGGCGACGCCGACCTGGACGAGCATGAGGATCCCGACCAGCGCGAGCGCGATCCAGAAGGTGGTCGCGTACAGCTCCCCGACCGGTCCGTCTTCGCCGAGACTCGGGGTGAGGATCGCGTCCTCAAGTTCGAGGACCGCCCGGAGAACCCACAACCCGGCGTTCCACAGCGCGAGCATGGCCGCGGTCAGGCTGTCGGTCACCACGTTGGCGATGGCCGAGCCGAGCAAGCCGAACGGATCGATGGGCATGGTTGCTCCTTCAGTTGGAGGCGACCGGCTGCCAGCCGGCCTCGACGGAGGCGTCCGAACCAGGCCACGTCGACGGGGCCGGAGCGGGCGGGGCGCCGGGGCCGATCAGCCAGTGGTCGCCGGTCCACTGCATGCGTTCGCAGGTGCCGTAACCCATGCGGGCCTCCGCCTTGAGTGCGGCGCGCACGTCGAGCAGCACGCACGCGACCACCCAGTCGGGGCCGTCGGTCCCCTTGATCTGGATGGCCGCGGGGGTGACGCTGACCAAGGTGCCGGTGTCCAACTCGTTGGACGACTGCCGGGCGTGGGTCAGGAACGACTGCACGTTGCGGGTCTGCGACCAGTCCGCGGCGCCGACCCCGCCGGGCATCGCCCAGTCGCGATGGACATCGGTGGCCAGAGGGAGCGACATCGCTGACAGCACGCGCACCTCGATGGCCGCCAGCTGGGCGGCCGCGCCCTCGGGGGTGCGCGGGAAGCCGGACGACACACCGCTGGCGCCGACGGTCGTGGCGGTGGGCAGCCTGATCGCGGGAGGCAGTGCGATCGCCACCCCCGGCGTCAGGCCGGCGTCCTCGGCCACTGTCGCCATCGGCGCTGCCGCAATGAGGTCTCGCCGCTGGGCAGGGTCGGCGTCCGGGCGAGCGTTGCTTTGGACGCTGTCGGGCGCGGTTCCCGCCGAGAAGCTGGAGACCAGGGTGTAGCCCAGCCCGTACAGCAGGACGCCGCCCACGAGCAGCAGCCCCGCGAGGAGTCCCAGCAGCTGAGTGCGCGAGAGCGGGACAACCTCGGCTGAGCTCGTCGGGACAGGTGGGCGACGGCGGAACATCAGCCGACGCAGCCGTCGCCGAGGATGCCGTTGAGCATTCCGTAGCCGCCCATGAGCACCACGGCGAGCACCAGGACGCCCGCGAGGCCGATGATGCCGCCCTTCGAGAGGTGCGGGGAGTGCGTGGCACGTCCGACGAGGATCGCCCCGACGGACACCAGCGCCGCGATCCCGAACAGCCACAGCACCGACCACAAGACCATGCCCGAGATCTGGTCGGTGTAGGCGGCGACGCCCGTGGGCGCCACCGGGCAGATCTTCAGCGGGACGATCAGCGGGTTCATGTCGGTTCCTTTCGGAGGAGGGCGAGGACGTTCTGGGCCGCCGTGAGGAGCGGGGCGGGCAGCGGGTCTGGAGTCAGGCCGGTGACCTGCAGGCGTGGGTCCAGGGGGAAGTTGGCCAGGCGCACGCGTGCGGGGATCCCGGCCGCGGCAACCCTGACCGGACGTGGCCACCGCTTGAATGTGGGTCCCACGGCCACCCCCAGCGCGTCGCGGCCAAGTAGCTCGGCGCACGACTCCAGGCGACGGACCCCGGGCACGGTGGCATTCGTGACGAGGACGACGTCGTCGAGCGTGCGCAGCACTGACCCGAGCCACCCGGCGCCGGGGCCTGACATGGTCGTCCAGTTGGTGTCCACGAACGTCCACTCGACCGCTGACGGGGTCGGAACCGGCACGGTCGCGTCGCCGGTGATGGGGCGCTCCAGGAGGACGTCGCCACGACTGCCGCGGCGCCAGGGGCCCTCGATCCCCAGCTCGGCATTGGCTGCGGCAGAGAAGCCGGACGCCAACGGAGAGCAGCACTCCACCACCCGCGCCGGCACCCCGGCTGCGGTGGCCAACGCGAGCGCCACCGTGGACGCCCCCACTCCGCCGGCGCAGCCCACGACGGCGACCACCCGCTCACTTGGCGCCGGCGTCCAGAGGGTCGCAGCGCTCCGGGAAGTGGGCGCGGACCGGGGCCCGTGGGCGAAATCGCCCGCCTCGATCGCGCGCCACGCCTCACGAAGCTCTGCCACGCTGTGCGCGGTCACGTCGGATCACCGCCCCGAGAGCGCCGATCCAGCAGTCCGGACAAGAGCATGGCCGGGGGCACCTTGGCCAGCTCACGTCGGGCCTTCTGAACGTCCCGGAGCCTGCTCAGACAGCCGTCCAGGTCGTCCAGGGTCTCCGGCTCCATGGCCGCGATCTTCAACAGGGCGGCCACCTCGGCCGGGGTGCTGGTCATCTCGGCATCACCTCCGCCATCCCTAACGGGCCGCGCCCGTCATCGGTGGACAGTCAGCCGACGGCGTTCAGGTACTCGCCGACGGCCTCGCTGAGGGCCGCCACGCAGCGAGCGGTGCGACGCCGCACCGTCCGGGCGCACACGCCCCACTCCTGGGCCACAACGGCGCTGAGCTGGCGGCTCGACAGGCCGGCCACTCCGCCCTCGCGGGCACGGCCATCGGCCTGGAGGGTCTTCGCGGCCTCGATCAGACTGACCAGCAACTCGCGGTCCTCGTCGGTTATGACGTCCTCGGCGCACGCCCAGGCGAGCAACTCGGCCAACTCGGCTGCCGGGTCGTCGTCCTCGACAAGCCGATCGTCGGCCGGGTCAACGGGGCCCAGCGAGACCATCGACAGCCGATGCGGCATGTGGTGCGTGGGCGCCCCGCAATCCAATAGCACCCCCTCACGCAGCTGACCAGCGACCTTCGCCGCCACCCAATGCGGACGCCGCCACGGCAGCCCGCGGACCTCCACCCACAGCTGCGCGGCCAGCACCTCGTCCACCCGATCATCAGCCAGTCCCAACCGGCGGCGCACGCGCAGGGCCGTCGGGAGGAGGAGCCACGCGAGCACCAGCGCTGCCCCCCGGTCGTCGGCGCCATCGAACGCCGCCAGTCGGGCGAGGCCGAGCAGGACACCATTGGCGACCGCAGGATCGGCCGATCGCCGCCAGGCGTCCAGCCCGGCCGGGTCGTCAACGACCCCCAACCGGGGCTCGAAGGCGACCCATCCTGCCCAGTGTTCCCTGACGACGGACTTCATCCGCTCGTCCTGCAAACCCAACATCTCGGTGATGCTCATTGCCGTGGTCCTTCCGCGTGGGTATGCGGGAAGATCACCAATCGGACGTTGTTCCTTTCGTAGTCCACAGGGCTCCGCGGCATCGAACCGCGACCCACGACGCGACCAACACCGACCAAAGCGCCTAGTCGGACCCGTGTTGCCCCGCGTAGCCCCTGACACACCCGGACCTGAGGCTGGAGATGCGCAAGCGCGGGAGAAGTCGACCTGACCCTTTATGGAAGCACCCACGCGGCCACACCGGCCACGTGCGGAAGGGTTGGCGATAATCAGCGGGTGAAGAACGTGATCGGGCCAGGCGGCGTGCGATATCCGATCACGCCAGACGTCGAGCGCCTCCTGCGCTCGATGGACCGTGGTGCGCTGCAGTCGCTCGTGCTCGAGATGGCGGCGTACAGCCCCGAGGCCATGCGCTCGCTGCGGCTGCGCGCCACACCGGAGGACGAGCCGACGGCCTCCGAACTCCTTTCGGCCGTGGACGCTGCGCTGGCCGGAGTCGACCTCGACCTACCACGACCCCTTCTACGAAGACGTCGACGACGGCGTCCAAGGGGTCGAGGAGTCCGTCGACGAACTGGAGCGGCACCTCGACGGCGGCGCCCACCCCGTGGTGCGCCGAGTGCTCCAGCATCTGCTCACCCGGCTCGGTGACCTGGCACGGGACGCCGACAACGCCGACGCCCTGCTTGAGGTGGCCGAACGGGCGTCGGCGCTGTTCGGGCGCGCGGTCGCAGGCCACCCGGACCCGGTCAGCCTGGCCCGCTGGGTGGTCGGCTTCCGGGTCGAGTACGGCGGCTGGCCGTCGCTCACGTTGGACGCCGTGGCCCACGCGTTCGACGAGCCCGCCTGGGACGCCTACCGCGCGGGTGTCGCGACGCTGGGTGGCGGTGGACCGTCAGCAGACCCCTATCGCAGCGAGATCGACCGCATGCTGCTGGAACTGGCCGACCACGAAGGCGACGTCGAACGGGCGGTCGCCCTGCTGTCCGGCGGTAACCGCCCGTACTACCGGGAGATCTTCCGTCGGCTGCGTGACGCCGGACGGCCGGCTGACATCCTCGCGTGGCTGGACCGAGCCGTCACCCAGGGCTGCGTGGACGTCGCCTGGCGGGCGGGACCCACCATCGTGCCCGTCGAGGACGCCGTCGACGGGTACCTGGACGGTGGGCGTCCGGACGCCGCCCTCGCGATCGCGCGGACCCTGTTCGACCGCGACCTCAGCGCGGACGCGTTCCGGTTGCTGATCTCCGTGGCGGAACGGTGCGGGCGCCAGGACGAACAACGCACGTGGGCGTTGGAGCAGGGGACCCTGCGGGCGCACAGCAGCGGAGGCGCCCACCTCGTCAGGCTCCACCTCGCCGACGGGAACGTCTCGCACGCGTGGGAGGCGGCGGACGCCTTCGGCGCCGGCCACGCGTGGCGCGAACTCGTGGACGCCTCCGAAGTTGACTTCCCGCTCCGGGCGGGTTGCCTGTGCCTGGCTCAGGTACTGGAGTCCCTCACCACGCCCGACTCCAAGCGGTACCCGGCCATCGTCGATCTCCTCGTGAGAACTCGCGCACTCTACGACACGGCAGGCCACCGAGCCGAGGCGGACGCCGAGATCGTCCGCTTGCGCGAGGTCTACCGCCGCCGCCCCGCCCTGATGTCGGCCATGAACCGGGCCGGGCTACCCTCCTGACCCCACGCCGAAGCTCGGTGGAGCGCCAAAGTCCAGCCGCCAGGCTGCCTTCGCGCACGGTGTGGCCGGTGACAGGACGAGACCGGTGATCCGGCAGGCGACCCCAACCCAAGTGTCGTGCCCCTGGCGCGTGAGACAACGCTGATTCGGCACTGACGGGCCGGGGCATTGAGATGCGTGGGCAACGCTGAAGAAGAAGTGTCGGTCGCCCTCCATAGACTCTGCCCATGGCAAAGACGAGCATTCTGTCGTTTCATCTTCGACAGCAGGCCGAGTGGCGTGAAGGTGTCGCGATCGAACACGGCGATCCCGACAGCAGGCAGGCCGCACATGCTCTGCGTGCAGCCGCTGATCACATCGACGGCTTGGGTGACGACGATCCTGACTTCGAAGTGTTGGTACGTGCGGGTTGGGTCCGAGATGGGGAATTCCTGCCGAATGAGGCAGCCAAAGAGTTCCTACGACGTTACGGTTATCGACGGTCGTGCGTCCCACGTGATCTTCCCTTTGGGTTAGCTTGTTGTGCGGACCCGAATCATGCGGCGAATCTTGAACGATCTGTTCGAGGGAGAGCGACTCAGCAGGGACTTAGGCTCGTTGCGCTACGACCTCGTGATACACGGCGGCCTGCTTGGGAGTCGTATGCCGTGATGACGGCCATGGGAGTAACACGACTCGAGGAGGCAACGCTGCTGGGTGCCCGCGACTACTTGGAGCGGGCGCACCGAGGTGATCGACCAATCGGCGGTAAGCGCTAGGCCTCTGCGCGATGGCCTGTCCACGCTGCTGCGGCTTGCGACAGGTGGGGCGTTGACCCGCAGGGCGCGGCCTTGGGGACAATGTCACCATCCACCGCTAGCGTCGCTGTAAAAGGCCAACAGCACAAACCAACGGGCGCCAACCAAGGCGCGAAGGAGATCGAGTAGCAGCATGAAAGTCCGTCAACTCAACATCGCGAACTTCCGTGGAATCAGGAGGCTCGACTGGACGCTGCCGGTCGACCAGCGCCTAATCACCCTGATTGGTCCTGGCGACAGCGGAAAGTCCACAATCCTAGAAGCGATCCACATGCTACTTGGCGACCGCTGGAGCATCTCGTTCTCAGACGCCGACTTCTATGGCGTCGACACCTCAGAGTCGATTCAGATCAAGGCCGTCCTGACAAACGTCCCTGCACCGCTACTCCAGGACAACACCTTCGGCTTCTGGCAGAGCGGGCTCGCGGCTGATGGTCAGATCCCCCAGGAACCGAAGGATGGCCTTGAGCCGTGCCTCGTGGTTCGGATGAACGTGGACGAGTCGCTCGAGCCGCAGTGGGAGGTCATTCGGGCTGACGGCGAAACGCGCAACATCACGTCCAGCCTACGGCGCGAGTTCTCGACCTTTCGAGTAGATGACAGAACGGATGCTCAGCTCCGCTGGACTCGTACATCTGCCCTTGGGCGTATGTCGGCCAAGGACGGTGCCGAACGCCAGGCCTTGGCTGCTGCCGAGCGGGCCGCTCGTGATGCGCTCAACGGGCACGACAGCGCAGCCCTAAACGAGTTGGTCAACTCGGTTCAGAAACATGCCAATGAAGTCGGTAGTAGCAGCTTCAAGGCCATTCGGGCCGGCCTTGATGCTTCGCGTTCGGGCATGGGCGCCAACTTGGCGTTGTATGAAGATGTTGTGCCGCTCATGGCCTACGGTCTCGGTAGTCGCCGCTTGGTGAGCCTTGCTGTCCAACAAATGGCAGCCGGCGATCGGGCGATCGCTGTTATTGACGAACTGGAGAGTGGCCTCGAACCACACCGGGCTGTCCGGCTGCTCAATTACCTCGACAGCGAACCGTACTCGCAGGTCTTCGTGACCACGCATTCGCCGGTGGTCGTCGAACAGGCTCCAGTCCAGAGCCTATCGGTAGTGCAGACAAGGAACGGCGAAGTGACGATCACCTCGCTCGCTGGCGCGGGTGAGGTGATGAAGGCACTTCGGCGAGCGGCTCCATCATCGCTTCTAGCACGCAAGGTGGTCATCGGTGAAGGCAAGACGGAGCACGGCGTCTTAGCTGCATGCTTCGATTTCTGGGACCAGGAGCGCAAGGCCGCAGGTCTCACAACCGCAGCCGGCGAGGGAATGGCGATCCAGGACGGCAACGGTGGCGAGAAGGCTGCCAACCGCGCCGCGGCGATGGCTCCACTGGGGTGTTCCGTTCTTGCCCTGATCGACAACGACGTCCGTACAGCAGACCCGCACGTGGTCGAGGCGGAGAAGGCAGGCGCAACGGTTGTTCGTTGGGAAGTCGACCGCTGCATCGAGTCCCAAGTCTGCTCCCAGCTCAGTGCTGATGAACTCACGGACTTCATCTCACTCGGGGTGGAGCACCGCGGCGCCGACAGCACGGTGCTCGATGACATCAAGGCGATTGGCCAGGCTCAGGTGACAAGCTTGGCTGTGACCGACTGGCTCCACACATACAGCATCGACGAGGCTCGCAGCATCGTGGCGACAGCAGCGCGACATGGCAAGCGCGGCTGGTTCAAGGATGTTGACGCTGGACGCGCCCTCGGGGAGTGGCTGCTGGCACGGCGCGCTTCGCCGAACCTCGCCGCCGTGTTCACCAGACTCGACCAGATTCGGATGTTCGTATACCGAGAGTCGCCAGCGCCTCAGACCGCGGAGTCGGCCGAAACCGATGGGTAGAGATGACCTGAGTAGGCTGGCTGCCGAAGTAGTCGCCGAGGCGCCCTGTTCGTTGGAGATGCCTGCCGGAACTGGCAAGACTGAGCTCCTAGCGGCCTGTGTCGCCACGGCAGCCGAGCGGGGCGATAGGTCGCTCGTCCTGACCCACACCAACGCCGGAGTGGATGCCATCCGCAGTCGCTTGAGGCGCTTCGGCGTCGCAACGGGCATGGCGCGAGTCGAGACGATCACCAGCTGGGCGTTTACGCTCTCCCGATCATACCCGGGCATCGCTGGAATCACCGTGCCCGGAGTCCCGAACTGGAACGACTCCCAAGCCTATGTTGGCGGCGCGGCCTTGGTGGCGAGGACCGCAGCGATACGCCACGTTCACTCCGTGAGTTTTGGCTTGCTATTTGTCGACGAGTACCAAGACTGCACAGTCGACCAGCACGAACTGATTATTGAGATCTCCGCGGCCGTGCCCCGGACGGTCATCTTGGGTGACCGTCTCCAGGCCATCTTCGGCTTCGACAAGAGCCACCCCCTGATGGACTGGGATACCCATGTGGTGCCCCGCTACACGCCCAAGGTCGTCCCGCACATCCCGCAACGCTGGCGCGACCACAACCTTGCCCTCGGGCGGTGGCTGCTTGACATCCGGCCATCGCTGACCAATGGCGGCACCTTCGACTTCTCAGCTCACTCGGTCGCGGGGCTCGACTGGCGGCAATGCGACTCCCGCACTGCGGTGCACACCGTCAACAACGCGGCCTACAGCCTCTCGAACGTCGAGGAGTCGGTCGTGCTACTCGACAAGTTGCCTCATCAAGTGGCCAAACACGCCAGCCGTCTCGGCGGCTCCTATGCCGTGATGGAAGACGTGGCCGGCAGGTTCATGGCTAAGTACCTCGCTGGCCTTCCGGCTGAGAAGGACGTGCGGCTGGCACTGTGGCTCGCTGGCATGGCCAAGAGTTGCTTCGTTGGTCTGGCTCGTCTTGATGGCACGGTCGAGGGACGGCTCGAGAAGGGGCGTACGGTTTCGGACCTGAAGCGCCAGGGACTTGTGCCAGTCCAAGCCGCTCTCGATGGACTCATCACAAATCCGACGTATCACCAACTCTGTGTGTCGGCTGCTGTGATCCGAGCAACCCCCGGGCTGACCCTTTATCGGCAGGAGGCGTGGGACGACACGTTCCGTGCGGTAGCCAAGGGTGTGGAAGAGGGCACTGCCCCGGAGGAGGCCTTGGCGGCCGTCCGTGAGCGACTGCGCCACAGCGGGCGAGGTGGGCGCAGGCGGATAGCCTCCAGGACGCTGCTGGTGAAGGGTTTGGAGTTCGACCACGTGATCATCGCGAACGTTCAGAACTTCACTGACCCAAGACAGCTCTACGTGGCACTGAGTCGAGCGCGGAAGTCCGTCACGGTGATTGGCAGGACCCCGAGGCTCCAGCTTCGGCATGAGTAGACCCCATTCGCACTCGACGCGAGTGGAACAAGGCCCAATGGGCCCTGCTGAGAAAGGCGGCCGCCCATAGGCAGATCCGCGGCGGGCCCCCGACCAGCGCCGCGGCGGCCGGCATGAAGGCCGGTGCTCGCCCGTTCAGGCGACACGTCCCTTCTTCAGCCACGGCGCATTGGCAACGAGCTCGGCGGTTCGCTCAGGTAGGTCATCGGGGGCATCGCCGTCGTCGGCGCGGTTGCTGACGTCGTCGCGAAGGATCCGGTCGGCGGATTGCCGGTCGCCCTCGGCAGCGGCGACAGCCGCGAGGTCCAGTCGGGGGGTGTCCTCGTACGGAGCGGCGAGCAGGGCGATCTCGGTAGCGGTGCGGGCCAACTCCAGGTCGCCCGCATGGAGGGCCGCGATGGCGACCGTGTGTGCCACGTCGACCACGGCGCACACCATGTGTTGATCGATGCGGACACTGTCGGCCAACCAAGCCCATCCGCGTCCTCGTTGTCCCGTGAACGGCTCACCGGTGACGAGTCCAAGTGCCGCCTGAAGGTCGCTGAGGCCCTCGGGACCGCGTGCCTGGCCACGGGCCCGGAGCCGGCGGAACAGGTCGATGTCAGCCAGGACGCCGACCAGCTGGTAGATGCCCAGACC
>JBDHZH010000042.1:0-25522 GCA_039811745.1 Arachnia sp.
GTTCTGGATCTTGCAGTTGTCGCCGACGTGGACGCCGCTGCCGATGTAGGCGCCGCGCCCGACGATGACGTTCTCGCCGATGCGGGCTCCGCCGCGGACTTGGGCGAGGTGCCAGATGGATGATCCGTCGCCGATGACGACGTCGCCGTCCAGGTCGGCGGATGGGAGGATTCGGGGCTCAGCCATGTGTTTTCATGTCTCCTTGGCCTGGGTCAGGCAGCATTCTAGTACCGGGCGGGGTCCGGGCAGGGCCCCGGGTGCCGGAGAACCGATCAATCCCTCACGACTCAGTCCCTCACGACGGAGGCCAGGGTCTGGAAGATGACGCCGAGGTCGCCGAGGAATGAGCGGTTGCGCACGTAGTCGCGATACATCTCAACCTTCTTCGGCAGGATGACCTCCACGTAGTGGCGTTCCGGGTCGTCGGCGGCGGCCAGTTCGTCCTGCTCGTTGCGGAAGGCGATGGCCGCCGGGTCGGAGATGCCGGGCCGCACGCCCAGGATCTCGTCGCGGGCGTCGGCCGGCCACATGGCGACGTAGCGGGGCACCTCCGGGCGCGGCCCGACAAGGGACATGTCGCCCAGCAGCACGTCGATCAGCTGCGGCAACTCGTCCAGCTTCGACTTGCGCAGGAACTTGCCGACGGGCGTGATGCGGTCGTCGTCGGCGCTGGTGATCAGCGCCCCCGTGCCTGCGACGCGCATCGAGCGGAACTTGTGGATCCGAAACGGCCTGCCGTGCAGGCCGATGCGTTCCTGCCTGAAGAACACCGGGCCCCGGTCGTGCGCCTTGATGGCGATGCCGACGCCGAGGAACACCGGGGAAAGCACCACGAGACCGGCGGCCGAGGCCAGCGCGTCGAAGGCACGCTTCGCCGACGCGTCGGCCGATGCCCCGGACGTCTTGCCGGACGTCTTCCCGGACCGCATCTCAGCCGAGGATGGACCGGACCGCCGTGATGACCTGCTCGACCTCATCGTCGGTCATGGCGGAGAAGATGGGCAGGCTGCAGGCTCGCTGGAACTCGGCCGTGGCGACGGGGAAGTCCTCGGGGGTGAGGTGGTAGGTGTCGCGCCAGTACGGGTGCAGGTGGAGCGGGATGAAGTGGACGCTGGTGCCCACCTCGTGCTCGGCCATCAACTCGATGAAGCGGTCGCGCCCGACGGGTGCGTCGTCGGTGAGCCGGACGTTGTAGATGTGCCATGCATGGCTGGAGCCCTCCGGCGCTCGGGCGGGCAGGGTCAGGGGGAGGTCGGCCAGTGCCTCGGTGAAGCGGTCGGCGATCGCGGTGCGCTTCGCCACCATCTCCGGCGTGCGCTGCAGCTGAACGCGCCCCATGGCTGCGGCGGTGTCGGTCATGTTGTACTTGTAGCCGGGCGCGACGACGTCGTAGTGCCAGCTCGGCTTGGTGGAGGTGTACCGGTCGAACACGTCCCGGTCGATGCCGTGCAGCCGCATCTTGCGCATGCGGGCGGCCAGATCCGGGTCGGGCGTGATCACCATGCCGCCCTCGCCGGTGGTCATGGTCTTGGTGGCGTAGAACGAGTAGACGGTGGCCGCGTGGCCGTGGGTGCCGATCAGGGCGCCCTCGTTCAGGGTGGGGAACGAGTGGGCGGCGTCCTCGATGACCTTCAGGCCGTGGCGCCGCGCGAACTCGGTGACCGCCTGGTTCGGCACCCCGAGGCCTGCGAAGTGCACGGGGGCGATGGCGACCGTCCTGTCCGTGACCTTCCGTTCCGCGTCCGCCAAGTCGATGCACAGGGTGTGCGGGTCGACGTCGACCATCACGGGGTCGCCGTCCAGGTAGCGCACGGCCTCCGCCGTCGCCGTGAACGTCCACGTGGGGACCAGGACCTCGTCGCCGGGACCTACGCCGATGGCCTCGAAGGCCAGGTGCAGGCCGGCGGTGGCCGAGTTGAGCGCCACCGCATGCGAATCGGTGCCGAGGAACTCGGCGAACTCCCGCTCGAAGGCGACGGCGTTCGGGCCGGTGGTCAACCACCCGGACCGCATCGCGCCGGTCACCGCCTCGATCTCCGCCTCTGTGATGTCCGGCCTCGCGAAAGTGAGGAATGCCATGGACGCGAGCCTACACGGACGGCGGGTGCCACCCCCGCACGGCAGGCCGGGCGGGTCGGAGGGGCCGTGCGCGGTAGGATGTCGTCGACTTGCCTTCAGGAGGATCCTTGTCGTCGTCTTCAGCCAGCCGTGTGGGCCTACTTCGTACTGGGCTTGCGCTCTGGGATTCGCTGAGTTGGCTGATCGCCATCCTGGCCCTCGTCATTGCACGATACAGCTTCTCCCTTCAGGGCGAGGAGTACACGTTCGTCCTGCAGTACGCCGTCGGTGCGGTGGTGCTGCAGGTGGTCGTCGGGTATCTCACGAAGCTGTACCGGGGCCGCCACAGCGTCGCCTCCTTCGAGGAGGCCTCCCTGGTGGCCATGGTGACGCTGGGCATCGGTTTCGTGCTCGGAATCCTGTCCGTCCTGTTCGCCACGCCGGGGTATCCGCGCGTGGTGACGTTCACCGTCCCGCTCGCCGCGCTGGTGCTGATGGCGGCAGGCCGGTTCGCCTTCAGGACGCTGACACGCGTCCGCTCGCACGGCGGCGAGGCCGAGTCCGTGCTCGTCTACGGGGCCGGGAACGCGGGCCAGCAACTGGCCAGGCTCCTTCTCAATGACCCCGATGCCCCGTACGAGATCGCGGGCTTCATCGACGACGACCCCGCCAAGAGGAACCTGCACGTGGCCGGCACCAAGGTGCTGGGCGGCGGCGACCACCTGGCCGACGCCGCCGCTGACAAGGGCGTCTCGACGGTGATCGTCGCGATCCCGTCGGCGGACAGGAAGCTGATGCGGGAGATCTCGCGTCGCACGGACGAGGCGGGGCTGACGACGCTGGTCATGCCGGCCACCAGGGAACTCGTCAGCGGCCGGGTCGGACTGACCGATCTGCATCAACTCGACGTCACCGATCTGCTCGGTCGGGCCCAGAT
Source organism: Arachnia sp. (assembly GCA_039811745.1). Classification (GTDB taxonomy): domain Bacteria; phylum Actinomycetota; class Actinomycetes; order Propionibacteriales; family Propionibacteriaceae; genus Arachnia. The sequence continues at coordinate 2,996 of JBDHZH010000042.1, forward strand.
CCAGACGAACCTGGGGGAGATCGCCGATTACCTGACCGGCAAGGTGGTACTGGTGACGGGAGCCGGCGGCTCGATCGGATCCGAGATCGCGAGGCAGGTCCACCGCTTCGGGCCGTCCGAACTGGTCATGCTGGACCGCGACGAGTCCGGGCTGCACGGCACGCAGCTTTCCATCTTCAACCAGGGCCTGCTCGACACGCCGAACATGGTGCTCTGCGACATCCGGGACACCGAGGCGCTCGACAAGGTCTTCGCCGACCACCGCCCCGACGTCGTGTTCCATGCGGCGGCACTGAAGCACCTTCCCATGCTGGAGCAGTACCCGCTCGAGGGCTGGAAGACCAACACGCTGGGCTCGCTGAACGTGCTGCGGGCGGCCGAGAAGTACGGCGTCCAGCGCCTGGTGAACATCTCCACGGACAAGGCCGCCGACGCCACGAGCGTCCTCGGCAAGACCAAGCGCCTCGCCGAGGAGCTGACCGCCCACTTCGCCCGGAAGACCGGCCGTCCGTGGCTGTCGGTGCGGTTCGGCAACGTGCTCGGCTCGCGCGGCTCCATGCTGCATACGTTCACGACGCAGATCGCGGCAGGGGGCCCGCTCACGGTCACCCACCCGGACATCACCCGGTACTTCATGACCATCCCCGAGGCGTGTGAGCTGACCATCCAGGCAGGCGCGATCGGCCGGCCGGCGGACGTGCTGGTCCTCGACATGGGAGAGCCGGTCAGGATCCTGGACGTCGCCAAGGGCCTCATCGCCCGCTCCGGCAAGGACATCAAGATCACCTTCACCGGCCTGCGCCCGAACGAGAAGATGCACGAGGTGCTCTTCTCCGACGACGAGGAGCGCACCGCCACGTCGCACGAGCTCATCTACCGTGTCGCGGTGCCGCCGCTCGACCCGGCCGAGCTCGACACCGTCGACGGCTCCGACCCGGACTCGATGGCCACTCTCACCCAGCAGGAGACCGCGGCCGCTGCAGCGGAGAGGAACCTGCAGCAGGCCACGGCCGGCCTCGACGGGGTCGTGCTCCAGCACCCGGAGTGAAACCGGTGCCGGGCGCAGCTGTCGAGTCGGCCGGTTTCCGCAGGACGGGCAACTGGGTCGCGTGGCTGTTCGTGCCGTTCGTGGCCGTCGCCCAGGCCGTCACGCTCGTCTTCCCGGTGCCTGGGGCGAGGTGGCTCACCTACGAACTGCTGGCGCTGGCACTCCTGGCCGCGCTCACGTCGCCCTGGCTGTGGCGCAGGCGTTTCGAGCTTTCGCGGCCCTTCAGGCTGATGCTGGTGTCCTTCACCGGCTACGTGGCGTATGCGCTGCTCTCGATCCTGGTGCGACCGCTCCCGGTGATCCTCTACAAGGAGCTCGAGGTGGAGGTGCCGGCGCTGTACATCGTGGTGCCCCTGGCGACGGCGTTGGCGGCGATGCTGGCCGGTACCGGCCTGGTGCTGGCGGCCGAGTCTACGCTGCGGCTCCGCATCCTCGCCCACGGTGGCGGCGCTGCCGTCCTGGTCGCGTTCCTGATGTGGCCGTACCACTCCGAGGACACGTTCTCCTGGCGCCTTGCCACCGGACAGGGCGGGGCGGCGGTCATCCACGTCATGTTCCTGCTGATCGCGGCACTGGCGCTGGCCTGCTACGTCTCGGGCATCCGACGGAGGTTGTTCATGGCCGTGGCCGTGGGTGCCGCGGTCGGGATCCTTGCCACGCAGTCGCGAGGTGCGATCATCACCGTCGCGCTCTGGCTCCTGCTCGTGCTCCTGGGGCGACGCATGCAAGCAGGGGGGAAGGCACGCAGGTTCTGGCCAGTCGCGATCGCGGCAGTCGTCGTCGGGGTGTTCGCTCCGCTGCTGCCCGGCATGGACCGCGTGCTTTCCCTGGCGGACCCGCAGCGGCTGACCAACATGGAGGTGTCGCTCCGGCTCTGGGCGCAGAATGTGTGGACGATGCTGTTCGGCACCGGCCCCGGCTCGGTGTGGCCCTGGTACTACTTCGAGGGCGGGTGGCCGCGCATCCGGATCACCGAGAGGCCGATACCCGAGGGCGTGCTGCTGGACACCCCACACTCCACCCCTCTCGCAGTGCTCGTCGAGACCGGCATCGTCGGGGCCGGGATCCTTGCCTGTGTGTTCGTCGCGCTGATCCTGCTGGCATGGCGGGTGAGGGAGACGTACCCGAGCCTGATCCTCGGTGCCGCGATGCTGGCGACGCTCGTGGCCTTCCTCTTCGACACCTACCTGCTCCGCAACTTCGGCATCAGCATGTGGTGGTGGGCCGTGGCCGCGCTCCTGGGCACCTGGAGGCCCGTCAAGTCGTCGTGACCCGAGCCTCGGGGCTCGGACGACGTGGTTGGCCGGCCGGCCGGAGGTTGCAGGGTCGCCGGTGATCCAACCGGGAAGGCTCCACTTGCAGTGCTATGCTCCGACTCGGAGCGACGGGCGCAACGAAGGGCCCCGTCAGCCGCAACTGGGGGGTTGGTGTCGTGAACTCAAGAACCCGCAAGGGTGCCGCATTTGCCCTGATCCTGCTGCTGGGCTTGGGGGCCTCAGGCTGGTCGGTGCAGGGGGCGGCCGCCGCCCCCACCATCCAGCAGACCGCCGAGCAGCGGATAGGTGGGGCCGACCGGTACCAGGTGGCCGCCAACATCTCCCGCTGGCTTCCCAGCGGCGACGGCACGAAGGTCGTCGTCGCATCCGGTGAGGTCTTCCCGGACGCGCTGAGCATTGGCCCGTTGGCGGCGCAACTTGGGGCCAGGTTGCTCCTCACACGCGGAACCTCGCTCCCCGACACCATGCGTGCCGAACTGGCGCGCCAACCACCGCAGGAGATCATCATCGCCGGGGGCCCCGGCACCGTGTCCACCGCGGTCGAGAATCAGCTTGCCGCCATCGCACCCGTGACGAGGATCGGGGGTGCCGACAGGTACGCGGTCGCGGCCGGGGTGTCCGAGCGCATCCAGGCGACCGAGGTCGTGGTCGCATCCGGTGAGCTGTTCTCCGATGCCCTGTCGGCCGGTCCCCTGGCGGCGAAGCTGGGTGCCCCGCTGCTGCTCGCGCGCAGGGACTCACTGCCCCCCGCCACGGCCGAGGCACTGCAGCGGATCGCACCCCGGACGATCACGGTGCTCGGGGGCCCGGACACCGTCAGTGACGCCGTGATGGCGGAGATGGGCAACATCACCGGTGCCTCCACCGTGCGCATCGGGGGAAGCGACCGCTACGCCGTGGCCGCCGGTGTCGCAACCCGATACTTCCGGGATACGACGACGGCCGTGATCGTCTCCGGTCTGGTGTTCCCCGACGGTCTGAGCGGCACCCCGCTCGCCCACGGCTACTCGGCCCCGATCCTCCTCAGCCAGGGAACATGCGCACCCTCCTACACCCTGGACGCGTTGAAGTCGCTGAAGTCCGTGACGCAGAAGCTGTACCTTGGCGGCTCGTCCTCGGTCACGAGCGGTCCCTTCACCTGTGGCGGGCAGACGTACAGGTCCGGTCTGTTGCCGGCCAAGGCAGACCTGAAGGGCATCATGCCCACCGGCACCCCGGGGGAGGAGGCCGTCTACTTCGTGCCCCACCAGGACGACGAACTGATCTCCATGGCGGGCGGGATCGTCCGCGATGTCGCGGCCGGCCGTCGTGTGCACGTGTTCATCATGAGCGCCGGGGACCAGACCGGCGTGAAGCAGGTGCTGTGCCAGGTGGAGGGCAGGTGCCTCACCGACAACCAGGTCATCTCGTCGCGGGACGCGGAGGTGCTCGACTCGCTCGGGATGCTCGGGGTGCCTGCCGCCAATGTGCACTTCATGTACATCCGTGAGGAACAGTCGGACGCCGCCTCTGTGATCCATGGCGTCGTCGACGAGGTGGTTCGCCAAGGCGGCCCGAACGTGCACTACCGCTCCATCAGCTGGCTCGATGCCCACCCCACGCACTACAAGGTCGCCTACGCGTTGCGCGACAACTGCACCTCGGCAGGGCTCGGCGACTGCCAGTTCTTCCAGTCGCCGCTGTACCAGAAGCTTCCGACGGGGATGCAGTCCTCGCCGGTCGTGACCCCGAAGGGGGAGAAGGTCGCGATCCCCGACTGGCAGGTGCCCGTGGCAACCGCCGCCTACCGTCTGGATGCGCCCACGAACGGCAGGCACTCGATCGGTTGGCGTTCCGTACCCAGCCAGATCCAGTGGCTCGAGAACAACAGGTACAGCTGGTGCCACGGACTGGTGTGGGCCTCCTCGGCCGACGAGGCCGAGGCCGCGACATGGATCAACGCCAACCAGACCACGACCACCGCGAACAGCCAGCTGAGGCCGTCCTCCGCCGCCGCCCCGAGCGCGAGCCCGTTCCCCATGGAGGAGGACTTCGGGCCGAACTAGTGGCAGGTCCGGCTGCGGGATCGTCGCGACGCGCAGCTTCCTGAAGCCTGCTTCAGGTGGCATCTTGCGCCGCGGAAGCTGACGATATTCTGTAGGAACGGGCGACGCGCCCACAGGACGGGGGTGGCCATGCTGTTGTTGCGGGCATGGTCGTACGTCCTGGCCGTCACCTTGTTGCTTGTCCCGGGCCTGGGGCCCGTGGCGCGAGCCGACGCAACCGCCTCGCACGCCACGACGGTGCAGCAGACGGCAGAGCAACGCATCGGGGGAGCCGACAGGTACGCCGTCTCCGCGAATGTCTCCCGATGGCTGCCCAACCAGGACGGAACGCGCGTCGTCGTCGCTTCGGGTGAGGTCTTCGCGGATGCACTGAGCGCAGGGCCGCTTGCGGCGCGTCTTGGCGCGAGGCTGCTCCTGACGCAGAAGGGCGAGCTCCCGGCCTCGGTGAAGCAGGAACTGTCCCGCAAGCGCCCCGGGGAGATCATCGTGGCCGGGGGAACGGGATCGGTCTCGGACAAGGTGGGGGAGGACCTTGCGGCGATCGCCCCCGTCACCCGCATCGACGGCACGGACCGCTACGCCGTCGCGGCGGGCGTTGCGGACCGAGTCCAGTCCGACCAGGTCGTGATCGCCTCGGGTGAGGTCTTCTCCGATGCTTTGGCTGCAGGCCCTCTTGCGGCGAAGTTGGGCGCCTCCCTCCTGCTCTCCGGAAGGTACACCCTGCCGCAGGCAACCCGCGACGCGCTCCGACGGATCGGGCCGAAGACCGTCATCGTCGTCGGCGGGCCCGGCACCATCGGCGACAGGACGATGAAACAGATCGCAGCTGCGGCAGGGGTGACACCCTTGCGGGTGGGCGGGCAGGACAGGTATGAGGTGGCGGCCAACGTCGCCTCCCGGTACTTCCCCGATTCCCAGACCGCACTCGTGGCCTCCGGATCGGTGTTCCCCGACGGGCTGAGCGGGACTCCGCTTGCCTACGCGCGGCACGCACCCATCCTGCTCGGTACCGACACCTGCACACCCGCTGCGACGGTGTCGGCCCTTGCCGGGCTCAAGTCGCTTGCGCATCGCGTCTACCTTGGCGGGCCGGCCTCGCTGACCAGTTCGCCGTACGCCTGCGGCACCCCGGGCGTGCGCCCCGGGGTAATCCCGCCGAAGGCGGACCCGCAGCAGGGCATCATCCCCGGAGGCAGCCCCGGCGAGGAGGCCATCTACTTCGTGCCGCACCAGGACGACGAGCTGATCTCGATGGCGGGCGGCATCATCCACGACGTGAACGACGGTCGCCGGGTGCACGTCTTCCTCGTGAACGCCGGGGACTGGACAGGCACCAAGGACGTGCTGTGCCAGAAGCAGAAGGTGTGCCTGACCGACGACCAGGTCACGGCCTCCAGGAATGCGGAGTTCCTGGCCTCGCTGGAGGCTCTCGGCGTCCCCGCGAGCAATGTCCACTTCCTCTACACCAAGGAGCAGCAGCCGGATGCGACGCCGGTCGTGCAGAGGGCCGTCGCCGACATCGTCGCGCAGGCCGGTCCCGACGCGTTGTACCGCTCCATCAGCTGGCTGGACGCACACCCCGGCCACAACCGGATCGGCTACGCCGTTCGGGACCAGTGCTGGGCCTCCGGCCTGCACAATTGCCTGTTCTTCCAGTCCCCCCTGTACCAGCAGCGCTGGGAGGGACCCGGGTTCCTGCCCGTGGAGACCCCGATCGGACAGGACTACCCGATCGGCAAGGTCCTGGTCGACAGGGCCGTTGCCGCCTATCGCACCAGTTCGCCCGCCGATGGGAGGTTCGCGGTCGGCTGGGAGTCGGTCCAGGGCCAGATCGCCTGGATCGACAAGTACGACGCCTCCTGGGGGCATGGGCTGGTCTGGCGGAGCGCCGAGGCGGAGGCCGCGGCCTCGGACTGGATCGTGATGTACCAGAGGAAGAAGAGACGGGAGGCGCATCCGGGGATGGCCGTGTTGGGCTTGGCCGTGGAGCACCCCTCGAACCGAGCCAAGCCCGGCCGAGGGACTGGGCTCGGAGGGTCCGGGTGCCGCGGCTGAGGTCGCGATGATCACTACACTGTCAGCGTGCGCGTCTGCTACATCGACCACTACGCCGGCTCTCCCACCTCCGGGATGGAGTACCGGCCCCACGACATGGCGGTCGAGTGGGCCAAGCTCGGCGTGTCCACCACGATCATCGCCGGCACCTACAGTCACCTGCGGAGTCGCAACTTCCCGGACGCCCAGCCCGGCGTGCCGTACGACATCGACGGTGCCGAGTTCCGTTTCATCCGTACCCGCGAGTACGAGGGCAACGGGGTGGGGCGCATCCTGAGCTGGTTCGACTTCGTCGCAGGCGGGCTGCGTTCGGCCCGTTCGATCGCCAGGTCGATCCGGCCCGACGTCGTGATCTCCTCCTCGACGTACCCGTTCGACACCTGGTTCGCGCAGCGGTTGGCGAAGTTGGCCGGGGCGACGCTGGTGCACGAGGTCCATGACCTCTGGCCGCTCACGCCCATCGAGCTTGGCGGACACTCGCCCGACCACCCCCTCATGCGCGCCATGGCGATCGCCGAGAAGTCCGCCTACCGCAACAGCGACGTGATCGTCTCGATCCTGCCGAACATTGAGCCGCACGTCCGCTCCCTCGGCATCGACACCCCCGTGGTGGCGGTCCCGAACGGCATCGAGACCTCCGTGCCACCGGAACCGGCGCCTGCCGAGCTCGTGGCACTGGTCGACGGCGTCCATGCCGGCGGGCGCAGGGTCCTCGGATATGCCGGCGGGATGACGAACGCCAACGCCATGGACGACCTCGTGGCGGCGATGGGGCTGCTGCGGGAGGAACCCATCACGGCCGTCCTCGTCGGCGATGGCCTCTTCCGCAAGGAGTTGGAGGAACAGGCGAAGGCCCTGGGCGCTGATGTCGTGTTCGCGGGCTCGATCCCCAAGGCGAAGGTGCACGACTTCCTGACAAGGTGTGACGCCCTGTACATCGGCTCCAAGCGCAGCCCCCTGTACGAGTACGGCGTCTCCGCCAACAAGATCTTCGACTACATGCTCACCGGCGTGCCGATCGTCAACGCATTCGATTCGGAGCACTCGCCCATGGTCTACGCGGGCTGCTCCGTCCGCGCCCGGGGTGAGGACGCCGCGGACATATCGCGCGCGATCGTGGAGGCCGTGAACCTGTCCGCCGAGGAGAGGGAGCGCCGGGGAGCCCTGTCCCGAGCCTGGGTCATCGACCACCATTCGCTGCCCCGTCTGGCCGCCCAGTTCCTGGACGCCGTCCGCGCGCCGGGACGCACTGCATGAAGCCAGTGCAGGTGCGGCTCGGGAACGCCGTCGGGTGGCTCCTCGTGCCGATGGCTGCACTGATGCAACTGGTCGGGCTCCAGCGTCCGATGTTCGGGCCGACGCTGCCGGCCCCGGAGCTGATCGGATATGTCGCGATCACCGCCGTCACGGCCCCTTGGGTCGTTGCCAGGCGGCGCGAGCTGACCGGCACGGCGCTCGTGGTCGGCGGTGCGTCCGCATTCCTGGTTGCCTTTGCGGCCGTTGGCGTGATCCTCCGCCCGGCCCCGACGGTGGTCACCTCCGAAGAACATGTCATTCCCTGGTACGCGCTTGCCTATCCGCTCGCGTCCGCGCTGTTCGCGATGACCGCCGCCTTCGGCCTGGTCATGGCCGCCGAGCGGCGTGCCAGGACGCGGGTGTTCGTCGCAGCGGGCGCGGCCATGATGGTTGCGGGTGCGGTGAGTTGGCCCTCGCAGGTGGGGATCCATCGTTCGTGGCGGTTCGCGACCGGCATGGCCGGGTCGGCGACGATCCACGTCGCGTTGCTGGTGGTGGCGGCCGCGGCCATCGGCTGGTTCCTCGAGGACCGACGGCGCTGGCTCGGCCTGGCCGTCGGCGCGGGTGCCGCCTTTGCGTTCCTGGCAACGGGTTCCAGGGCCGGACTGGTGTCCTTGGTGGTGTTCGGCGCTCTGGTGCTGCTGGTGGGCGGCAGCGGCCGGGGCAAGCGGGTCAGGGTGCTGGGCGTCGCGGCGCTGGCAGTCATCGCAGGCGTGGCGTTGCTGGTGTTCCCGGAACTGCGGCGGATGGTGCAGTTCTCGGACCCGCTTCGGGCGACGAACCTTGCTTCGGCCCTCGACGGCTGGCTGAGTACACCCATCAACACGGTGTTCGGCGTCGGCTACGGGCAGGTCTGGCCCTGGTACGCCTTCGACACCGACATGGTGGCGGCACCCGGTGCCCGCATGGTGACCTCGCCCTTCGGGGAGGTGCTCCTCAGCCCGCACTCGACGCTGCTCGCGGTCGCGACCGAGCTCGGGCTGGTCGGGCTGCTGGCTGCTGGTGCCCTTGTGGTGGCACTCGTGCTGGCCGTGCGGCCCCGTGCGGGCCGTGCCGGGGTTTCGGTGCTCGGTCCGGCCGTCATTGCCTGCCTGGCGTCGTTTCTGTTCGACACCTACCTGCTGAAGAACTTCGGCGTCAGTTTCTGGTGGTGGGCCGCGGTCGCGCTGGTCTGCCTCGCTCCCCGTGAAGAGAGGATGGTCGGAGCAGATGGTTGAGGTCGTCTGGATCACCTCCGAGTTCCCCTTCGGGACGGGGGAACACTTCATCCACGGGGAGTTGGACTCGTGGGCCGGTCAGGACATCGTCCTGCTGCCCGAGAAGCGTGCCGACAGCGACGTCAACCGGGCACAGGGCTTCCCCGTCGACACCACGCTCGCCGACCGCTGGGTGTCTCGCCCTTGGCTGGCCCGGGCGCTGGCGCGGGCACTGAGCGGGCGTGTGTTCTGGAGGGAGGCGCTCTGGCTGGTGCGGCAGCGGCGGGCATCGCCCACGCGGCTGCGCATCGCGCTGCGGACGACGGCCCAGGTGTACCTGATCGCCGACACGCTCCGCGGGATCGCGCGCAGCCAAGGACGCCCGATCCAGCTTGTCTACGGCTACTGGCTGTCTGCCGGGGTGCTGGCGGGTGCGATGGGAAGGCGCAGGGGGTTCGTGGAGCACGTCGTCTGCCGTGCCCACGGCACGGACCTGTGGGAACACAGCAGGACGGCGCAGTACACACCGCTGGTCCGGCAGTTCGCAGCCGACATCGACGCGGTCTTCGCCATCTCCGCCAAGGGGAGCGAGCATCTGCGACACTACGGCTTCACAGTCGCCCAGAGCAGGGTCGCACGACTTGGCGTGTCACTCCGCGACGACCGGACCCCGCCCACCCCCGCAGGCGAACTGCACGTGCTCACCCTCAGCTCCCTGACCCCCCTGAAGCGGCTGGACAAGGTGATCGACGCCATGGGCCTGCTGCCGGGTCTGCTGCCCGGAATGCGGCTGCGCTGGACGCACATCGGGGACGGCCCGCTCCGGGACGAACTGTCGGATCGGGCCGGGCGCGTGCTCGGGCCCACCCCCGTCGAATACGCCCTCCTCGGGCAACTGGACCATGCCGAGGCGCTGGCGTGGCTGGCCGGGAACGCCGTCGACGTGATCCTGAACACCTCCGACAGCGAGGGCATCCCCGTCTCCCTGATGGAGGCCATGTCCCTCGGCATCCCCGCGATCGGGCCGGACGTGGGCGCGGTGGGTGAACTGGTCCCGCCGGAACTGCTTCTCCCGGAGGGACCGGACCCCGCCCGGGTGGCGGCCATGCTCGCCGCCAACGTCGAGGTGGTCAAGGACCCGGCCGTCCGGGACTGTGCGCGCGCGATCGTCGTGGACGGCTATGACGCGGCGCGCAACCACGCCGCCTTCGTCGCCGAGGTCACCGCACTCGCCGGCGGCTCAGCCGCGTAGCGCCCCCGCGCCGGTGTCGTAGGGGGAGCGGACGGTGACGCCCTTGGCGCCGAGCAGGACTATGCCAAGCACGTCCGTGTGACCGGCCTCAAGCACGGCAAGCGCCTCGCCGAGCTGGTGGGCCTTGTCCTTTCCTGCTCGTACAACCACGAGCACACCGTCCAGCTTCGAGCCGAACAACGCCGTGTCGGAGACACGCAGGACCGGAGGGCAGTTCACGATCACCCAGTCGTTGCGGGCAGTCAGCTCGGCGAACAGCTCGGACAGGCGCGGCCGCTCAAGGAGCTCAGCAGGGTTCGGCGGCGTGTTGCCCGCCGCGACAACCCTGGCCTGCAGCAGCGGCGCCGGATCGGAACCCGCGAGGTACTCGGCGAGCCCGGCCTCGGCCTCGCCGAGCGGATGCGCGCGGAGGTCGGCGTCGACCGCGACGGCCGTCTCGCCGCGCGCCTCGATGGCCCCGACCAGGCCGAGCACCACGCCCGCGCTCCTCGGCTCGCTCAACGCGACGAGGCCGACGGCGCGTCCGCGGGACGGCTCGGGTGCCAGGTATCGGAGGTTTCGCGCCAGCAGTGCGGTCTGGTCGGTGGTCGGCGGATCGGTCAGGACCGCCACAACCGAGTCATCCGTCACCGCGGCGACCTGCCATGCCTCGCGGATCCTCGTGTCGGTGATCAGCCGCATCACCAGGTAGGCCAGGCCGACGAGGATTCCGGCAAGCACCGCAGAGGCGGCCAGACGAGTGGAGCTTGGGTCGCCGCCGGGGAGGACGATCGTGTCGTAGTCCGCGGACACCCACACGATGGTCTGTCGGCCGTCGGGGCTGGTCAGCGGGGTGTCGGTCAGCTGGGCCCTGAACTCGTCGGAGACGGCACGGAGCACGTCCTCGGCCCGCTGCGCGCTGCCACCCTGCGTCTTGAGCACCAGCACGAGGCTGTTGGTCGGGGCCGCCAGGGTCACGGCGCTGGACAGGTCGGCCCTGGTGGCGGGGGGGCTGAGTCGCTCCCCGGCCGGCCCGAGCACCCTCGGCGACAGCACGAGTGCCTGCGCGGTCGCCACCAGCTGGCTCGCCGCCGCGAAGTCGCTCGTTGTGGTACCTGCGTTCTCCCCGGAGATCCCCAGCTCGATGGTGACCGAGGAGGCGTACTGGGGGGTGAACATCTCGCCGCCGACGACGGCGGCAGCCGCGGCCGCGAGCACAGCGGCGACCACCGTGCCCAAGAGGTACCGGCGGGTCAAGCTCAGGTATCTACGCAGCATCTTCCGACCTTCCTGGCAATGAGCACTCCAAGACTAGGGCACTGGGCCAGTGGCGTCCGGACGGCGCCACGGCCGTGGCATCAGGTGCCTGCGGTCGCCTAGGATCGGGCTCATGGGAACCCGTGGCATCGAGTGGTTGTTCCGGGCGGGCCTGTTCCTTTTGCCCATCGTGTCCGGGATGGGGACGCTGGTCTCGATCGGCGGGCTCGCCCCCATCCGTCCCTTCGCGGTGGCGCTGGTGCTGGTCGCACTGCTGCTGCCCCTGCGCATCCCTTCGCCGGAGTCCATGTGGGTGTTGGTGCTCGCCCTGTTCTGGGCCGGCTGGGGGTTCCTCCGTCCGCCGATATCGGAGGGCCTGACCGAGTTGGTGAGCGTCGGTCTTGGCCTGGCAGCCCTTTGGGCACTCATGCTGCGGCCCGTCGCGTTCCGGGACCTGAGGGCGCTGGTGCTCGGCTGGGTCTTCGCCTGGGCCGTGTCCGTCATCCCCGGCGTCTATGAGATCCTGACCGGTCACCACCTGCCCAATTACCTCGAGGGCTCCCCGGACTGGGTGCGTGCGGCCTCCGTGGACATCGCCTCGTTCTTCGTGAACCCGAACCTGTTCGCATACTTCGTGGTCGTGGGCATGGTGATGCTCGTCGTGGCGGCCGCCCAGGCCACCACCCGGCTTTCGCGCGGCATGCTGTTGACCGCGGCCCTGACGACGCCGGTGTTCGCGCACTTCTCCGGCAGCCGGATCACGCTTGCGGTTTCGCTGCTCGTGTCCATGTGGATCGTCTGGAGTTGGTGGCCGCACCTGAGGCGCGCCCTCGGCGTGGCTGTGGTGTCGGCCATCGCGGTGGGTTCCCTCGGCGTGCTGTACTCGCAGTCGCTGCAGGCCTTCCTCGAGTCGGAGAGCCAGGGGTCGGCCACGGGTCGGCTCGGTCTCTACAAGGACGGCGTCTGGATGATCGACCAGACGCTCGGCCTCGGCGTCGGAGCGGGTGGGTTCGAGCCGACGCTCGCCAGCGGCGTCGCACCCTTCGACACCGGCGGTGCCATCAACCCGCACAGCGGGGTGTTCGAGATCGCCAGCCAGTACGGCGTCATCGTGGCGGCGCTGGTGTTCGGCTTGGTCGCCGGGGTGGCGGTGGTCGGGTGGCGGGGTTTCCGTCCGGACTTCGGTGACCACCGCACGCGCGTCCTCCGCCAGTCCGTGTTCGTCCTGGCCGTCATGCTGCCCATCCAGTCGTTCGCGAACTCCACGTTCCTCGACTCGCCCATCGCGTGGGTCCATGTCGCGACCCTCGGCATGCTGTACGCCGCCACCAAGGACTCGGCGGGGCCGGATGCCCTGCCGCCCTCCGCCCGCTTCGACGCCCGGCTGGACCGGCGACGCAGGCTGCGGCGTCAGCTCGCGGGGGCCTCGACGGGTGCGCCCCTGTCGTAGTCCTTGGCCACCCACAGGGCCAGGACGCACAGCAGCGCGAGGAGCCCGGCCTGAGCCCAACTGACGACGCGGATGGTTGCCAGCATGTCGTCGTGCCAGGACCAGATGATGCCGAGCGGGACCATCATGTAGACGACGGCGAACATGAGCATCAGTCCCTGCCTGCCGGTCACGACGAACAGGTTCGAGATCGGCGAGGTGGAGAAGTTCATGTACAGCCACGGCGTCAGCGCGGCAGCGAACAGCGCGGCCTGCTGCCAATGGGCACCGCCCAGGATGGCGGGCAGCAGCGGTGGCGCAAGGAGATAGATGAGCGCGAACGGGACGATCGCCACCGCGAGGGTCAGCGCCAGCGTCTTGCGCACCAGTGCGAACATGTGCCCGCGCGCGGTGGTGCTCAGCCGCTGGAAGAACACCTGGCTGAGCGCCGAGGCGATGAGCGCGGCCGGGGCCTGCACGAGCGCCCAGGCGGCCGTGAACTGTCCGAGCGTGGCCGTGGACGCCAGTACGCCGATCAGCAGATTGATGCCCTGTAGCCGGACCGAGTCGATGATGGCGTTGGGCCCGTTGAGCAGCGGCATCTTCCTGTACTCGCGCAGCAGCGCCGCGGCCTCGCTGCGCGCGACCCTGACCCGCTCCGGGATGCCGCCGCGCCTTGCGAGGTTGATCAGGGCGGCGAACTGGCCGAGGAGCGTGCCCGCGACCAGCCCGAACACCCCGACCTTGGCCAGGCCGAGGCCGACCTGCGTGCCCGCGACCGTCACCGACTGGTAGACCTTGTTGCGGCTGATCAGCGAGTAGTTCTGCTTGCGGGTCAGCCAGTACGTGTAGATGGACATCTGACCGAACGCCCACACGATGACCCCGACGGCGTACAACCACGATGCAGCGCCCGGTTGCAGGTGGTACAGGCCGGCCAGCCACGGTGCCAGCGGGATCATCGCAAGCGTCGCGGCCAGGGCCATGCCGGCGTTGATCCACGAGCAGACCCGCACGAGTTGCTTGGCCCGGATTTCGTCGGCGGGCAGCAGGATCGCCAGGTCATAGCGCAGTGCCGCGATCGGGATGATGGCGCTGGCAACCGACATGACCACCGACCAGGACCCGTACTCGGAGTCGCTGAACAGGCGCGTTATCACGGGCGTGGTGGCCATCGGCAGGATCTGGGCCACTGCCGTGCCCGTCATCAGCGTCAGGATGTGCCTGATGAACGTGTGCCGGGTCAGGAAGCCCTTCAGGCCCCCCGCCCCGGCGTCTTCGGTCACGTCCACCAAGGGACCGGGCCGCAGTTGGCCCAGTGATCGAGCATGCTCAGGCCGCCGGCGAAATCGCCGTACGGCTGCGGGTACGGCTGCGGCGTGAACGCGTGGTAGGTGACCGCGATGCCCCGCTCGTCGAACGGCGCCGATTCGAGGTAGTTCCGCCCCGACGGCCCCGACAGGTAGGTGTCGCCGCCGCAGGCCTCGACGATCCGCGCGAGGAGTTCGCTGGAGGAACCTTCGACGGCCAGCTCCGACGAGCGGACCAGCCGCGTCGGGATGCCATAGGCGTCCCGGATGCGTTCGATCAGGTCCACGCACAGATTCACGAGGCGATCGTCCGTGCCCTCGTACGCCTGGCGCACCTGGGCGATCATCTCCTGCCCGTGTGGCGCCTTCCCGTAGAAGTTCTCGAGCGTCAGGAGGTGGTCCTTGCGCCAAGGCCGGAGCTCGTTGGTGAGGACGTCGGCAGTGGACTGGCCGAGCCTGCCCTTCGTCTGCACCGGCACCGTCAGCCACTGCGGGCCGTTGTTCCCCTTGACCTTCACCCGGTTCTGGAACCCGCCCTTGGTGAACGGGACGGTGTCCAGGAGCACGAACACGTCGGACTGGGCCATCTTGTCGAAGTAGCCCGTCCAGGGCGCGAAGTTCGGTTGGTGGATGGTGACGATCATGTCAGAAGACGATCCTGATCAGCTCGAATGCCTCCGCCCACTCGCACTTGACCTGGAGGCCGCGGACCCGGGCGAGCGACTGCATGAACTCGGGCGTGAAGTAGGGTCGGCTCAGCTCCAGCTGCGACTCGTACTTGGTGAGGGCCCGCCACTGCGCCTCCAGGTGGCGCTCCTCCAGCGTCACGAACGCGGACGCCGAGAAGGTGATGTGGTTCCACGGCAGCTCGTACCCGAGGATCGTCTTGTGCTTGAAGGCCCGCAGCGCCTCGTGGTAGACGGTGGAATGGTCCTGGTGCAGGTCGGCGCCGGAGGGGACGAGGATCCAGTCCGGGTCCAACTCGCGGCCGAGCGCCACCATGTGCTCCAGGACCTCCTGGCGGTGGTAGGACAGCATCCGCACCGGGTAGCTGAGGATGGTGCGGTTCTCGGCCGGGATGCCCATCTCGTCGAGGGAGGCGTTGCACTCGTCGCGCAGCCGTGTGGGGTGGGAGCCGTCGGGGAGCGACTGCTCGGCGGTGGAGAAGACCGCGACGTGGACGTCGACACCCTCCTCCAGCCAGCGGGCGATGGAGGCGCCGCAGCCCAGTTCGGCGTCGTCGGTGTGCGGGCCGAGGACGAGGATACGGTTCGGGGTCATCGCAGGATTCCTTCGTAGTGGGACAGGAGCTTGTCGAACTCGATGCTCCAGTTGTACTTGCCCAGGATGGCCTGCCTGCCGTTCTCCCCGGTGGCAGCCGCCAACTCCGGGTCGTTCACGTAGGCCATGAGCGCCTCGGCGACGGCGACCGTGTCGAACGGATCGACGGTGGTGCCGCAGCCCGCGTCGTCGATGATGTCGACCCACATGGGGAAGTTGGAGGCGACGAAGGGGACGCCGCAGGCCATGTACTCGAACATCTTGGTGGAATAGGCATCCACGTAGTTCGTGATCGGATGGTCGATCACGAGCCCGACCTTGGCGTCCCGCAGGCCCGCCACGACGTCGGCGCGTTCCAGGCGCCCCACGTAGTCAACGTGCTTCCAGCCGGGCATGGCCTCGATGGGGGCGGAGTCCTCGTCGAACACGCCCGCGAACAGGCCGCGCACGTTCTCGGGGAGGTGTGTGAAGGACTCCACCATCTCGACGATGCCCTGGTGCCCGGTCAGGCCGCCGATGTAGATGAAGTCGTGCTTGCGTTCCGCGAAGGGCTTGGTGTTGCGTTCCGTGGCCAGGTCCTTCTCGGGGAAGTTCTGGCAGACGATGGTCTTCTTCGCCGGGAACTTCTCCGCGATCGACGGCGTGGCGGTCACGACACCGCTGACGGTGGCGGCCGTCAGGGCTTCGGCGGCGCGTACCAGGCCCGCCACCGGGCGGCGGATCAGGGGCGAGATCCAGATCTTGTGCAGGATCTGCTTCGGTACGTCCTCGTGGACGTCGTAGACGACCTTCTTGCCGAAGAGGCGCAGTGCGATGCCGACCGGCATGAGTTCCGGGTCGTGGAAGTGGTAGATGTCGGCCTTCTCCGCCAGCGCCCGGCGGAACAGCTGGAACGCCTTGACCGTCATGCGATGCGCGCGGCTCCCGGTCGCCTCGCCGATGCCGATGACCGGGACGCCGGCAACCGTGGTGTCGCCGTCGTGGCAGGCGATCAGCGCCACGTCGAACCCGGCGCGCTGGAGCGACTTCAATTCCTTGTGGACGATCCGGGTGTCGCCGATGTTGTGGACGGTGCTGAGGTGGCGGACCTTCCTGGCGCCGGGGGCCCGCATCAGGCGGACTCCCCGATCACGAAGCGCTTCACGTCGATCCAGTTCTCCGCGGGCGTGGTGCCACGGCCGTCGACGAGGACCTGGATGCCGGGCAGGTCGGCGCTGGTGAGCGACTTGTACTCGGGGTGGTCGGCCTGCAGGATCGCGACGTCGACGGGTTCGCCCAGGTGGTATGCGTCGAAGCCGTAGTGCGCGAGTTCCTCGTCGGTGAACATCGGGTCGTGCACGGTGACGACGGCGCCGCGGGCCCGCAGCCCGTCGACGGTCGGGAACACGCCGGAGAAGGCGGTCTCCTTCACCCTGCCGCGGTAGGACGCGCCCAAGACGACGACCTTCTTGCCCGCCAGGTCGCCCGCGGCACCCTCGGCGAGGCCGATCGCGTACTCCGGCATGGTCATGTTCGCCTCGCGGGCGGTGCGCACGATGGTGGCGTCGGGGTCGGTCGACAGGTACAGGCGCGGGTAGACGGGGATGCAGTGGCCGCCGACGGCGATGCCCGGGCGGTGGATGTGGCTGTAGGGCTGCGAGTTGGAGGCGTCGATGACCTTGTTGACGTCGATGCCATGCGCGGCGGCGAACTTGCCGAACTGGTTCGCGAGCCCGATGTTGACGTCGCGGTAGGTGGTCTCGGCGAGCTTGGCCATCTCGGCCGCCTCCGCGGTGCCGAGGTCCCAGACGCCGTTGCCGCGCGCGAGGTCGGGGCGCTCGTCGAAGGTGAGGACCTGCTCGTAGAAGGCGATGCCGCGGGCGGTGCCCTCGGGGCTGAGGCCGCCGACCAGCTTCGGGTACTTGCGCAGATCCTCGAAGACGCGGCCGGTCAGGACGCGCTCGGGGGAGAAGATGAGGTGGAAGTCCTTGCCCTCGACCAGGCCCGAGATCTCCTCGATCATCGGCTTCCAGCGGGTGCGCGTCGTGCCGACCGGCAGGGTGGTCTCGTAGCTGACCAGCGTTCCCGGCGTCAGGTGCTCGGCGAGGCTGCGCGTGGCGGCATCCATCCAGCCGAAGTCGGGCTGCCACGTCTCGTCGTTGACGAACAGCGGCACCACGATGACGACGGCGTCGGCGCCGGGGACGGCATCCGCGTAGTCGGTGGTGGCCCGCAGGCGACCGGCCGGTACCAGTTCGGTGAGCTTCTCCTGCAGGTGCGCCTCGCCCGGGAACGGCTCGACTGCTGCGTTGACCTTGTCGACGACGGCGGCCTGGACGTCCACCCCGATGACCTCGTGCCCCATGTCGGCGAACTGGACTGCCAGCGGCAGTCCGATCTTGCCCATGGCGATGACGGCGATCTTCACTCTTGCTGGTTCCTTCCGTGCTGGGTGCGCGGCGCATCCCGGGCAGCAGTCTACCTACCACACCCCCGCTCCCCGATAACCTGATGGCCATGCGCACAGTCCTGGCGATCGGTCCGTCGAACTATGCCGGCCAGGCGACGGCGTGGGCCAGGGCGGCGAGCCGCCATCTCGGCGTCCGGGCATGGTCGTTCACGGGCGTCCCGCTGCGTGGCGGCGGCTTCGACTTCGACGTCGACCAGACCATTGGTCGCCTCGCTTTCAGGACGCCGCTGGCGTGGGGGCCGCGCGCCCGGCGCATGTTCGCGGGCACCACGCATCTCGCACTGGACGGCTTCAAGACGTTCGCCCGGTGGGACCGGCACGGCAGCTTCCCTGCGGACGCGCGGCGACTGGCCGGGATGGGGTTGGCGATGTCGCTGATCTCGCACGGCTCCGACGTCAGGGAACCGGCCGCGCACCTGGCGCGCGACCGCTGGTCGTACTTCGCCGTCGGCTCGGACGAGTGGCGCGCGACCCTGACCGCGCAGACCGCCCGGAACCGCGCGTTCGCAGAGGAGTTCGGGGCTCCCGTGTTCTACTCCACGCCCGACCTCGGCCTGGATCTGCCGTTCGGGACCTGGCTGCCCGTGGTGGTCGACGTCGACGCTTGGGCCTCGGACGCGCCGCTGCTGGAGCGCGAACGGCCGCGCGTGCTGCACGTCCCGAGCCAGCGCAACCCGCCCATCAAGGGCACGCAGTACATCGCGCCCGTGCTGGAGCAACTGCACGACGAGGGCGTCATCGAGTACGTCGCCCCGAGCGGCATCCCTCACGCCCAGCTGCGGGAGCTGGTTCGAACCTCGGACGTCGTCGTCGACCAGTTGCTGTTCGGCTCCTACGGCGTTGCCGCGGTGGAGTCGATGGCGGCGGGCAGGGTGACGATCGGCCGCATGATCCCGCAGGTGCGGGACCTCATGCCGGAGGCGCCGCAGATGCTCGAGGCGACGCCGGAGACGCTGCGGGAGGTCGTGGCGTCGGTGCGGGAGCGCAGGGACGAGCTGCGGGCCCTGGCGGCCTCCGACCGCGACTTCGCCCGCCGCTGGCACGACGGCCGGGAGTCGGCCGAGCGCCTCCGCGGCTACCTGGGCTGTCAGTAGCCGCAGACGCGGTTCAGTGCACCAGGACGATCTTGCCGACGTTCTCGCCGCCGATGAGTTGCTCGTGCGCCCGGCGGACCTCCTCGAACGGGATGCGCGTCTCCGGGGCGGGTCGGATGGTGCCGTCGTCGATCAGCGGCCAGACCGACTCCTCCACCACCTTGCAGATCGCCGCCTTCTCGCGGGCGGGGCGGAACCGCAGCGACGTGGCCGTGACCGTGCCCTGCTTGGCGAGCAGCAGGCCGAGGTTCAGGGTGCCCTTGACGCCGCCCTGCAGCCCGATCACGACCAGCCTGCCCCGCTTGGCCAGGGCCTTGACGTTCCGCTCCAGGTACTTGGCGCCGATGATGTCGAGGATGACGTCGACCCCCTTGCCGCCGGTGGCCTCCTTGACGCCGTCGCCCCACTCCCCGTGGTAATCGAGCGCGACGTCGGCGCCGTGGGCCAGGCAGTGCTCCAGTTTCGCCTGGCTGCCCGCCGTGGCGATGACCCTGGCGCCGAGCGCCTTCGCGTACTGCATCGCGAACGTGCCGACTCCGCCGGCGCCGCCGTGGACGAGGATGGTCTCGCCGGCGTGCAGGTCGGCCACTTCAAGGTTCGACACTACTGTGGCCGCAACCTCGAGCAGGCCCGCGGCCGTCACCAGATCGACCGACTCCGGCGGCGCGATCGCCTGCCCCTCGGGGACCACGAAGAACTCGGCGTACCCGCCGCCTGCCAGCAGCGCCACCACCTCGTCGCCGACCCGCCAGCGCTCCACGTCCTGGCCGACGGCCGCCACGACGCCGGACGCCTCCAGTCCGAGGATGTCCGTGATGCCCTTCGGTGGCGGGTAGTGGCCCTGCCGCTGCAGAACGTCGGCGCGATTCACGCCGGAGGCCACCGTCTTGACCAGGATCTCATCCGGACGGGGGGTAGGGGTCGGCACCTCGCCGAAGGTGAGGGCGTCGACGTCCCCCGGGGTCTCAACGATCACTGCACGCATGCGCCCAACCTATCCGCCGCCGGAATCCTGCGGCCACAGGAGGTCCCGTTGGCTGGTGAACTCCCTGGGGGTGCCGTCGACCGGATCACTGAAGGCCAGCGTATGGGCGAGCAGCGCCAGGGGAGTGGTGAAGTCGTCGACGGCGACGTCGGAGATCTCCGGGTAGAGGGGGTCGCCGAACAGCGGGATGCCGAGCGAGTCGAAGTGGACGCGGATCTGGTGCGTGCGTCCGGTTAGCGGGCGGACCTCGTAGCGCGCCCAGCCGCCGCGCACCTCCAGCACGTCGATGTCGGTGCGGGAGTTCGGCGGCAGGTCCAGCTGCTGGGCTTGCAGGATGCCGACGTGCTTGACGATGTGCGACTCCACCGTCCGCGGGAACTCCAACGACGGGTCGAAGCGCGCGATGGCGTGGTAGGTCTTCGACGGCTCCTTCCGCCGGAACATCTCCTGATAGGCACCGCGCCACCTCTTCCGGGTGGTCAGCAGCAGGACGCCGGCGGTGCTGCGGTCCAGCCTGTGTGCGGGGGACAGCTCCGGCAGGTCGAGTTCCGCCCTGGCCCTCACGACGACCGACTGCGCCACGTGCCTGCCGCGCGGGATCGTCGACAGGAAGGGCGGCTTGTCGACGACGACGATTCGTTCGTCCCGGTGCAGCACCGCGATCTCGCCGGGCACGACCGGCTCGTCGCGCAGCGTCCGGTGGAGCCAGACGAACGTGTGCGGCCGGTACGGTTCGTCGCCGGTCCAGGGGCGGCCGTCGTCGTCGACGAAGGCGCCGTCGGCGAGCATGGCGTCGACGTCCTCGGGGGTGGGGGAGAGCTTGTGGTGGAGGAAGGCTCGCATGGTGGGCCATGGCGCCTCGTTGCTCTTGTCCCTGTCCGGGGTGCGGACCCACGCCGCCTGCAGGCCGTGTCGGGGCGGGAGCGGGGACTTGGGCGGCACGGCCCAATTCTGCCGCTACGATGAAGGCACTGCCCATGGGCAGTGGCGAGGTCGCATAGTGGACTAGTGCAGCCGCCTTGAAAGCGGCCGAGTGGCAACGCTCCGTGGGTTCGAATCCCACCCTCGCCGCCGCAGCCCCTGTCAGGGCATCACCAGAACCCTGCTCTTCGCCGATCCGGACTCCATCAGTTCATGTGCCTGCCTCGCCTCGGCCAGCGGAAGTGTCTTCGCGACGCGCGCCGGCAGGCGCTCGTCGGCCAGCAGCCGGTTGATCGCCTGCGCCGCGGCGGCCAGATCCTCGACCGAGGCATTGCTGATGACGAAACCGTGGATGGAGATGTCGTTCAGGTACAGCTGACCGATGGGCAGGGCCGGCGCCGCCGACATGCCGGCCGCCACGACGATGCTCCCGCCTTGCCGCATCAGCGGAAGCGTGGCGGCGAAGTCGTGGTGACCGCCGTTGTCCCACCAGAGGTCGTAGCCCTCCGGGGCGGCGTCGCGGAGCAGGCCGAACAGGTCGGGGGAGTGGTAGTCGAACACCTTGTCCGCGCCCTGGGCCAGGCACCAGTCGAAGTCCCGCAGCGACGCCGTCGCGACGACACGGGCACCGGCCGCCCTGGCCAGTTGCACCGTCGCCGTTCCGACCCCGCCGCCCGCTCCTCCGACGAACACCGTGTCCCCCGGACGCAGCGTCGCTCTGCGGAACAGGCCGAGGTAGGCCGTGGCGGCGCTGTGCAGCACCGGGACCGCCGTCAGCGGATCGACGCCGCGAGGAAGGTGGTACAGCCGTTCGGCCGGCAGGGCGACGAACTCGCTCCACGTGCCCTGCCTGCCCGAGTGGCCCATGCTGTTGGTCCAGACCAGATCCCCGGGGGCGAAGCCGTTGGTGCCTTTGCCTGCTACGGCGACCTCCCCGACCAGGTCGCGCCCGAGCACGAACGGCATGGGAAGCGGTGTCGGATATGCCCCGGACCGCACGAACAGGTCGACATGGTTGACGTCGCTCACCAAGAACTTCACGAGCACGTCGCCAGGCCCGGGCCGCGGCGTGGGCAGGTCCCCCACCTCGATGAGGTCCGTGCCGCCGGTTGAGCGGACGAACGCCGCGCGCATCGTCCCCGGGATCTCCATGCCCCAACGCTAGGCCGACCGGGGTGGAGATTTCCGCCGCGACGCTCCGTCCACCCGCCCCGACCAGCGGGGGTTGTCCTCCGACAACTGGTTGAGCGCCGGCACGCGACGAAGGGGCCCGTCGTATTCCGCTGATCGAGTAGGCCGCGAGGGACGAGCGGCTGTGTCGAGATCCGGTGAACGTCCCCGCGAACTTGGTCGAGGTCTCGACACGTGCCCGGCTCCTTCGTCGCGGGGCACTACTCGACCAGCGGGGGCCACGGCTCCTTCGTCGCGGGGCACTATTCGACCGGCGGAACCCCACATCCGTTGATCGAGTAGCCGACGAGGAACGAGGAGACGTGTCGAGATCCGGTGAACGTTCCCGGGGACTTGGTTGTGGTCTCGACACGTGCCCGGCTCCTTCGTCGCGGGGCACTACTCGACCAGCGGGGGCCACGGCTCCTTCGTCGCGGGGCACTATTCGACCGGCGGAACCCCACATCCGTTGATCGAGTAGCC
>JBDHZH010000043.1:0-25456 GCA_039811745.1 Arachnia sp.
GAGGTCGAGGCCACGGGGGGAGTCGTTCGGGTCAGGACGCTCGGAGGTGAACTGGGTCTGCGCCGCGTGATCTGGCACGGACGGACGTTCTCGCATAGGACAATGGACATCTCGACGCGCGATTGGGCGACGTTGCCGGAGGAAGGCTTGGACCATGGCTGGTGACACTGCTGTCGCGCGGGCTACGGTCGCCGACATCGCGAAGGCATCCGGGGTTTCGCCTGCAACCGTGTCCCGTGTGCTCAACGGCAACCCTCGCGTCTCACCCGACCTTGCGAGACGGGTGGAGCATGCCGTGAAGGAGGCCAACTACCGCGCCAACAGCGCTGGGCGCGCCCTGCGCCGGCAACGCTCCGACCTGTTGGCGGTGATCGTGCCCGACGTGCGCAACCCGTTCTTCCTCAGGTTCGTGGAGTCGTTCGAGGAGGTGGCGCACGCGAATGGGTACTCGGTGGTGCTCTGCAACTCCCAGGAGGACCTGTCCCTGGAACGCTCGGCCATCGACAGCGTGATCGCGCACCGGGTCTCCGGCGCCCTGATCGCCGCCGTGTCGGCCTCGAAGTCCAGGCTGGCCGCGTTCCAACTGGCTGGGATCCCGGTCGTCACCATCGACCGCAGGGTCGACGGCTTCACCGGGGACAGCGTCAGTGTCGACAACGCGCTCATCGGACGCATGGCGGCCGAGCACCTGCTGGAGCGGGGACGTACCCGTCCGGTGGTGCTCAGCCACGACGGTGACCTGAGTCCCCTCCGCGAACGCGAGCGCGGGTTTGCGGGCGCTGTCGCTCAAGCGGGCGTGCCGTTGGCGGAGGCTGCGATCGTCCATCTGGCGTTCCGCGACGGCAGCAATGAGGCGCGGATCGCGGAACTGCTGTCCTCACGCCCGGAGATTGACGCCATCTTCGCCACAACCAACACCCTCACGTCGGTCGCATACACGGCGCTACGGGCCGCCGGGCTCGCGATCGGTCGGCAGGTTGCGCTAGTCGGCGTGGACGACGACCGCTGGAACGTGATGGTGGACCCGCCGGTGACCGTGGTGGAACAACCCGCAGAGCAGCTGGGGCGCTGGGCGGGACAGCTGCTGGTCGGCCGGGCGGACGGGCAGGACATGGAGAGCGCCCGCGTCCTGCTGGATCCCGTGCTGAGGGTGCGGGGCAGCTCCCGGCCTGGGTGAGGCCGACCTCAGGGGGCGAGCAGGGACAGTGAAGGGATCCTCCCGGGGTCTGCCAGTCGAGCGAGGGTTCGGGCAACGCCCGCGACCCCGAGGAACAACCCGAGCGATCCCGGCGGCACGAAGGAGCCGCCATCGACTACCGCCGGCATGGCTCATCCGGGGGCAACGACTCCGGTGCCTCCTTCTCGGCCACGAAGACGACGATGGCCAGTTCGTCGGTCGGCTTGCCGTCCGTCACCTTCTGCGCGATGTCGACCATGTTGACGCCGGGTCGGCTGATGAGATCGTCCTCGGCCTACGCCTTCACGGGCGGATCGCCGCCCGCATATCGATGTTCATTGCGGCTCTCTTCGCCGACCCTCATGATTGGGGGCACCAATGACCTGCCGTCTGTGCGGCGACCAGGACGATATTCTCGGACGGCGACGTCACTACTGCGTCACCGGTGTGTTCCGGTCGGGGCAATGCGCGACGTTGACGATACGCTCGGAGTCCGCATCCAGTTGGATGGAGCTGGTGAGAGGGAACGATGGATTCGCAACTGCCTGACGGCGTCCTGGTGTGGACGGTCGCGATGTGGTTGGTGGTGGTGCTGGCCGTCTCGTGGCTGTTCGGCGCCCTTGCCCGACGCCTCCTGGCCGGTCGGGTGCGCCTGGGGGTGTCGACCTCGATGGTGATCTCGATCCTCGCCTCCGCGGCCGGCCTGTTCCTCGCGGGCCTCCTCCGCCCCAGCATCCTGCCCTGGAATCCGCTCGCGCTGGCCCTGGCATTCGGCGCCTCGCTCCTCGGGATCGCCCTGTACGGCGCGGTTGCCTCCCACTTCCAGCGCCCGCAGCGCGCCGGCCTGACCGAATTGCTGCTCGCGGGGGAGTCGGACCGGGTGGAGTTCAAGTCCACCGGCCGCGTCAATCTTCACACCGGGGCCAAGGATGAGCGCATGGAGACGGTCGTCGCCAAGACGCTGGCCGCGTTCCTGAACGCTGACGGGGGAACCCTCCTCATCGGCGTCGACGATGCCGGCGCACCCCTCGGCCTGGATGCCGACCTGGGAACCATGAAGGCGCCGGACATCGACCGCTACGAACTGTGGCTGCGCGATCACCTCACCTCGACGCTGGGCCAGAACGCCACCGCGGCGCTCCACATCGAATTCAGTCGCATTCCTGATGCAGGCGGCGTGGAACGGGATGTCTGCCGCATCACCGCCGAATCATCGCCTCGTCCCGTCTACCTGCGCCCGAAGAGGGGAGCCACCCCCGAGTTGTGGGTGCGGACCGGCAACTCCAGCCGTCAACTCACCGTGGACGAGGCCGCCGAGTACGTCATGTACCGCTGGCCGCTCGGGATCGGGTCGAGTGTGGCCGCCCAGACGAAGGCCTTCCTGAGGTTCGCGGGGGAGCGCTGAGGCGGGGAACTCGGCACATCGCTGTCTCTGCCGACCACCTGCTGCCATGGTCAGACTCCACACATGATTGCGAGTGATTGCGAGCATGTCGGTGATCATGTGAGGTTCTGGGCGGGATCGCGCACGACCGGAAGGCGTCAGTCCGCAGGCAGGCTCGTGGTGCCGTAGACCTGCTTCCAGTCCTTGATGAAGTCGTCGACGGCACCGAGGATATCGGGCGCGGAGAGTGCTTGGCGGAGGAGCTTGGGGGAGAGTGTCACCGCGTCTGCGCCCGACTCCAGGGCGTGCGACACCTGGGAGATGTTCTTGAAGCTGGCGGCCATGATCTTGCTGGGGGCGTTGAATCGCTGGATGAAGCCTGCAAGGGCGGAGAGAGTGCCGCGGGTGTCGATGTCGATCGACTGCATGCGGTTGTAGTACGGCGCGAGATAGTCGACCTCGGAGGCGATGGCGAGGAAGCCCTGTGTCTTCGAGTAGATGGCAGTCGCAGTCACCTTGACGCCCTCGGCCTTGAGCACACGCATGGCCTGGAGGCCCGCCTCGGTCGTCGGGATCTTCGGGTAGACCTTGTCGTCGATCTTGTCCAGGAGCCGGTGCGCGTCGTCGACCATGCCCTGCGCGTCCTTGGCCAGGACCTGTACGTGCAGGGTGCGTTCCTGGCCGATGATCTCCCTGATCCTTCGGAAGTGGGCGTAGAAGTCGACGCGGCCCTCGGCCTTGAGGATGGACGGGTTGGTCGTCACGCCGGTGACCGGGTAGATGGGCGTCAGCCGTTCGATGTCATCGAGGTTGGCCGTGTCGAACAGAATGTCCATGATGTGGTCCTCCCGGGATGCGCGTCCGGGTGACGTCGCGGCTCCCAGCACCAATGCTGGCACCCGCAGCCCACGGTCGGTGACCCGCACGGGCAAACGCTCAGACGCTCCCGGAAATTGCCCAAGGGGGAGTGGCTCGGGCGGCACCGTCGCCCGGGCCTCCGGCCGGGTTCGACGACGCGCAATGACATAATGTAGCTTATCGGACAACTTGGGGAACGCGGGATCGAGAGCCGAGAGGGCCTCCGAGCGCTTGATCGACGGATTGGTCTGACGCAGGATTGAACCACGAACCACCGAATCGCAGGTGTTCACATGGACGTCGATCAGGAACGGCACGATTACCTCCCGATGCTGGGGCGCGGGAAGCACTGGAGTCCGCGCCGGGGCGCCTGTTTCATGGAACTTGCGTCCTATCTCGCAGGCGAACGCTGGAGTGACGCGCCAGCCTGCACCCATCCACTCCTGGCCCACTTGGCGCGCCGCGTCAACGACGAGATCAGTGACGAGGCCAGGCCTTCGCTCGCACTGCTCGTGCCGTCGGTGATCGGATTGACGAGCGACGACCCGCATTGGGACCACCAGATCACGCTGCTGGCCGCCTCCCACGCGATGCCCATCGTCGCAGAACACGCCCAGCGGGCCCTGGCCGTCGGCATGCTCGCCACGGAACGCCTGCTCGACGAACTCGACGAGCGCCCGGCCGGGACACTGACGCCGCGCACGAGGTTCGCCCTCGGTGACGTTCCACTGGCCGGACCGTGGGCCCGCTCGTTCATGAACCGCGCAGGTGCGCACGGCGCCAGGAACCCGGGCCCTGCGGTCGTCGATCTGGCGACGCGTTCCATCGCGGCGGCCTGCGTCACAGACGCCGATGAGCGGTTGCGTTCCCTCCTCAGCGAGGCCGTGACCCTCTGTCGCGGGCTGGCCCATCGGGGCGATGAGGAGGTCGAGGCGCTCGACATGGCTCGTTGGCGGGCGATCTGCCGCCCGGTGCCCTCGCCCCGTACCGCTCGCGCAGTGTGATTCAGTCGGTGTGCCCCGGCGAGACGTAGGCCGCGAGGTGCTGACCGGTCAGCGTGGCGGCATCGGCCACTAGCCGGGTCGGCGTCCCCTCGAAGACTATGCGTCCACCGTCGTGGCCGGCGCCCGGGCCGAGGTCGATGATCCAGTCGGCGTGCGCCATCACTGCTTGGTGGTGTTCGACGACGACGACGGACTTGCCGGAGTCCACGAGCCTGTCCAGCAGCGCGAGCAGGGCGTCGACGTCGGCGAGGTGCAGGCCGGTGGTCGGCTCGTCGAGGACGAAGATGCCGCCGCTCTCGCTCATCCGGCTCGCCAGCTTCAGTCGTTGCCGTTCCCCTCCCGACAGGGAGGTCAACGGCTGACCCAGCGTGACGTAGCCGAGGCCGACGTCGACCAAGCGCCCCAGGATCTTTTGCGCCGCAGGGACGCGGGACTCCCCCGACCCGAAGAAGTCGACGGCCGTAGTGATCGGCATGTCCAGGACGTCAGCGATGCTGCGGCCGCCGAGCCGGTACACCAGCACGTCCGGCGAGAAGCGCCGCCCCTCGCAGTCCGGGCAGGTGGTGACGACGCCGGCCATCATCGCCAGGTCGGTGTAGATGACGCCGACGCCGGCGCACGTCGGGCAGGCGCCCTCGGAGTTGGCGCTGAAAAGGGCAGGCTTGACGCCGTTGGCCTTGGCGAAGGCTTTGCGCACCGGGTCGAGCAGGCCCGTGAAGGTGCCGGGGCTGCTACGCCTGGAACCCTTGATGGGAGCCTGGTCTATGCGGCATATCTCCTCCCCCGCCGGACCGACCGCGGGCAGGGAGCCGTCGATCAGGGAACTCTTGCCCGAGCCGGCCACCCCAGTGACCGCGACCAGCACGCCCAACGGGATGTCGACGTCGACGGCCTGCAGATTGTTGCGGTTCGCGCCCCGCACCGCGATTGCGCCCCTCGGGGCGCGGACGGCATCCTTCAGGCGGGCCCGGTCACCGAGGTGGCGGCCGGTTACCGTGTCGCTGGTCCGCAGTTCGTCGAATGTCCCCTCGAAGCAGATCCGGCCGCCGGCAGAACCTGCTCCCGGGCCGAGGTCGACGACGTGGTCGGCGATGCGGATGGTCTCCGGCTTGTGCTCCACCACCAGGACGGTGTTGCCGTTGTCCCGCAGCTGCAACAGGAGTTGGTTCATGCGCTCGATGTCGTGCGGGTGCAGCCCGATCGTCGGCTCGTCGAAGACGTAGGTGACGTCGGTCAGGGCCGAGCCCAGGTGGCGCACAAGTTTGGTGCGCTGCGCCTCGCCGCCGGACAGGCTGCCAGCCGGCCGGGACAAGGTCACATACCCGAGCCCGATCTCGACGAACGAGTCGAGCGCGGCGGTGAGCTTGGCCAGCAGCGGCGCGACGGAGTCGTCGTCGATCCCGCGCACCCACTGCGCCAGGTCGCTGATCTGCATGTCGCATGCCTCGGCGATGTTGAGGCCTCGGATCCGCGACGACCTGGCTCGCTCGTTGAGGCGTGTGCCGCCGCAGTCCGGACAGGCCAGGTAGGTGACGGCGCGGTCGACGAAGGCCCTGATGTGCGGCTGCATGCCTTCCGGGTCCTTCGACAGCATCGACTTGGTGAGCCTTGGGATCAGGCCCTCGTATGTGATGTTGATGCCGTTGACCTTGATCTTGGTCGGCTCCTTGTGCAGGAAGTCGTGAAGCTCCTGCTCGGTGTAGTCCTTGATCGGCTTGTCCGGGTCTACGAACCCGGACTTGATGTAGACCTGCAGCGTCCAGAAGCTGTCGTTGCCGTAGCCGGGGATCGTCAAGGCACCCTCGCGCAGCGACTTGTCCTCGTCGTACAGCTGGGTGAGGTCGAAGCCGGTCACATGGCCGCGGCCCTCGCAGGTCGGGCACATGCCGCCAAGCACCTCGAACGACCGGCGTTCCTTCACCTGCTGGCCGGCGCGTTCGTAACGGATGGCGCCGGCGCCGCTGACGGAGGCGACGTTGAAGCTGAACGCCTTCGAAGATCCGATGTGCGGCTCCCCCAGCCTGCTCCACAGGAGCCTCAGCATCGCGTTGACGTCGGTGGCCGTCCCGACGGTGGAGCGCGGGTCGGCGCCCATCCGCTGCTGGTCGACGATGATCGCGGTGGTCAGGCCCTCCAACAGGTCGACGTCGGGACGGCCGAGGGTCGGCATGAAGCCCTGGACGAATGCGCTGTAGGTTTCGTTGATCATGCGCTGCGATTCTGCGGCGATGGTGTCGAACACCAGCGAACTCTTCCCGGAACCCGACACCCCCGTGAAGACGGTAAGCCTGCGCTTCGGGATGTCGACGTCGACGTCGGCGAGGTTGTTCTCCCTTGCCCCGCGGACCCTGATGGTGTCGTGGCTGTCGGCGATGTGGGCGGCGGTGTTCACCGATCGATGCTACTCCCGGGCCCGAACCTCGCGCCCGGGTGTCCGGGTCACTGCTTGGTCAGGGCTTCTGTGACGCCGTCCCAGAGCGCCAGGAACAGCCCGACGAATGCGACGACCAGCAGGTACAGCCCGACCTGCTCCATGAAGAGCGACGCCACCGCCTCTCCCGTCGTCAGCGCCACGACGCCGAACAGCAACGCCACGCCGGCGTTCACGAACAGCGCCACCCCACGCGGAACCATCCTCGGCGTCGCGTTCAGTGCCGCCAGTCCTGCACGGATGCTGACCCAGACCCCGACGATGAAGCATGCACCGGCGAAGAGATTGGCCGTAAGGAAGAGGGATGCGAGCAGGACCAGCCCCACCAGTGCCACCACGAGCCCCGCACCGAGGATGAGTGTCTGCGGGCGTCGCAGTTCGTACCTCCTTGCCAACGTCAGCCCGAACTTCCCGAGCCACCACACGGCCAGTACGAACACACCTGCCACCGCCACCACGCCCAGCACCTGCGACCCGAGTTCCGGCGCGCTGAGCAGGAAGAGTCCGATCAGTCCCAGCGTCACGAGCCTGACCGTCGGTGCCTGCCGGAACAGTGCCGCGTAGTCGACGGAGGTCACCGCGCGCGTGATGGTCTGCAGGCCGTGCCGGACCGGTTTGCGCAGCTGGCCACGGCTCCGCAGCAGCGACAACAGCACGAGCTCCACGCCTCCACCGGATCCGCTGGAGAGGTCCTGCACCAGCACGGCGCCGCCGGCGGACAGGGAGCCGAACACGGCCTCGGTGACCTCGCGCCTCTCGTCCAGGCTGGCGTCGTCGAGGTAGTCCGCGACCGCCTGGTTGATCTCCACCGCGACCGGGGCGAGTGACGGCTCGGTGCACAGGCCGACCCCCTCCACCTGCCATGTCATGATGTCGTGCTGCATGAGGCCTCGCCCGGAACTGGCGACGATCCACTCGGGCGGCTCGTCGCTGAACAGCATGCCGACGATGCAGAACTGCGGCCCGATCCGCACGATCTTGTCGGCAATGCGGCTCAGGCAGGCAGCCTCGGCGGCCTCCGGGCCCAGGCCGGGCCCGTCGTTGTTGTAGACGACGGCGATTCTGCCCCGGTCCCGCTCCCCCGCCTGCGCCGCGGCGTAGACGGCGAGGTTGCCCCCCTTGGAGTGACCGCCGACGAGGACATCGCCCGTGGTCGAGGACAGCATCTGCTGGAGGTATTCCGCGGCGAGCAGCTGGGCAGGCATGGTCTCGAAGCTCATCACGAAGTCCTCCTTCCAGCCTACGATCGTCATGTCGGTCCCCCGGTAGGCGACGTAGCTGGTGCCGTCGTCCAGGGCGATCGTCAAAGCGGCGAACTGGACGCCCTCCTGAGGGTCGGTGACGTCGACGTACCGGGACAGGCGCGCGTCGCGGAAGCGGCGGGAGGTCGCCATGTCGGCCAGCAGGGAGGGCGGCACGAGGACGAGCCTGCGGGGATCATGCGCGCCGGAGTCCCTCTGATCCAGGAGCGCTGCAGCCTCCGCAACCGACACCGACGAGTCGTCCTCCGGGCCGGGGACCACGCCTTCGAGGTCAATGTTCGACAACGCTGTCAACACCAGGTTGTCGACGAGGTTGAGCGGCCTCTCCGCCAGCGTCAGGTCTCCTCGCCAACGCACGTAGTCCTGCAGGTTCGCCACGCCTTCCCCTCCGATCGGCAGCATCGGGTCAAGCATGGCAGCCTTCGCCCCTGGCCCGCTCGGCCAGGGGAAGCCGCTCCCCCGCGACTGATGGCCCCGGGAGACGCAACCCAGCTGGCACCCGGACCCAACGGAGTCGCCGGGCAGGCGGGTTGCGCCTGGCGAGGTATCATCCCCACATGGTCGATGTGGCGGTGCGGCTTGGAGAGTCCCCGACTCTGGGTTGGCTGCGGGGGATGGCCGATGACATCCTGGGGGCCGTGGAGGCGCACCAGGGCACCGGCCGTGTCATGGTGTTCGGGTCGGTCGCCAGGGGGGATGCCACTGAGGGCTCCGACGTCGATCTCCTCGTGCAGTTCCGTCCGGGTGCCAGCCTCCTGGATCTGGCGGCGCTCGAAATGGAACTCCGGGAGTTGTTGAGCCGTCCCGTCGATGTGATGTCCATGGCATCCACTGGTTGGGCAGCAGATCGTGCCCGCCTCGAGGCCATTCCCCTCACATGAGTTCGGAACGCGCTTCACGTGACGAGATCCTGGCCGCCCTCGATCGTATCCGGGTGCTCAATGACCGGATTCGCGAGAACGGTGAGGCCACATTCGAAGCGGAAGAACCGGATTCGGAGATCCTGCAACTTGCTGCCTGCCACCTGGTGATCCGGCTGCAGGCAGTGCTGGACGATCTCCCGGCCGACCTGACGAACTCGGATCCGGCTCTGCCGTTCCGAGCGGTCCGAGGGATGCGGAACCGCCTTGCGCATGGGTATGCCGACATCGATGTGGCACTGCTATGGGAGACAGTCGACGGTGCACTTCCCAGCTTCCTGGATGTGCTGCTGGAAAGGATCCGTGCGGCCGATTGGTGAGAGGCGCGCCGTTCTGCAGGGATGCTGGGCGGTCTGAGACCATACATCGTGGCCCCACGAATCTGACGGGCAGGCCGCTCACGGCGGATGACTTCGACTCGGCAGTCCAACTTGTCAGTTCAACACTCGTGACGGAGACTCCCGGTATGAGCGGTGAGTCCGACTTGAGCGTCCTCCTGGCCTCCATGGCACCCAGGATCCGTCCGGGTGTCTTCGTGTTCGCAACGTTGGAGCGGGTGCCGGAAGGTGTGGGGGTCGAGGCGACCGTCCGGGAGCCTGATGGGTTGTCCGTGGTGGTCGCCCGCGACATCGCGGACGCGGCCGGCTGGGACTACGACTTCGAGGCTGCCTGGATCATCCTCGAAGTCCACTCTGCCCTTGACGCAGTTGGTCTCACAGCGGCCGTCAGCACGGCCCTCGCCGACGAGGGCATCAGCTGCAACGTCATCGCGGGGCGATTCCACGACCACCTGTTGGTACCTGTCGGCCGCACCGACGACGCGCTGGCAGGACTCCGACGGCTCAGCGCCCGGGCAACGACTTCGACAGGTCGTGGCTGACGGGCCCGAGCGCCCTCAACACACCCGGGGGCAGCAACGACTCGGTGTACCGACCCCTTCTGCCCACGCACGTCGGCGACGTGGCACCGTCCCACACCCGTGACAGCACCCGGCCGTGCACCGGGCGACTTATCCACAGGTCGTCGACTCCCCAGACCGGGGAGGATGTCCGCGAGGACAGTGCGTGCATGGGAATCAGATACTACGCGTACGCGTTCGGCGCCGAACTGACCGCACAGGCGATCGCAGACCCGTTCACCATCCTCTCCAGCGACCCCCTTGCCGACGCGTGGGGGCTGGAGCCGGGAGCCGCCGTGAGCGTGACATTGTTCGGGCAGACCGTCCCCGAACGTGACATGCTCTACCTCGACAAGGCATGGCGGGCGCTACAGGCCCTCACCGAACCGGGTCCAGCAGGTCGCCCCGCCCGACCCTCCTTCCGGCTGTTCGAGGGCACGGTAGGCGTCGGCCGTCACGGCTGGAATCCGTGGATCCGGACGCTTCATCCCGACGAATTCCCGGCCTTTCGCGCGACCTGTCGTCGATCGGGGACGCAGAGGCACTCGCCAACTTCCGCGAGACCGCCCGCTACGACGACGACCGCGACGAGGAGGCAGCCTGGGTGCTCCGCTACCTGCACCGTGCACAGGCCTTCGTGTCCGGGCTCGCAGCCGAAGGACGTGGTGCGGTCTACAAGATCGGTTGACAGCGCTCCGGGATGAACCGTCACGAGGCGATGGTGCCGGTGACGAGTCTGTGCAGACCCCGGGGTGCGGTCTATTCGTTGCCGACCTCTCGCCCCGCAGACACAGTGGAGCCATCGTGGCGGTCCCACCGCCCGTGCGAGTACCGAGACTGCCTGCAGTTGTCATACTCACAGCCGCGCGGGGCGCGTATTACATCGGATTCTGTCGATTATCCGATGTAATACGGGTGGGCAGTGCGGTGCGGGCTTGGCCGTGGTGCGAGTGCCGGAGTGCTTCGGCCCAGTGGGTGTTAGTCAAGACCCTGACCCGATACCGGGCTTGGTGGGGTGATGTCCCAGTAGGTGCCACGAGGCTTGGCCCTCGTCGCGTTGGACGGGACGAGGGCACTGGCGCTTGGTCAGTGGGTCTAGGATCCGCTGGCGATGCGTGCCTTGTTGAACAGGGCTGCCGTGGCGGGTTCCATCCAATAGAAGCTCACCTCGGCGTCGAGATCCTCGTGGAATTCGGTGGGTAGACGGCGTCCGCGTTGGATGCAGTAGCGGCCGGGCCAGGCGAGGGTGCCCGCGACGCCGCGGGTCCCGTTCTTGATGCCGACCGTCTCGGCGATCTCGGAGCCGGTGAAGCGCTGTCCCGGGTTATCGATGAGCAACCCGAACAGGCCCTTGGCCTGCCCTGTGAGCTGCTTCCAGAGCCAGGTGGCATCCTCCAGACCCTTCTCGTCGTCAGTCCAAGGCTCCCCGTTGCGGTTCCAGTTTCTGGAGTCCGAGACAGGGTTCGCCCCCAACTCCCCATCCAGCCAGAGCCCGAAGAACCTGTAGAACTCGGCGATTCGGTCGTTGGGGACGGGAACGGTGATGTCGGCCATGGCTTCCTCCTAGGTGCCTCGAAGTACATTATTCCTTATGTCCAGAATGCTATATCAGTCTTCATGGATAGGTCAAGAGCATTCCAGAGATAAGTTGAGCGTGGTGTAGGTCAGTAGCGGTCGGGTGTCGACGCGGTTGCATGGAACGCGGCTGGGATAGATTTCGCGATGCTGGGACTCGTAGGTGCATACTGCACCCAAGCACCCCTGTCCGCCCAGCCATCGCCGGCTCTCACGACCAGGCGGTCACCGCCCCAACCCGTGGCTCAACCCCGACTGAACTCCTGGCTCAACACCACCCGAAACACCGGCCCTACGGGCCCGTCATATGCACTGACAGATGAGCGTTCGACAAGGCTTGCCTCGGTGAACGCAAGCCGCATGTGCGCAATCTCACGATCGAAGCGATTGCCGTTGGCACTGGGATCTCCGGTGACCACGAGGACAGTCCAGCTCGGTCGCTGCTGGATTCCCAGCTGAGTGGAGGCCTGGGGTACATCCTAGGCCAGTCTGAGGTCCCATGTTTCTACTTCAGTTGATGCGATTTCCCATGGCGGTTGAGTACGGGAAGGGCCGGTATGGGCTCGGTAGTCTGCGCGAGCGAGGTGCTGGCCTGGAGTCGATGCGGGGAGGAGCCTCGGCTTGTTGCCGGCGAATTCGTTGTCACTGTCCGCGCGCGACATCGTCAAGGTCGAGGTTGGGGGTCAGGGCTGCGGCGAGGGTGGTTAGGTGCCGTGACTGGTTGGGATGGTCGCGTGTCAGGCGCGTGAGCCGTCCTGCGGCTGCGCGGCGTTGCTCGGCTGTGCCGTGTCGGTGTGCCAGTTCGAGGGTGTCTGGGTCCGGGGTCCATTCGCCTACGGCTCTGATTGCGTCGAGTACGAGGTGGATGAGGAGCAGGGTGAATGGTCGTTCGGCCAGACCTGGCGAGGCCAATGCCAGTGCTTGCAGGGCCTGCCAGTCGTATCGTTCGATGAGTTCGTTGGCCAGTGCGGTGGCGGTGGCGACGTCGGCACGTGCTGCGTAGGCCAGGTCGATGCTGGTGGCAGCGGCGAGTATGAGCAGGCCAAGGTGCTGCTGGATCATTGGGCTTGGCCCGAAGCCAGCCAGGACCCGTGGGGCATCCTCTTCGTTCAGCAGATGTCGGTGCTTGGCAAGGTATTCCTCGGACCCCTGCCATGTGGCGGTCCGGAGCCATGCCGTCAGTTCCTCCACCAGCGTGAAGCCGTGTCGTGCTGTGGCCAGTGCCTGGTCTGCGCCGTGTTCGTCGATTCGGGTGAGCAGGTGTTCCAGGAGCGTCAGTCCGCTGATCTCCGGCTGCTGGAAACGCAGTCGAGCCAAGCCGCTGCGGGTGGAGGGGTCTTGTAGGAGTGCCAGGTGTGCACGGAGGAATTGTTCGCGTTCGGACCATGATGCCTGGTTGAGCCAGTCGTTGCCGAGGCCGATCAGGTCCTCATCCGGCTGGGCCAGAGCCCAGCCCGGCAGGATCGCGTTGATCTGGGCGCCCAAGTCGGGTCGTCGTAGGCGTGCTTCTTCGACCACACCGACCACTGCACGCCGGGCAGGCCCGACGAGCCGGGCCTCTCCGTCTTCGGCGGCGAGTTCTGCAGCGGCTGCGTGGTCGGCGATCAACAATCCGTCGGCCTCGGCATCGACGGCTTGGCCGCTGAGAAGCCACCGGATACGGGCGACCCGAAGCTGCGCTTGTGAGCTCGGACACAGCCCTTCCCAGGCATCGGCGAACGCGGCCAGGGCACCGGCCCGGTCCCCCACCTCGGACCGCTGGGCGGCCTGGTTGTTCAACGAGGCGGCCAGGTCGGGTGTGAACGCGGCCGGGTTCAGCTCGGCCAACCCCCGATACAGGTTGACGGCCTCATCGATCGCGGCCAGGGCACCGGCCCGGTCCCCCACCTCGGACCGCATGGCGGCTTGGTTGTTCAACGACATCGCCAGGTCGGGGGTGAACGCGGCCGGATTCTGCTCGGCCAACCCCCGATACAGGTTGACGGCCTCATCGATCGCGGCCAGGGCACCGGCCCGGTCCCCCACCTCGGACCGCTGGGCGGCTTGGTTGTTCAACGACATGGCCAGGTCGGGGGTGAACGCGGCCGGGTTCTGCTCGGCCAACCCCCGCCGGATGGTGACGGCCTCATCGATCGCGGCCAGGGCACCGGCCCGGTCCCCCACCTCGGACCGCATGGCGGCTTGGTTGTTCAACGACATCGCCAGGTTGGGGGTGAACGCGGCCGGGTTCTGCTCGGCCAACCCCCGATACAAGGTGACGGCCTCATCGATCGCGGCCAGGGCACCGGCCCGGTCCCCCACCTCGGACCGCTGGGCGGCTTGGTTGTTCAACGAGCCGGCCAGGTCGGGTGTGAACGCGGCCGGGTTCTGCTCGGCCAACCCCCGATACAGGCTGACGGCCTCATCGATCGCGGCCAGGGCACCGGCCCGGTCCCCCACCTCGGACCGCCGGTTGGCCTGGTTGTTCAACGACATGGCCAAGTCGGGTGTGAACGCGGCCGGGTTCTGCTCGGCCAACCCCCGCCGAATGGTGACGGCCTCATCGATCGCGGCCAGGGCACCGGCCCGGTCCCCCACCTCGGACCGCCGGTTGGCCTGGTTGTTCAACGACATCGCCAGGTTGGGGGTGAACGCGGCCGGGTTCTGCTCGGCCAACCCCCGATACAAGGTGACGGCCTCATCGATCGCGGCCAGGGCACCGGCCCGGTCCCCCACCTCGGACCGCTGGGCGGCTTGGTTGTTCAACGAGCCGGCCAGGTCGGGTGTGAACGCGGCCGGGTTCTGCTCGGCCAACCCCCGATACAGGCTGACGGCCTCATCGATCGCGGCCAGGGCACCGGCCCGGTCCCCCACCTCGGACCGCCGGTTGGCCTGGTTGTTCAACGAGCCGGCCAGGTCGGGTGTGAACGCGGCCGGGTTCTGCTCGGCCAACCCCCGCCGAATGGTGACGGCCTCATCGATCGCGGCCAGGGCACCGGCCCGGTCCCCCACCTCGCCGTATCGTACGGCCAGGTTGTTCAGCCAGCCGGCGAGCCGGGCCAGGTCTGCTTCTGCCGGTTCCTCCGGGAGGGTTGGTTTCTGTGATTGGACCGCGGCGAGGGCGAGTCCACGCAATGCGCCGTGGCCTAGTGGCACGGCCGCGGACAACTCCGCCAGGGGCAGTGGCGTGTTGGGTTGCCTGGCTACCACCTCCAACGCCCCGGCGAACACGCCACCTTGTAGCATTGCGTGCGCCACCGCCTGGGGCCATATGCCGGGCCGCACGGTCAAG
Source organism: Arachnia sp. (assembly GCA_039811745.1). Classification (GTDB taxonomy): domain Bacteria; phylum Actinomycetota; class Actinomycetes; order Propionibacteriales; family Propionibacteriaceae; genus Arachnia. The sequence goes on from JBDHZH010000043.1 coordinate 14,781, forward strand.
CATTCCTCCGCCAACGCAGCCGCCGTTGCCCGGTCGATCTGGGCCGAGCGTGTCACGGTCTCGACGGCGCGGCCGAGTTGACGGTCAACGCTTGCCGAATCACGTTCGTATTGTGCCTGTCGCAGCCGGGTGACTGGTTCCGCCGGCGGCGCCACCGGTTGCGGCAGGGCCATGTCCACCAAGGCTGAGAGCTTCTTGCATTCGCGTTGCACCAGGTACTCACCGACCGGGTCGGGCCGAACCGCGACACCACCGTCGCCTCCCGACTCGTCGAGGAGATCGATCAAGGACTGGCTAATCTGACCCCATGAGGGTTCGCCCGGTTCTGGTTGCGGCAGGCGCCGGAGCACCTCCAACAGCTCGTCCGGTCGCGGAGCAACCAACGTCACAGCCGCCCCGGCCTGTGCGAGCCTCGGTACCGGAACCAACGATGGCGGGGGATCCTTGGATCCCCCTTCGTCCGCAAGGACTGCGGGGGTCGAGTACTGGGCTGGTTGGGGGTCTGGTGGTGGCCGAAGCCTGCCGTCGATGACGTGCTGCCAGTATCCGAACTCCCGATCGAGCACCTCATCGTAGAGTTCCTCTCGGGTCTTGGGCAGATCACCGCCGGGCATGCTGGTAGCTGCCAGCCACGCTTGGAGCACCACGTCCAGCGTGGTCCAGTCCCGTCTGGCGAGTTGGGTGAAGTGGACCCGTTCGCGGTGGTGGTTGGTGACGAACCTGTCATAGGTACGCGCGAACAAAGCCCGGGCGTTGCTGTGCCGGCGTTCCAGGGCGATGACGGGATCGTTACGCATCCCGACGCCTTCCCGGTTGAGGCCATTCATGAGTTGTTTGTGCCAGTCGCCCTCGGTGCGGGCCGTGAACAGCACACGGGTTGGCTGTTCCCGGGCAGCCAGTGTCTTCAGCAACCCAACCAGCGCCGGGGTCGGCACGTCGTCGGCGTAGTCGACCACCGCCAGCAACGGCGAAACCACCCCACCGATCCAGTCCAACACCCCCTGGGTGGGCACCGGTTTCGCAACGAACCCGGCATACCAGCCCCGCCCGGCAAGCCGGCGGCACAGCTCTGCAGCAAGATGGGTCTTCCCCGACCCCCCAACGCCCTGCAGCACCCGCCAAGACGGTGTCTGGCTCACATCCCGGCCGTGCTGTTCTCCCGGGAGGGTGACCGGGTCGGCCCAATCCATCAGGATGTCCAGTTCTTCACGGTCCTGGAAAGGCACCCGCCCCGTGCGTGCCTTCAACTGCCCCAACGGGCTGAGTTCACCCTTCAGAACAGGGTAGGGATCGATGAGTGCACCCTGGGATGTGGGTAGCCACTCAGGCAGGTCGAATCCTGGACGTTGACGCCGGGCCTCGCCCACATCCACCGCAACACCCCAACGCCACCGGCCGCCCGGGTCCTGGGTGGCGGCCATGATCTCATACCCTCTAAGGACCGCGTCGCGGAAGGACACCGCTTCCGTCTGCCCGTCTCGCGCAGCACCCGCGACGTCGATCACCAGGAACTCACCCGCCGCGTCAACTTGTTGCCGGATGGCCCTGGCGAACGGCAGCCCGGAGTCCAGGATCGGCGGCTCGGGAACCACCTCCGCTCCGAACAACGACTCATGCCAGGTGTTCAGCGCCCAGTCGCCGCCCAGCCACACGGCAACCAAGGCGTGGGAGACTTCCTCGGTGGCGGAGTCGACCACCAACAGCAACGGATGCAACCCGGCATCCAGACACGCGCCGGCATAGACCACCGCCAAATCGACACAGGTGGCGTGCTTCGGCCGCGCCAGGACCTGATCGGGTGGCCTGACGACCTGACCGCCCTGGGTGCTGGTCGCCGGCTCGGGCCGGTATCGGATTCCGGCATCGGCCAACACCGCATAGATCGCCTCCGCCTTGCCCGCCCGCGTCTGGTGACTTCCCGGCCCGGGCAACCGCTGAGCCAACGGCCCCGGCAGCAACAATCGAGTCACATCGGTCTGCACATAGTCCGCCAAGTGCTCGGGATGCTCGGCCCTGTTCCAGGATGTCCACGCTGTCATGGTTCGACGACTCCCAACGCGCTACTGGCACTGACCCGGTCCACCTGATTCCCGCCGTCCAGTGCGATGGTGAACTCATACATGCCCTGCCCCAGCCCTGGCAGGTCCACCCGCCAACGGTCTTCGCCACAGGGTTCAACCCCCAACTCCAGCCCGCGGCCCTCCGGGGACTTGACCACAGCCGTCGCCGACATCCGCGCTGTCGAATCCGAGGCTCCGTTTAACTCGAACCAGATGCTGGACGGGGTGTCGGCCACGATCACCTCGTCGTAGTCCAAACCGATCCACGGTCCCTGAGGGCCAGGGGCTCCGCGGACTGCGCCCAAACCGGGTTGCTCGAACTGGGCAAGATGCTGGACAACCTCCGGTGCCGATGCCAACGCATGATGATGCAGCCCCGACCAGCGGCGTTCGTTCACCGACACCTCACGATCGACAGGGACAGCCGAAATCGCCGGCACCGTCCCGTCCCCGCCCTCCCAGCCGCGGGTGTCGATCCAAGCCGGGTCAGTCTTGGACACCTCCACCCGACCACCCACCAACTCGGCATTCGACCAGGTCTTGTGTCCAGAGGAGTAGAACGCCAGGAACTGCGATGCAGGGCTCTCCTCAGCCGCCGCCCGGCAGGCCTGTTCCAACACGAGATGACGCTCATAGGCCTCGGATGCCCGTGTGGTGAACCAGTGTGGGGCGTCAGGGATCTGGTGCGGATACACCTGACCCTCCACGGTCTGGATCGCCGGATACCGGGGAAGCAGATCGTAGACCGAAGGCCAGCCCCGCAGCACCTCGCTGCCCGTCGAGAACACGGCACGGGTGACCGACTCCACCGGGCCACTGCCCAACCGGGCCCCGTTGAGCAGCCAATCCATGGCCTTCGGCGCTCCACGGTGCGGCGTCCCGACCGTGATCAGGCCCTCACAGACCCGGTGGCCGCCCAGCACACCCCACCACCACCGGGCAACCAGACCACCCATCGAATGCCCCATCACGATCACCCGGCGATCACCCCGCACCGAGTCGATCACATGCCCCAACCGCTCAGCAGAAGTGGCCATGTCCTGACGGAAGTCGTAGGGGAACTCCACCACGCTGGCAGCTGCACGAGGAGCCCGTGCTCCCGCCACGGTCAAGTCACCATCGGCCAGATGCAGGGCGCGTTTGATCCTGTCAGTCAAACGGTCATAGCCGGGAACCACGGACCAATGCAGCACCCCAAGCGTGGGCAACAATCCCGCCGCCACCACCGGCTTGTCGATGGCCAGCCTCTCGGCAGTCATCGCCGACCTCACCGTCGTCGCGGTGTCGAACCCCCACACCGGCCGACCATCCGGGGCAGCAAGACTGCTTCCGGCGATGCCCGGAACCAAAACCACAAGATGAGTCAAAGCCATGCCAACCCCCTCCACGCTGACAGCAGCATATGAGCAACGTCCGGCCCGCGAAATGAAGGGCCCGATATCCACCACGCGCCACCGGACAGGTCGGCCAAGGCGTCCGCAGCATCGAGGCCCCCGGCACCGCGACCTTCGATGGCCGCACACGCCAACAGAGTGCTACGCCCCTCGAGCCGCGTACTTCCCAGACCCGTTGAGCGCGGCGTACAGCGTCTGACGAGACACACCAAGGTCCCGGGCCACCTTCGCCTTCGGCACACCGTCGGCGATCTGGGCCCGGGCGGCCGCTACCTGGTCCGGCCGGAGTTTCGGGGCCTTCTCGTACTTGCCGGCCGCCTTCGCGATCGCGATGCCCTCCAACTGGCGTTCCCTGATCGACTCGCGCTCCAACTCGGCGAAGGCAGCGAAGATCGTGATCATCGCCCGACCCTCCTTCGTCGAGACACTCAACTGGGGCGTGTCGACGAACTCCACCGACACACCCTTGGCCAGCAGCTCGTCGACGATGCCCAGCAGGTCCCGGGTATTGCGGGCCAGTCGGTCGATGGACTTCGTGCGGATCACATCCCCGGGCTGTGCGAACGCCATCAAAGTGCGGAGCCGCTCGCGGTCATCGCGGTTCTTGCCGGAGACCTGTTCCTCGACGAGGACGTCCACTCCGGCCAGGGCCTCGCGCTGCCGATCCAGGTTCTGATCCGTCGATGACACACGGGCGTATCCGTAGACCCTGCCGTGCGATGTCCGCTCCCCCACGTCTAAAACCTTCCGCCACTACCGTCCAACGAGTACCTGATGGGACCTCACCTTACGCGGCAGGTCGTGAGGTGTCTGGCTGTCCAGCAGGTAGACCCCGATGGACAAGGACGTGCGAAGGACAGCAGCCTCGCACCGGTCATCGGTTGCACAAGTCGCCAGCAGAGTCGACGCACTGCGCCGATCAACTCCGGTCCGAATCCCTGTCGGTGGGGCCTGCCATACTCGGTCCCAGGTCAAGAGCCGCGGCCGGAACTCCTCGGGGTGGTCGCGCAGCAACCGGAGCCGCGCCGGTGCTTCCCGAGGAAGACCTGGCCTCGGCAGTTGCCGGAGGTCAAGCGGCCTCGTCCCGACGGGGCTCGACGATGAGGAGCCCGACCATGTCCCCCCAACCGCTTCGCCCCGGCGAGGGCGCCTTCCCTGCCGATCAGATCCGTATCCCCTGCCCGCCCAGCCGGTTCGAGAGTTCGACCGACGGCGTGCTGCGGCGTCCGCACGGCGTCCCTGCGGCCGAGTCGTACCGGCGAAACGTCCTGCGGATCTGGCCCGGTGGTGTCGACCAGGGCGTCGTGGACCTGGTGCCGGACACGGATGCCGTGACCACGGGCCCGGCCTCCCTGTTCGGGCCGGACTGCGGGCCGGTGTTCTTCCTCTCCGGCACGCACGCGTTCCGGCGGCTCACCACCCGTGACGAGGACGCCGCCACCCTGCGAGCCCTGAGATGGCGGCTCGACTTCGACGGCTGGGACTGGTGCCCCGCCGTCGCCACCTCGCCGGATCAGCAGTGGGTCGAGTCCGGGGCGCTGATCCGGGACGTCGACGCCGATGCCGCGATGGACCAGGCGCGCTTCCACGGCCAGTCCGTGATCCTGCGTTGGGACGACGAGGGTCTTGCGCCGCTCGCGACCTTCCCCGGGGTGAACGTCGGCAATCCGTCACCGGTCCCGGTGCGACTCGTCCCGGCGGCCACCGGCTGCCCGCTGCGTGGTGGGGTGGACGGCGTCTGCAAGGTCTACGGTGGCCCGTGGACCAGTTCCGCGATGGCTGCGGCGCTTGTGTGGCGTCATCATCGGGCCATGCTGCTCGACGCCTTCGGATGCAACGTCTGCCACGGCGACGGAGGCGGCGGCGAGGTCGGTTTCGTCGACCTGTTCACCCCGTCCCGCGACGGCGGCTGGCAGTGGGGTCCCCCGCGCACTGGTAGTGACGACTGAGCATTCGAACCCGACCCGGGTGAGGGTCGAGGTGGGTGTCACGGGGTTCGTCTGCGCTCTCGAACCGTTACCAAACCGTTACCTGGTGATCTGGCCCGGAGGCTCTCTGCGGGGGTGGTTCTGTCAGTGGGGCCTGACAGAATCAAACACATGATCGAAGTGGCGGAGTTTCGAGCGACTGGGCAGCAGTTCATGACTGCTGCCTGGGAGTTGGCCCACGCCACCACCACTGCGGCCGACGACGGCGCCGGGGTGGTGGAGTTCCTCGACGTGCTCGAGGAGGTCACCGCCCAACTCGCCGGGCTGCGGTTGAACACCATCGACCAGGCGCGGTTCCTGGCCTGCGCTGCCCGGGTCCACGACGCGGTCGTCTCCTCTCCCTCGCACACGGTCGGCAAGCTGCGCGGCCACATCCGCCTGGCCACGGAGTTGGCCGAGCGGTTGCCGCTCATCGGTGCCGCACTTCGGGAAGGCCAGATCTCGCTGCCGCAGGCAGAGGCGATCGCCGACGGGTTCGGCAAGCTCCCCGCGACGTTCGGGCAGGACGACCTGCATCTTTGTCAGGTCGAGATCCTCGAACGTGTCGATGATCTCGGACCAACGGAGCTGAGGGTGTTGGCGGTCCGGCTGGTCGAGTTGGTGGATCCCGAGGGCGCGGAGGCCGCGGAGGCGGCACGCCTGGCGGCGGAGGAACGGCGGGCGCGCAGGCGACGGAGGCTGCGGCTGGTCCCCAACCACCACGGGGCCATGATCATTTCGGGGAGCCTGCCGCTGGCCGAGGGCGCACAACTGGCCGCCCAGTTGGAGGCGTTGATGCCGCCACTGGCGTCGTACCAGAACACCGGGCAGCTTCCGGACCGGGCCGCCCGCACGGCAGATGCCCTGCTGCTGCTCGCCCAGATCGCCGCCAACTCCGGCCACCTGCCCAATCGGGGCATGGACAGGCCGCACGTAATCATCACCCTGGATCACGACACCCTGGCCAGCGGGCTGGGCAGGGTCTCCCTGCCGGGCAACTGCGGCCGCCTCGGCGCCGGCGATGCCCGCCGTCTGGCCTGTGACGCAGGCATCATCCCCGTCGTCCTCGGCGGGGACTCCAAGCCGCTGGATGTCGGCCGCGAGGCACGCCACTTCACCAAGGCGATCCGAACCGCCCTCACGCTCCGTGACCAGGGTTGCGCCTTCCCCGGCTGCACCGCCGTACCGGCTGCCTGCGACGCGCACCACATCCGTCCGTGGTGGGCCGGCGGCGAGTCGTCCCTGGCCAACGCCCTGTTGGTGTGCCCGTTCCACCACCGGCTCGTCGAACCGGACCCGGACCAGTCCGAACGCTCCCAGTGGCGGGTCCATCTCGACCGGGTCACCGGTCTGCCCTGGTTCACCCCTCCGGCACACATCGACCCGGCGCGAACCCCCAGGCAGCACCGCCGCCACAAACTCGCCCAGATCAAACTCGGACCCGACACCCCGAGGCAGGACTGTGCCCCGCCTCCGACGCCACGTTCAACGCCGCCGCCGGTGAGGCCACGGGCACCACTCCCCCGGATCGGGCTCGACAACGACTGGAACCGCGCCCGGGACTGCGGCATCGACCCGCCTCCCCCGCGCAGCACGCCGCCACCCCGGCAGCCCCTGCCCGGCCAGCCCGGCTACATCAACCCCTGGCACCAGGAGGTGGACAGGTCCTGAACCGTGACGGCGCCCCTCAGCGGCCGGGAAGGACCTTGGCGAGGTCGTAGCTGACGGGCTCCTCTAGTTGTGAGTACGTGCAGGAGGCCGGGTCCCGGTCGTCGCGCCAGCGGACGAACTGGGCGGTGTGACGGAACCGGTCACCCTCCATGTGGTCGTAGCGAACCTCGACGACGCGCTCGGGCCTGAGCGGGACGAAGGACAGGTCCTTGTCCGCGTTCCAGCGGGAGTGGGCCGCTGCAGCCGGGGTGCGCAGGACGGGCTGGTCCCTGTTGTCGGGCGCGTCCTCGGCGGGGCCACCCTCCCCCGTGGTCACGGCCCCGCCCCACGGATGGCCCTCCAGGGGTGTGACCAGCGGCTGGAGTTCCGTGAACAGTTCTCTGCGGCGCTCCATGGGGAACGCCCCGATGACGCCGACGGAGTTCAGCCTTCCGGCGTCGGTGTACAGGCCGAGGAGGAGTGAACCGACCGCATTGGTGGTGCCCTTGTGCAGGCGGTAGCCGGCGACGACGCAGTCGGCCGTGCGCTCGTGCTTCAGCTTGTACATCACGCGCTTGTCCTCGGCGTAGGGCTCGTCCAGGGGCTTGGCGATCACGCCGTCGAGGCCGGCGCCCTCGAACTGGGCGAACCACTCCATGGCCAGCTTCTCGTCGAGAGTTGCCCGGGTGAGGAAGATGGGGGGCCTCGCGTCGGCCAGCGCACGCTCCAGGGCTGCGCGCCGTTCCCGGAACGGGTGCTCCGCGTAGTTGGTCCGCCCGAGGGAGAGCAGGTCGAAGGCGACGAAGCTGGCCGGCATCGATGCGCTCAGCTTGGCTATCCGGGAGGCGGCCGGGTGGATGCGCTGCTGCAGCGCGTCGAAGTTGAGCCGGTCGCCCTGGGCGGGGTCCACCATGACGATCTCGCCGTCGATCACGCTGTGGTCGGGGAAGTTCGCGATGATCGCCGCGACCAGTTCCGGGAAGTAGCGTGTGAGAGGTCTTGAGTTGCGGGACCCGATCTCCACCTGGTCGCCCGATCGCCAGATGATCGATCTGAAGCCGTCCCACTTCGGTTCGTACAGGTACCGGCCGACGGGCAGCTTCTTCACCGGCTTGGCCAGCATCGGCCCGAATGGCGGTGAGATCGCGGTGCCCCACTCGGCGTCGCGTTCGGCCTTGGGGGCCATGTACTCATCGACAGCGCGGTCGGCCCTGCGCTTGCTCGGTGGCACGCGTGGAGGCTCGCCCGGCATCTTGGGGTAGTCGGGCGGGAAATTGAGCTCCCCCAACCCGCGTTCAAGGTCGGCCTCCCAAAGCCTCAGGGCGCCGCTGATGTCGCCACGGTGCGCCTCGATGTCGCTCCAAGGGCACCGTCGTTCCGCCAACCGTGCCGGGACGGTGCGGACCGTGAACTCGCGCGGGTCGACATCCGCCAACTCGTCCCACGAGATCGGCGTCGACACGGGCGCCCACGGCAGCGGCCGTGGCGAGTAGGCAGCGGCGATGGTGCGGTCGCGATTGGCCTGGTTGAAGTCGACGAACACACGCCTGCCTCGCTCCTCCTTCCACCACGACGTCGTGACCAGGTCTGGCAGGCGGCGTTCCAGCTCACGTGCCACGCCGATCACGCCGTGACGCACGTCCTGGAACTCGTGGGTCGGTGTGATCCGGGCATAGACGTGGATGCCGCGGCTGCCGGAGGTCTTCGTATAGGCGGTCAGCCCCACCTCGGCCATCACCTCCCGCAGCGCGAAGGCAGCCGTGACGGCGTCCCGGAACTCCCGGCCGGGCTGGGGGTCGAGGTCGATGCGGAACTCGTCGGGGTTGTCAGGGTTCGCGGTGCGCACGGGCCACGGATGGAACGTGATGGTGCCCATCTGGGCTGCCCAGACGAGCGCGGCCGGCTCGTCGAACACCAGCTGGGCGTGCCGTCGGCCGGACGGGTATGTGCAGGTGACGGTTCGCATGAACTTCGGCGCACCCGACGGTGGCCGCTTGGAGAAGAACTCCTCGCCCCCGACGCCGTCGGGGAACCTCTGCAGCGTCATGGGCCGGTCCCCGTTGATCGCCAGGAACGGTTCAGCGACCGCGATCAGGTACTCGGCCAGGTCCCGTTTCGTGATTGGCGCGCCGGGCGCGTCGGGCCAGAACACCTTGTCGGGGCTGCTCAGCCTGACGGAGCGCGGCTCCGGCCCCGGAAGTTCGAGGAACACATCGGCCATGACCAAACGCTAGTCGACCAGTCCCGTCGACGTGGTCTCGCTGATCAGCCGGGTGCTCTGGGTGGTGCACTTCGATCGGCTGAAGTCTCTTCCACGTCCAATGGCTGGCCGTCGGCGGCTTCGACCCGGCCACCGCGAAGCCCGCGCGGCCCTCACAGCCGATCCGGACGCCGTCAGGGCCATGCCTTCCGCCACGACACAATGAACCCGTGAATGACATCCTGGCCTGCCGGCTGCCTACTGGTGACCCCCTTGTCGGAAGCCTCGTCCGGCTGGACAGGTACCGGGACGAAGATCTCCATGCGCTTGCCGGACTGTTCCGTGACCCGCGCGGATTCGACGGCGCCTATCCATTCGAGAGGCCGCACGCGTCGGTTGCCGAGACCGAAGCCTTCCTTCAGCGCCGCATCGACGGCGGGGCACTCCCCTACGTGATCCGCCTGATCCAACCGGGTGGGAACGGCGCCGTCGTCGGAACGACGTCCTTCAGCGAGATCGACGTCGCCAACGAGAAGCTCCAGTTGGGGACCACGTTCATCTCGCCGGACCACTGGGCGACCGGGGTCAACCCTGAGGCGAAGCGCCTCATGCTGGGACACGCGTTCGACGAGTGCGGGTTCGGCCGCGTCAAGCTCCAGGCCGACGCGCGAAACACCCGCTCCTGCGACGCCATCGCTCGGCTCGGCGCCAAGCCGGAGGGTGTCCTGCGTCGGGACATCCGACGCGCCGACGGCTCCTGGCGGGACACCGTCGTCTTCAGCATCCTGATCGACGAGTGGCCGGACGTTCGGGACGGGCTGGACGCCAGGGTGCGCGAAGCCCGAGGGAAGCGCTGAGGCGCCCGGAAGGGGCGGCTCAGTGGTGGTCGGCCTTGTCGCCGCCGGCCTCCAGGACATCCCCGGCCGGCAACTCGTGGTGCCCGCCGAACTGGAGCCGCATCGCGGACAGCACCTGGTTGGCGAACTGGTCCTCCTCGCGAGAGGCGAAGCGTGCGAACAGCGAGGCGGCCAGCACGGGCGCGGGGGTCCCGGTGTCGACGGCGGCCTTCACGGTCCAGCGGCCCTCACCTGAGTCGGAGACCCGGCCGGCGAGGCCCTGGAGCGTGGGGTTCCCGGTGAGCGCGGCAGCGGTCAGGTCCAGCAACCAGGAGGAGATCACAGACCCGCGCCGCCAGAGTTCGGCGACCTTCGGCACATCGACGGTGAACTGGTAGAACTCCGGCTGCTCCAGTGGCGCGACCTCCGCGCTGTGCTCGGCCTGCCTCAGGCCGGCGTCGGCGTGGTCGAGGATGTTGAACCCCTCCGCGAGGGCCGCCATCATCCCGTATTCGATGCCGTTGTGCACCATCTTCACGAAGTGGCCCGCCCCGGCGGGACCGCAGTGC
>JBDHZH010000044.1:0-23001 GCA_039811745.1 Arachnia sp.
GAGGGCCGCCATCATCCCGTATTCGATGCCGTTGTGCACCATCTTCACGAAGTGGCCCGCCCCGGCGGGACCGCAGTGCAGGTAGCCCAGTTCCTCGGGCGCCTCATCGCCCTCACGGCCGGGCGTGCGTGGCAGGTTGCCCGCGCCGGGCGCGATGGTCCGCAGCACGGGTTCGATGCGGGCGAACGACTCGTCGTCGCCCCCGACCATCAGGCAGTAACCCCGGTCGAGACCGAACACGCCGCCGCTGGTCCCGACGTCCATGTAGTGGAGGCCACGTTCCTTCAGCGCCTGACTGCGGCGGACGTCGTCGTGATAGTTGGAGTTGCCGCCGTCAATGATGATGTCGCCGGGCTCGAGCACGGCCGCGACGTCCTCGACGACCTCGCCGGTGATGCCGGCCGGCACCATGATCCAGACCGCCCGGGGCGCCTCCAGCTTGGCAGCCAGGTCGGCCAGGTCTGCGGCACCCACGGCACCCTCCGAGGCCAGCGCTGCGACGGAATCCGCGTTGACGTCGCTGACGACGCACTCGTGACCGTCCCGCATGAGCCGTCGGACGATGTTCGCGCCCATCCTGCCCAGCCCGACCATTCCCAGTTGCATCGCAGTTCCTCCCGATCGACGTCGGGCGCACGGTGCGCCCTGCCGCCAGTCTAGGAGCGTGCAGTCGGGCATGGGCCGCGCTCGCCCGGGCAGTTGAACCCCCTGCGGGGGGCGCCTCGTGCGAACCCTGAGAAGTCAGGCGACGTTCCAGGAGACGATGGCGGCGTTCTCCTTCTCGTACCCGAGCACGCACAGGGTGCCGGTCTGCAACGGGAAGTGGCAACCGGCCTCGATGGGCATTCCGAGCCAGCGCACGGTCAGGGCACGCAGCGAGTGCCCGTGTCCGAAGACCAGCACATTGCCGGATGACGAACGGGCCCGATCGACGATCCTGTCCATGCGGACGGCAACCTGTTCGCGAGTCTCGCCCGGGGCGTATCCCTCACGCTCGAACCTTGGCGCACCATGGGTCCAGATGCGCCAGCCCGGGACGATCGCGCGCACCTCGTCGGAGGTCAGCCCCTCGCCCGGACCGTACGCCCATTCGGCAAGGTCATCGACGATCTCGGGTGTGGGGAAACCGGCGGCGGCGGCTGTCTGCCGTGCCCGGAGTCTCGGGGAGCACAGCACGGAGACGAAGGTGCGGCCGGCGAGCCGCGGCGCCAGGGCCGCAGCCGCCTTCCGCCCCTTGTCGAGCAGCGGCAGGTCGGTGACCGACGTGTGCCGGCCCGACTCGGACCACTTCGTGGCGCCGTGCCGGACCAGCCACAGCTGCGGGCGTTGGTCCATCGGCTCAGATGTTGATCATGTGGCCGCCGATGCCCTCGGCGGCCTCCTTCATCGCCTCCGACAGCGTCGGGTGAGCGTGGATGTTGCGCGCGATCTCATCCGTGGTCAGGTCATAGGCCTGTGCGAGGGTCAGCTGGGGAAGCAGTTCGGTGACGTCCGGGCCGATCATGTGGGAGCCGAGGATCTCGTTGTAGCGACGATCGGCCACGATCTTGACGAAGCCGCGCCCCTCGCCGAGGCCCCACGCCTTGCCGTTGGCCGAGAACGGGAACTTCGCCACCACGACGTCGTAGCCCTTGTCCCTGGCCTGCTGCTCGGTGTAGCCGAAGGAGGCGATCTGGGGCTGGCAGTACGTCGCGCGCGGAATCATGTCGTAGTTGATCGGCCTCGTCTCAGCGCCCGCGATCGTCTCGGCGGCGACGATGCCCTGCGCCTCGGCTGTGTGGGCCAGCATCATCTTGCCCGTGCAGTCACCCACCGCAAAGATCCCCGCCACGTTCGTACGCATGTAGTCGTCAATCGCGATGGCGCCACGGTCGGTGAGGGCCACGCCCAGGTTCTCCAGACCGAAGCCGTCGGTCCGCGGGGCGAATCCGATGGCGGACAGGAACCTGGATGCCTCAAGCACCTGCGACGCCCCGCCCTGCGCCGGGCTGACGGTGACGCGGACGCCTGCCCCGGTGTCCTCGATGGATTCGACCTTCGTGGACGTCAGGACCTTGATCCCGAGCCCCTTGTAGGCCTTGGCCAGTTCCTTGGACACCTCGGCGTCCTCCGTGGGGACCATGCGGTCCAGGTACTCGACGATGGTGACGTCGACACCGTAGTTGCGCAGCACGTAAGCGAACTCCGTGCCGATGGCGCCGGAGCCACCGATGATGATCGACGACGGCACCTCCTCGGCGAGGATCTGCTCCGCGTAGGTGACGACATTGGCTGAGACGCTGGTCCCCGGCAGCATGCGCGTGGTGGAGCCCGCGGCGATGATGGCGTTGGTGAACGTCACACGCGTGGTGGCGCCCGTGTCGTCGGCGACCTCGACGGCGTGCGCGTCGACGAAGGTCCCCCAGCCGTTGAACTGGGTGATCTTGTTCTTCTTCATCAGGAAGTTGACGCCCTTGCTCATCCGCTCCGAAACTGCTCGGCTGCGCTGGAACGCCTTGCCGTAGTCGAACGAGACAGTGCCGTCGATGTGCATGCCGAAGACGTCGGCCTCGTCGTTCACGATGTGCGCAATCTCGGCGTTGCGCAGCAGCGACTTGGTCGGGATGCAACCGATGTTGAGGCACACCCCGCCCCAATAGCGCTTCTCGACGATGGCGGTCTTCAGCCCGAGTTGGGCCGCGCGGATCGCGGCGACGTACCCACCGGGGCCGGCACCGAGGACAACAACGTCAAAGTCATGGGTCATGTGGGCAACTCTAGCGAGGTTTGCAGCGCCCGAAGGGGGTCGCCGAAGGTCGCCGCTGCAGACCCGAACGTCACCGAAACGGTGGGTTTATCTCAAATGTGAGATACAGTGGCCCAATGAGTGCAACAAGTCACACCCTCGGGACGATGATCCGTGAAGGCCGCCTCGCGCGCGGCTGGTCGCAGCAGAGGCTCGCCGACGAACTGGGAACGGCGCAGAGCGCGGTGCATCGGATCGAGAACGGCCAGCAGAACCTCTCGCTGAACATGATCGCCCGCCTGGCCGACGCGCTCGAAATGCCGCTCATCCAGACCGCGACGGCCGGTCACATGAACTTCCGCATCAACGGAACCACCACGCTGAACGGCGAGATCGAGGTCCGCTCGTCGAAGAACGCAGCAGTGGCCCTTCTCTGCGCCAGCATGCTGAACCGCGGCCGCACCGTCCTGCGTGGCATCGCCCGTATAGAGGAGGTCGACCGGATCTGTGAGGTCCTGGCATCCCTCGGCGTCCAGATGACGTGGACGGGTCCGGGTGGCCAGGACCTGGAACTCGTCCGTCCCGAGCACCTGACCCCCGAGACCATCGACCAGCGGGCAGCCCGCCGCACCCGCAGCATCCTTATGTTCCTCGGTCCGCTTCTCCATGACTTCGACGAGTTCCAGTTGCCCTATGCCGGCGGCTGCGACCTCGGCGCCAGGACCGTTCACCCGCACATGTCCGCGCTGCACCGCTTCGGCCTCAGCGTCGAGGCGACCGATGGCCAGTACCATGCGAGCGTTGAACCCAACACGAGCCCCGTCCGGCACGTGACCCTCGTCGAGCGCGGCGACACGGTCACCGAGAACGCCCTGATGGCGGCGGCCCGAACCCCCGGGCTCACGGTGATCCGGAATGCATCGGGCAACTACATGGTCCAGGACCTCTGCTTCTTCCTGCAGAAGCTCGGGGTACACATCGAGGGCATCGGCACCACCACCCTGCGCGTCGAGGGCGTGCGGGACATCCATGTCGACGTCGAGTACGAGATCTCCGAGGACCCGATCGAGGCGATGAGCCTGCTCACCGCCGGCATCGTCACGAACTCCGAGATCACAGTGAGGCGCTGCCCGATCGAGTTCCTGGAGGTCGAGTTCGCAGTCCTGGAGGAGATGGGTCAGCGGGTCACGATGTCGGAGGAGTACACCAGCCGCAACGGGTTGACCCGGCTGGTGGACGTGACGGTCCATCCCAGCCACCTCGCCGCGCCCATGGACAAGATCCACCCGATGCCGTTCCCCGGCCTGAACATCGACAACCTGCCGTTCTTCGCGGTGATCTGCGCCACGGCCCAGGGCCAGTCGGTCATCTACGACTGGGTCTACGACAACCGGGTCGTCCACCTGAAGGACCTCGCCGAACTGGGCGCGAACATCCAGCTGATGGACGCCCACCGCCTGCTCATCATCGGCCCGACCAACTGGCGGGGCCGCGACATCCAGTGCCCGCCGGCGCTCCGTCCCTCCGTCTGCCTGCTGCTGGCAGCAATGGCAGCCAGGGGCACCACCAACCTGATGGATGTGTACGTGATCAACCGCGGCTACGAGGACCTGCCGCAGCGACTGAACAAGCTGGGCGCCGACATCACCACCTTCTGGGGTGAGCCGGAGTCCGAGGACTGAGCAGCCCTCAGCTCAGCCGAACGGCCTCGAACGTGTGGCGTGGGGCGACGATGTCGTCCTGCGCCGAGACCAGCTGTAGTTCCTCGTCACCGCTGGCGGTGGTGGCCTCGAGGATCGAGTAGACGGCCGAAGCGGTCCTGCCCAGGGTCAGCCCCAGATCCCGCGTGTTCAGCCAGTGCGCGAGGAAGACGGCGGTGGTGATGTCCCCGGAACCGACGAACTGCCGGTCGAGCAGCGGTGTCTCGACCAGGTGGGCACCCTGGCCGTCCACTGCCAGCATGTGGAGTCGGCCCTGGGGCAGGTCCTCACTCATCACCGAGGTGACGAGCACCGTCTCTGGCCCCTGCTCCCGCAGCTGTGCGACCGCGTCGATGACGTCTGCGAGGGTGCGGGTCCGGCGGCCGGTGAGGTATTCGAGCTCGAACACGTTCGGGGTCATGATGTCGGCCGCGGCGACGACGTTCTCCCGCATGAACTCCGGGATGCCGGGCCCGGCGAAGAAGCCTCGCCCGACATCCCCCATGACGGGATCGGCGCAGAAGACGGCCTCCGGGTTCCGTTGACGGACGAGGGCGGCCGACTCAAGGATGACCCGCCCGATCTCGGGGGAACCCTGGTAGCCGGACAGGATCGCATCGGCCCGTGCCAGTGCGCCACGCTCGTCGATGCCCCGCACCACCTCGGCTACGTCGGCGGCCGGGATGACAGGACCCCGCCAGGACCCGTATCCGGTGTGGTTGCTGAAGTTGACGGTGTAGACGGGCCAGACGTTCACGCCGAGACGCTGCAGCGGGAAGACCGCCGAGGAGTTGCCGGCGTGCCCGTACGACACTGCCGACTGGATGGACAAGACGTTTCGCACGCGCCCAAGTGTGGCACCACGCATCAGGCGGGCATAATGGCGTCCATGTCCGAACGAAAGGGTGGCTATCTCGCGCCCGAGTTCACGGCGCTCGCGCATCGCGGCGGCGCGCTGTTGCCCGCGAATCTGGGCATCGAGAACACCATCGCCGCGTTCGCGCACGCCGTCGAGCTCGGATTCCAGTATCTGGAGACCGATGTGCACACGACCAGGGACGGGGTGCTGGTCGCGTTCCACGACGCCAACCTTCTGCGGGTGACCGACGTGGACATCAACATCGCCGACGTCACCGCCGCCGAGCTCGCGCAGGTCCGCATCGGGGGCCGGGAACCGATCCCGACCGTGGACGAACTGCTCGAGGCGTTTCCCGACTGCTCGTTGAACATCGACATCAAGGCGGACGAGGCCACGGTCCCGCTGGCGCTCGCGGTCACGCGTCACGCCGCCACCGAGCGTGTGTGCGTGGGATCGTTCTCGCCCAGGCGCATCCGCAGGTTCAGGCGCCTCATGCCCGATGTCGTCACCTCGGTGTCTCCGGCAGGGGTGGGCTCCCTGCTCCTCGGCCGCGTCGGTTCCGACCGGCACCGATCCCCGCGCGTCTACCAGGTGCCGTTGACCCACAGGGTTGCCGGCATGGAGCTTCGGATCGTGACGCCCGCCCGCATCCGGGCAATCCACAGCGCTGGGCGCAAGATGCACGTGTGGACGGTGAACGACCCGGAGGTCATGCACGAACTGATCGACTGGGGAGTGGACGGCATCGTCACCGACCGCCCCGATCTACTGAAACGAGTGCTGCGCAATCGCGGCATGTGGTCTACTTCGTTTGGAGCCTAGTGGCAGGCTTGGGGGCGGAGGGAGTGGGCAATGGCTGAGCGGGCACTTCGCGGCGTGGGACTTGGCGCCAAGAGCTTCGAGGACGAACAGGGCATCGAGTTCGCCGAACGCGTCATGGTCGGGTTCGATTGCCCGAAGGGGCACCACTTCGAGATCGCGTTCGCAGTGGAGGCCGACCTGCCGACCGAGTGGGAGTGCAAGAAGTGCGGCTCAATGGCCGTCCGCTCCGACGGTTCGGTCGGCGAGGAGAAGGAAGTCAAGCCTCCACGCACCCACTGGGACATGTTGCGCGAACGCAGATCCATTCCGGAGTTGGAGGAGATCCTCACCGAGCAGCTCGAGAAGCTCAGGGATTCGGACAGCCAGTAGCGGCCCCACGGCCCCCTAGCGGGGACAGGGTCAGTCCTTGGGCTCCTCGACGGGCTCCTCGACGGGGGGTTCAACCTCACCCTTCACGAATCGCGGCGGCTCCTCCGCTGGCTGTTCCTCGACGACCTCGCCCTCGACCACCTGACCCGTCACCGTCGTCGGGGCACCATCTGCGGGACGCAGCGCCTTGCCGGCCCACCATCCGATGCCCGAACGCACCAGCGGACGTGTGAACGGGAGCAGGAACAATAGCCCGAGCGCATCGGTGAGGAATCCAGGCATGATCAGCAGCATGCCGCCGATCAGGATCAGGACGGCGTCCGCCATGCGGCCTGGGGGGAGGGAACCCGTGCGGAGCGAGTCCGACAGACCCTGCCATGCCTTCGCCCACTCCCGCTGCGTCAGCCACAGGCCGAGCACCACTGTGACGGCCAGCAGGGGGAGCGTCCACCAGCCGATGAGGTCGGCCACCAGGATCAGGATGACCACCTCCGCCACCACCAGGGCGGCGAACGGGAGGATGATCAGGAAGAGCCCTCCGGCACCGGCCGGGCCCCGTCGGGCCTCACGCATGCGACTTCCTGCGCCGGAACGGCCCGGTCAGCAGCCCCAGGAGCTGTCGGCTGCGATGCTGGATCCCCCAACCCGCCGTCCGGACCATGGCCTCGACAACGATGTTCCGGTTCATCTTGGAGTCGCCGAACTCCCTCTCGACGAACTCGATGGGCACCTCGACGACGTGGTAACCGTTCTTGAGGGCCCGCCACGCCAGATCGACCTGGAAGCAGTACCCGGCCGAGGCGACGCCGTCAAGGTCGATGCCGCGGAGGGTGTCTGCGCGGAACGCGTTGAAGCCGCCCGTGGCGTCCTTCAGGGGGATGCCCAGCCAGAGCCGGGTCCACAGGTTGCCGCCCTGGGACAGGATCTTGCGGGACGTGGGCCAGTTGACGACGGAGCCGCCGGGTACCCAGCGAGACCCCTTCACCATGTCGGCGTCCTCCAGTGCCTCCAACAGCAGCGGCAGTTGCTCCGGCTGGTGGGATCCATCCGCGTCGTGTTCCACGAGGACGCCGTACCCGTGGTCGAGACCCCAACGGAACCCCGCAAGGTAGGCAGCGCCGAGTCCCTCC
The DNA here is from genome assembly GCA_039811745.1 of Arachnia sp. Classification (GTDB taxonomy): domain Bacteria; phylum Actinomycetota; class Actinomycetes; order Propionibacteriales; family Propionibacteriaceae; genus Arachnia. The sequence continues at coordinate 7,606 of JBDHZH010000044.1, forward strand.
TTGCCCCTGCGATGCAGGACGTGGACGTGATCGTCCGCGGCGGCCAGACGGTCGGCGATGTCGCCGGTGCCGTCCGGTGAGTTGTCGTCGGCCACCAGAACGTGCGCCGCCGGGACGGCCTTCCTCAGCCGGCTCGTGATGCTTTCGATGTTCTGGGCTTCGTTGTAGGTGGGGATGATGACCAGGACCTCTCCCAAGGGGGGATAGTCGTTCATGCTGCCCTTCCAATCGATTCGGACGAAGACGTCAGGAGTCTAGCGGCGCGGCGGCGACGGGTGGCGGCCACACCGGCCCACGCGAGGGCAGCCAGCGTCACGACCGTCAGGCCCACGGAGGGCCAGGCCCCCAGCGTGACTGCGAGGGTCTGGTTGCTGCGAAGTGGCACCGTGAAGGTGCGGTTGGCCCTCGTCAGCTCGCTGGTCTCTTCCTGCATGCGGCCGTCGACGCCGACCAGGCCGGACAACCCGTTCAGCGTGGAGACGACGACCTCACGACCGGTCTCCAGCGCGCGCACGCGATTCAGTGCCGTCTGCTGCGGGACCTCGAACGTGCCCGCATAGGTGTTTGTGTTGCTCTGGGATGTCAGGATCTGGGCGCCCCCGCGGATCGTGTCGTAGGACGTGTCGTCCCAGGCCAACTCGAAGCAGATGATGGTGCCGACGCGCAGTGTCGGATGGGCGGCCGTCGGGGCATCGACCACACCGGGACCGCTCCCCGCGATCGACTGGCGACCGATCTGCTTCAGGACGGGGAGCCGCGGCAGGAGGAAGTCCCGGAACGGGATCCACTCCCCGAACGGCACGAGGTTCCGCTTGTCGTACCGCCCCCCGATACCCGTGACGGGGTCCCACCAGAGGCTGGATGTCTGCCGCGTGTCGGGCTGGGGACCGTCCATGACAGCCCCGACGAAGATCGGGACGTCCGCCAGCTGCACGGCTGTCTCGACGACCCGGCCGGTGGTGACGTCACTGCGCGGGTCGATGTCGGTTGCATTCTCTGCCCAGACGATGAAGTCGAGGGGACGCTCGTTGTTCGCCCTGTTCGAGGCCAGAAGGAAGATGGTCTCGCTGAGGTTGTTGGCTGTGTTGGATCGGGCGTAGCTGCCTGTCCCCTTCTCCACGCGGTTGACGTTCCCCTGCACGAGACCGACGGCGGCGTCCTGCGCGGGCGTGTCGTGGTGGACGAGGGTCAACGCCCCGCCGGCCGCGAACAACGTCACCGCGAACCCAGCGGCTGCCCAGCGTCGTGCCGGCTGCAGGATCGCGGTCAGTGCCAGGTTGGCCACCAGCGCGAGCAGGAAGGACACGCCGGCGGCCCCGACGAGGGGGAACCAGCCGGCGAGTGGCTGGTCCAGGGCGGTCAGCGCCAGCCGCACCCACGGGAATCCCCCGAACGGCACCAGACCAACCAGCAGCTCCAGCGCCACCCATGCCGCAGGGACCCACAACGCCCAGCCGCGGACGGTGGTCAGCAGAGCCACCGTCATACCGAAGAGCAGCATCCACAGTGACATGATGCCGACCAGCCCGAATGCGACCGCCGCACCGAGCACATCGATCCAGTGGAGCACGAGCGTGTTCATGGCCGCGCCCATCAGCAGGCCGTGCAGCGCCGCGTCGCCCGCACGCCTCCCGGCGAACAGCCACGTCACAAGGCCGACGCCCGCCATGGTTGCGGGCCACACGCCCATCGGCGCCATTCCCAGACCCAGCAGCATTCCGGCAAGCACGGCCAGGGGCAGGGACCAGCGTCTGGCAAGTCCCGGGGTCGTCAGCGGCAGCACGGACTCAGCCTACCGGGGGTGTGCAACCATGGCCCGGTGGGCACCCTCATGGTCTTCGACACCTCGTACCTGTACTACCGTGCGTTCTTCGGGGTGCCGTTGACGATGCGCGGCCCCGACGGCGCACCCAACAACGCCGTCCGTGGCCTGCTGGATGTGGTCGCGAGGCTCGTCGACCAGTACTCGCCGGATCTCGTCGCCTGCGCCTGGGACGACGACTGGCGCCCTGCCTGGCGGACTGCGCTGCTGCCGCTGTACAAGGCGAACCGCGTTGCCGGGACCGGCGTGGGCGGGGATGTCGAGGAGACCCCCGACGAGTTGGCCCCCCAGGTTCCGAGGATCCGGGAGGCGCTGGAGTCCCTCGGGATGCCTGTGCTGGGCGTTCCCGGGTACGAGGCCGACGACGTGCTCGCATCCTTGTCCGCGCGCCACGACGGGCCCAGCCTGATCGTCTCCGGCGACCGTGATCTGTTCCAGCTGGTCGACGCACGGACAAGGGTGGTCTACGTCGCGCGCTCGGTCGCAAGGCACATCCTGGTCGACGAGGCCTGGGTGAAGGCGGAGTACGGAATCCCGGCGGATCGCTACGTCGACTTCGCCGTCCTGAGGGGTGACCCCTCCGACGGTCTGCCCGGGGTCAGGGGGATCGGCGAGAAGTCGGCGGCGAGGTTGATCTCGGGCCACGAGTCACTCGAGGCCATTGTCGCCGCGGCGGCCGCCGGCAGTGCCGAGATCGGGCCGGGCATGCGCCGCTCGCTGGCGGAGTCCGCCGACTACATCCGTCGCGCGGTGCAGGTGGTCCGGACCGTGCCGGACCTGCCCGTCGGTTCCCCTGCGAGGCTGCCGCTGACCATCGACGCCGCGGTGCTCCCCCACCTGAGGGACGAGCTCGGTCTGGGCGGATCAGCCACCCGCCTCGCAGCCGCCCTGTCCTCAGCGAGGTGAATGGAGCAGGTAAACCGCGGAGCTCGCGAACAGGTTCGCCGCGAAGTTGCCGAGCGGGTGCGCATTGCCGCCGCTGGTGAGGGGAATGCGTCGATCGACGTGCAGGTCGAGGCTCGCGAACAGGGGTTCCAGGTCGAGCAGCGACGTGTAGTGCAGGTTCGGCGTGTCGTACCACTCGAAGGGAAGGTCCTTCGAGATGGGCATGTGACCGGCCAGCAGCCGGAGACGGTTGCGCCAATGGACGAAGTTCGGCATCGAGACCACGCCGTGCGGGGCGATCCGGGAGATCTCCTGAAGCACCTCGCGCGGTTTGCGGACGTTCTGCAGGGTCCGCGACAGGACGACGACGTCGTAGGAGTCGTCGGTGAACTCGTCGAGTTCGGTGTTGAGGTCGAGGTCGATCACGTTGACGCCGTTGCGCAGCGCGCTCACGATCTGGGCGGGTTCCTTCTCCACGCCGGTTCCGACACAGCCCTTGCCTGCCAGCAGTTGCAGCAACTCGCCGTCGCCGCAGCCGAGATCCAGGACCCGGGAGCGTTCTGGGATCAGCCTGCCGATCAGCCTCAGGTCCGGCCTCCCCCTCCCGATCATCGTGAGCTCCTGACCAGCCGAAGTTCGCGAGCGGCTCGCTCCATAAACGCAAGGACGGTGGCGTGGTAATCGGGGATGTCGAGGAGGAACGAGTCGTGCCCCCAAGGCGATGCGATCTCCCTGAACGACGTCGGGACCCTTGCACCCTCGAGGTGCCGCACGATCCGCCTGGAGTGCGCCGTCGAGAAACGCCAGTCGCTGTCGAAGGACACCACCAGGGTGCGGACGGGGTCCGCCGCCAGCGCATCGACGGCGCCCGGATCGGCGAAGGCGTCGAAGTAGTCCATCACCCGCGTCAGGTACAGGTAGCTGAGTGCGTCGAAGCGCGCCAGGAACGCCTTCCCCTGGTGTTCGAGGTAGCTCTCGACTGCGAAGTCCACACCGAACACGTGGTCCAGGGAGCCGGCCTGCGCCTCACGGCCGAACTTCTCCGAGAAGGCGTCCTCCGACAGGTAGGTGATGTGCGCCATCATCCGTGCCACGCTCAGCCCGCGGTCCGGCGAAACGCCCTCGGCCAGGAAGTTGCCGTCACGGAAGGCCGGGTCCCGCATGATCGCCTGGCGACCGACCGCCGAGAAGGCGATGTTCTGGGCGGTGAGGCGAGACGACGCCGCGATGATGATGGCATTGTCGGCGTCGCCGGGATGGCTGAGTATCCACTCGAGGATCTGCATACCACCGAGTGACCCGCCGACGAGTGCCGCCCAGTGGCCGATCCCGAGATGGTCGCCCAGACGCCGGTGCACCGTCACGAAGTCGGACATCGCCAGGAGTGGGAAACCCAGGCCGTACGGTGCGCCGGTGGCGGGGTTGGTCGACGACGGCCCCGTGGTGCCCTGGCAGCCGCCGAGCAGGTTGGGGCAGACCACGAACCAGACGTCGGTGTCGATGGGCTTGCCCGGGCCGATCAGCGTGTCCCACCAACCCGGCCTCCTGTCCCCCGGCCGGAGCCCCGCCGCATGCGCATCCCCGGTCAGTGCGTGACAGATGAAGACCGCGTTCGACCGCTCGCGGTTCAGACGCCCGTACGTCTCGTACCGGACCGTCACCTCACTCAACTCCGCGCCGCTGTGCAACCTCAGGGGGTCGCCCTTCGTGAACAGCGTTGCATCGGCTGAGGAGGTGATCACGCCCACATTCTGTCAGCCAACCTGCGAGAGGGCCTGTTCGAGGTCCGCGATGAGGTCGTCGATGTGCTCGATCCCGACCGACAGGCGCACCAGTTCAGGCGCCACACCGGCCGCGGCGAGTTCCTCGTCGTTGAGCTGCGAGTGGGTCGTCGAGGCGTTGTGGATCACGAGCGACTTGGCGTCACCGATGTTGGCCAGGTGGCTGAACAGGGTCAGCGACTCGACGAACCTGGACCCCGCCTCGCGCCCGGCCTTCAGACCGAACGAGACCAGGCCGCCGAACAGCCCCTCCTTGAGGATGCGCTTGGCGACCTCATGCGTCGGGCTGGACTCCAGCCCGGGGTAGCTCACCCACGCCACGGCGTCGTGGGCCTCCAGGAACCGTGCGATGGCGAGGGCGTTGGAGCTGTGGCGTTCCATCCGCAGATGGAGCGTCTCCAGGCCCTGGAGAAGGAGCCACGAGTTGAACGGCGCGATGGCGGCGCCCGTGTTCCGGAGCAGGACCGTGCGGGCACGGATGACGTAGGCCGCAGGTCCGGCGGCCTCGGTCCACACGACGCCGTGGTAGGCGGGGTCGGGCGCGGTCAGGCCGGGGAACCGCTCGGAGTTGGCGGCCCAGTCGAACTTGCCGGAGTCGACGATGATGCCGCCGAGCGTGGTCCCATGGCCGCCGATCCACTTGGTGGCCGAATGCACGACGATGTCGACCCCGTGGTCGAATGCATGCGTGAGGTAGGGCGTCGCTACGGTGTTGTCGAGGATGAACGGCAGACCGAGTGCATGCGCGGCAGCCGACCAGGCGTCCAGGTCGACGACGTTGAGGGCGGGGTTGCCGATGGTCTCCCCGAAGACCAGTCGTGTCCTGTCGTCCACGTACTGCGCCAGATCCTCCGGCCTTGACGGGTCGACGAACCGCGCCTCGATTCCGAACTGCGACAGCGTGTTGGCGAAGAGCGCGAAGGTGCCGCCGTACAGGGTGGACAGGGCGACGATGTTGTCACCCGCGTAGGTGAGGTTCAGGACGGCGTAGGTGACGGCCGACGCACCGGATGCCACGGCCAGTGCCCCGACGCCGCCCTCGAGTGCGTTGACCCGCTGCTCGAACACGTCCTGGGTGGGGTTCATGAGCCGCGTGTAGATGTTGCCGGGCCGGCGCAGCGCGAACAGATCGGCTGCGTGAGCGGTGTCGTCGAAGACGTAGGAGGCCGTCTGGTAGATCGGCACCGCCCGCGAGTTCGTCGCCGAGTCGGCCGTCTCCTGGCCGGCCTGCACTGCCAGGGTCTCGGGGCGGTACGTCATCGTCTTCTCCTCAGCGTTGGGCTCGTGCGGACCGAAGAGGTCCGTCATCCCAGCATCAACCGCAGAGGGTGTGCGAGTATTCCCGGACGCGTCGATGATCTTCGTGAGGCCGGGAATGAGACCGGTGCGGGCTACTACTCTGAAGGCATGCATCCCCTCTTGTCGGTCCCCCAGCTCCATGCACTCCTCGCCGAGTCGGTGCCCGTGCCCGTGATCCTGGACGTCCGTTACGGCGGCCCCGCCGGCATCGGTGGGCAGGCCGTGTACGAGGAGGGGCACATACCCGGGGCGCACTACCTGGACCTCGATGAGATCCTGGCGGATCCGCCGAGCGGTGGGGCCGGCGGCCGGCATCCGTTGCCCACGCCGGAGCGCTTCGAGCGGGGCATGCGGTCCGTCGGTGTCAACGCCGACAGCATGGTGGTGGTCTACGACGACTGGAACTCCATCGCGGCAGCCCGGGCCTGGTGGCTGCTCCGGCACTTCGGGCACCGCCGGGTACGCGTGCTGGACGGCGGCTGGAAGGCCTGGGACGGACCCGTCGAGACCGGTGAACCCTCCGACGTGCCGGTCGGTGACTTCACCGTCGGACCGGGGGCGTCCCGGACACTGGATGCCGAACTTGCCGCGGACGTGGCCCGCACCGGGGTGCTGTTGGATGCCCGGCCCGCGGAACGATTCCGGGGCCAGGGCGAGACGATCGATCCGGTGGCCGGTCACATACCGGGGGCCGTTTCGTTCCCCGCACTCGAATTGGTGGACCAGGCCGGTCGGTTCCTGCCACCCGAGGTGTTGCGGGAGAAGTTCGCGGCCGCCGGCGTGACCGGGCCCGGAATGGCCGGTGCGTACTGCGGATCCGGCGTGCAGGCATGCCACGCCGCGCTCGCCGCCGCCATCGCAGGCGTGGACGAGGACCTCGCGCTCTACGCGGGCTCCTGGAGCGACTGGATCACCGATCCGTCGCGCCCCGTGGCCTGAGCCGACCGCGCGTTCGCCCTGCTCTCACGGCGCCGCTCCCGCAGGTCGTCGTCGGATTGGACCAGATAGACCAACCCGCAGTTCTGCGGGCCGTCGGCGCCCGGGAAGCACAGGCTGCAGGGTTCACCGTCCCGGATTGGGCACTTCGGCTGTGGCGTGGCCACGGGGTCATCGCCCGCCCAGCTGGCGGTCGATCCTCTCGACGGCATCCCTGGCCGTCCGCAGGTCGACGCCGGTGAAGTCGCGATACGCCTTGATTGCAGCAATCCTGCGCCCTTGGCGTAGTTCGTCCCGGACACGGGACAGTTGCTCGTCGTCCAACTCGGGCGGCCGGCCGGACGTAGGGGCCGCGCCGACCCCCCTTCGACGGCGGGCCTGTGCCACCAGGGAGGGGTAGACGACCCAGAGCCAGATGGCCATCATCGGAACCAGGAAACCGAGCGTGCCACGGCTCACCGTGGTCAGGGCGATCGCCACCAGGATCATCCACCACTGCGCGTACCATGGTGTCACCGTCGATGCTGCGATGCGGTTGCTCAGCGTGATCGGCATGAACGACGGCGTCGCCGACCCGTTCGAGGTCCGGCCCAGCAGTGCGGGATGGGGCTCCGGCAGGTCCACGAACAACGGGACCAACTCGCTTGCGTACTTCGCTTCGAGGGCCTTCGACATGCGGTCCTCGAACTCAGCCACGTCCAGGCGCCCCAGCGCGTGGTGCTCCTGAAGTGCCTCGACGGCCTCGTCACGATCGACATCGCCGATGCGCTGTGGCACCTGGTCGGGGACGGTCATGATCTCAAGTATGCCGCTCCACCGCGCGGCCCGCCCCATGGCGGCGCGGGCCGCGATGGAGCGTCAGTTCGTCGGCATCGCCATCAGGAACGTGAAGACCACGATCCAGAGCACCACGCCCACGATGGCCAGGATGCTGACGATCAGGCCGATGATATAGCCGATCTGGATCCCGCCGCCCCAGTTGTAGGGCGCGCCGGAGGCGATCTGCTTCTTAGCCTTGCCGCCCATGTACCAGGCCACGAAGCCGAGGGGTGCGACGAAGAGGCTGACGATGCCGAGGATCAGGACGGTCTGCGCCTGCGGGTGCTCGGACTTCATCGGGGAGTAGGGGCCCTGGGGGCCCTGGGGGTACTGGCTCATGTGCGGGAGTTCCTGTCCTTGTGCTTGTGGATGGGCAAGTCGGCAGTCTAGCGGTCACCCGATGAGACTGGGGGCCAGGTCATGCATGGTGCGCCGCCTGATCATCCGCGCCACCCCCGCCAAGGTCAGGAGCAGGCCGGCAGCAAGCCAGGCGACGATGAACGCCACATCCCCGCCGACGCGCCCCACGTCACCCCCGTACATGAGCTGGCGCATCGCATCGACGATGAAGCTCATCGGCAGCACGTGGTGCAGCCATGCGAGCGCCGGAGGCAGCGTCTGCCATGGGAAAGTCCCGCCTGCGGTCACGAGTTGCAGGACCATGAGCACCAGTGCGAGGAACTGGCCGACCGAACCCATCCACACGTTGAGCGCGAGGATGATCGCGGCATAGGTCAGCGAGGCCAGCACCATGATCCCGAGCGTTGCGGGCGGGTGCTGGAATCCGAACCCGAGGGCAACCGAGAGCACCAGGAAGAGGCCAATCATCTGCACGCCACCGAGCGCGGCCGGCGTCAACCAGCCCGCGAGGGTGATGCGGACGGGTGAACGCAGCGCGGTGATGGCGCGCTTGGACACGGGTTTGACGATCAGGAACAGTGCATAGATGCCGATCCAGCCGGCCAGGGCCGCGAAGAACGGCGCGAGGCCTGCGCCGTACTGTCCGGCAGCGGCCAGGTTGCCGGAGTTCACGCTGACGGGATTTGCGATCACCGCGGCCTGCAGGTCTCGGAGCTCCTCATCGGACATCGGGATCTGGCCGGCCCCGGAGGCGAGGCCGTCATGGAGCTCGGTCGCACCGTCGTTCAGCCGGCCCAGTCCGTCCGTGAGCTGTGCGGCTCCGGTGGAGAGCTGGGCGGTTCCCTGAGCAAGCTTGCCCGCCCCGTCCGCGAGTTGGCCGACGGCGTCGTCCACGGTTGCGGCACCGTCGCGTACCGTTGCGGCACCGGACGCCACGGCATCCGCCCCGTCGCGCAGCTTGTCGATCTTGCCGGCTGCCTGCTGCAGCTTAGCGTTGCCCGCGGTCAGATCGGCGCCGACGGGGTCCAGGAGCGCCAGGATGTCGTTGACCTGAGTCTCGGTCAGGCCCTGAGCGATGAGTCGCTGCTTGACCGTGTCGCGAACCTCGGGCAGGCGTGCCGTCGCATCCTTGGCGGCGGTCGCCACCTCATCGGCATACCCGGCCAGCGTCGTCACCCCTGCAGCGACCTGTTTGGCGCCGTCCGCGACCTGGGTGCTTCCCGAGGCCAGCTTGCCGGTCCCGACGTGCAGTTCCTGCAGCTTCGTCGACAGGGTCTGTGCGCCGGCGTCCACCTGCCCGATGCCCGTCTCGAGTTGCTTCATCCCGTTCGAGGCCGCGGCGGCGCCGTCGGCCAGCTTGCCCGCACCCTCGGCCGCGGTCGTGATCTTGCCGCGCACCTGGCTCAGGCCCGTCAGCATCCTGGAGGCGACCTCCTGGTCCACCAACTCGGCCACCTGGCGCCTGATCTTCTCAGCCGCCTGCGTGCCGATCGTGGAGGCCAGGTAGTTGTTCGCGTCATTCGTCTCGAGTGTGATCTCCGCCTGTCGCGGATTGTCCGTGCCCGCAGACACCAGGGCCTCGGAGAAGTCCGGCGGCAGGGTCACCACGAAGTCGACGTGTCCGTCCTTCAGCGCCTCCGCGGCCTGGTCCGCATCCATGGGCCGCCAGTCGAAGGCAGCACCCTTCAGCAACTCATCGGCAACCTGCTGCCCGTAGTTGCGCTCGGGGGTGTCGGACGTGGCCGGCACCCCCCGGTCGTCCACAACGAGGCCGACGGGCAGTTCGGAGAGTCTCGCGTACGGGTCCTGGTTCGCCCACAGGTACAGGCCGCCGTACAGGACAGGAACGGCCATCAGCGCGAGCAACGCGATGACGGCCATCCTTGTCGAGGTGAGGCGCCGGAACTCGGCTGCGATCATGGCAGGCATCTTCATCGCCGGCCCCCTTCCTTCTCGATCAGCGCGCGTCTGGGGCGGGCCGTGGGTGGCGGCCCCGACTCGGACGGTTCCGCCCGGGTGGCGGTGTGCTCGAGGACGACGGCGGAGGCTCCGCCTGCAATCACGAGGACGGCGAGCCCACGATGGCCGAACTCCTCGGCGACCCTCCACCAGTCGAGCGGTGAGCCGCCGTGCCGGTCAGGGGACACCAGTACCAGGCCCTCCACCCCGGGACGGAGCGTGGCCAGCTCCATGAAGAGCCGGATCCTGTCATCGGGAGCCACATCCGCGATCGGCGCCCTGGCAGGAATGTCCATGAAGTGCTCGGACAGGAATCTGCGTGCTGCGATCCTGTCCGAGCGCCGCCCCGCGAACATGAGCTCCTCCGCGACCACGGCCCACGTGGGCACGTCCGGTGCCGGGTCGCACACGGCCGGCGCATCGAGCAGGGCGACCCTCCGACGGAGATCGTCATACCGGTCGGCCGCACCGTCCAGAAGGACCTGCCCGGCGTCCGGCCGCATCCGTCCCGACGCGATCAGCCCGAGGACGGTCGGCCGCTGCTCGGTCTCGGCTGCCGCCAATCGCGCACCCCCGGACTCGAAGGAGAGACTCAGCGGGGCAAATGCCCCGCCCTTGGTCACAGCGTCAAGTTCCACGCGCATGCTGGCCCCGTCCCATCGATGGCGGCCGTGCGACCGCACCGCTACACGATAGTGGCCCGCACATCCGGTCCTGCATGGGCGATGGACCCGGGGGATGGTGAGGCGTCAGCCGAGGCTGTCCACGGGTCCCGGGAACGCCGCCAGGACCAGCCGTGTCCCCGGGAGGCCGACCCAGTGCCAGCGGGCCCTGCCCTCGGGTGCATCGTCCAGCAGCGACAACGGCTGTTGCCGACCCTGGGCGTCGGTCACCCGGAGGTGCTTCCGGGCTTCCGTCTCGATCACCAGTTCCGGTCCGCCGACGGTGATCGTGGCCTCGGCGAGTGACCCCGCGCGCCAGACGATGGCGACGACGCTCCCGCCCCGTGCGTGGAGACCCGCGACCTCGCCGTCGGGCCACGCACCCGGGAGCGCCGGGAGGAGACTGATCACACCCGAGTGGCTCTGCAGCAGCATCTCGGCCACCGCCGCGACCAGGCCGAAGTTGCCGTCGATCTGGAAGACGAAGCCCTCGGGTGCGTTCCACATCGGGTGCAGGTCGAGGAGCGTCGGCGACATCAGCTGGTCGAGTTGAACCTGGAGGGCCAGTGCCGCGACCTCGGGCTGCCGCAGCCTTGCGGCGGCGCAGGCGATCCAGGTCTGGCTCCAGCCGGTCTGGCCCATGCCGTGGTCGAGGCGCCTGGTGAGCGCCCGCCGCGCGGCGTCGAAGTCGGCCGGTGTGCCCAGTTCCGTGATGCGGGTACCGGGGAACAGTCCGTACAGGTGGGACATGTGCCGGTGTCCGGGCTCGACGCCCTCATACCCGGCGGCCCACTCCATCAGGGCCCCCTGAGTATCGGGCTGCGGCAGGCGGAGGTGCTGCAACGCGCGAAAGGCCTCCTCCTCCAGGGCTCCGGCGTCCCCGGCCTGGGACGCCAGCCGCAGCAGGTTCGTGAACACCTCGTGGGCGAACTCCTGGTCCATCGCCGAGCCGTACGTGACGGCCCCTCGGACGCCTGCCGCGTCGACGAAGACGTGTTCCGGTGAGGTGGATGGCGCCACGAAGAGACCTCCGTCAGGCGCGGTGACAAGGTTGTCGAGGAGGAAGAGCGCCGCCGCGCGTAGGAGCGGGAGCGCCGCGGTGTCCCGGAAGGCGTCGTCGCGGTTGAAGTCCAGGTGGGCAGATGCGTGCGCAGCGATCCATGGCAGCGTCCCTGTCCAGTTCGACCACTCGGACTGCCCCATCACCGGCTCGGAGTAGCCCCAGATGTCGGTGTTGTGGTGGATGACCGCCCCCCTGGCCCCGTACAGTGCGCTGGCGGTGGGGGTGCCGGATGCGGTCAGCGTCCGGGCGAAGCGGAACAGCGGCTCGGTCAGCTGCTCCAGACCGACGACCTCGGCGGGCCAGTAGTTCATGGTCAGGTTGATGTTGGTGGTGTACCCCGAGCACCAGGGGGCCCGCAGGTCGGCGTTCCAGATGCCCTGCAGGGTGGGCGGCAGGGTTCCTGCGCGCGACGACGAGATCAGCAGGTAGCGGCCGAGATCGAAGGCGAGGGTGGTGGTCTCGGCATGCTCGCCGCCGCCGAGCCGCAGCCTGCAGGCCTCGAAGAGTGGCCGGTAATCTTCGCGGTGGCGGCGTTGGAGTTCCGCGGTGGGCGTGCCGAGGGCGGCCTCGACCAGTCTCCGGGCATCATCCACGAGCAGCGCAAGATCCGCGCTGGGGCGGCTCGTCGCCCCCCGGAACCCGGTGGAACCGGCCGCGATCAGCCGGGGAGCACCGGAGCCGGGGTCGCTGCCGACAGCCACAGCCAGGGCCCAACCCATTCCGGTGGCGACGGTGCCGTCCGCGTCCGGGGCCTCGTCGTCGTATGCGGGGGGCGTCGCGGCATCGACGTGCGTCGGGGCCAGCACCGAAGGCGCGCGTCCAGCCACCAGCAGCCAGCGCACGCCGTCGGTTTCGAACTCCTCGGAGTAATCGGTGCGAAGGGGTGAGCGGAACGAGGCATCGCCCACTCCGCCCGCGTGAACGTCGCCCGCGGCCTGTGCCACCAGCACCCGATCGGGTGCCGAGGCGAAGAGCCACAACTCGGCCCCGCCCTCGTCGAGCCACGCCTCGGCGACATCCAGTTCGAGGCCGCGCCGGAAGTCCTCGCCGGCGGCGTGGTCCCGCCAGCACCACGACAGAGAGCCGAGCGGGACGTAGCAGTCCGCCCAGCCGTCGCCCCGAAGTGCCTCGGCCTGCCGCTCCGCCTCTGCGGTGTCGCGGCGAAGGGTCGCCTCACGCAGGCGTGCCACGTCCCCGCGCGGCTCGACGACGGGCGCGTGCGGCCCGCCGACCCACAAGGTGTCGAGATTCAGGTCCAGCTCCGCCACTCCGTGGGCGCCGCGAACGGCGGCACCCAGTTCGCCGTTGCCGATCAGGAAGGAGTCCAGGAAGCCCCTCGCCGGGGTGTCTCGAACGATCCGTGACGTCACCTCGCACTCCATCCAAGATGCACGGGGACCTGCGCCAGCTGGTCCACCGAGAACAGGTGGATGGGGCCGGACGAGCCCTCGAGGACACTCCCCACCAATTCGGGCTCCACGCCCCGGTACAGCGATGCCAGCACTGCACCGACGCCGGCCTCCGGGACCAGGGCGCCGTCCCGGACCCATCGCCCGGCCGGGTCCAGGACGAGCAGCAGCATCCCGAACACGGGCCGACCGCCGTCGCGGACCGGCGCCTGGAAGTAGGGGACATCGAGAATCCTGGCCCCGATCCGCCCGTAGAAGGCGAGGCGCGCATCCGGCAGGCCGTGGAAGTCGTGGGCGGCGTGATGCGAGGGATGTTCCACCTCGGCCAGCACCACCGAAACGTCGGGGTCTTCGCCGATGGCGTCGAGCAGCCCCCGAAGCAGGGCGGACCCCACGCCGCGACCCCGCTGGTCGACGCGCGTCGCGAAGTAGGACAGCAGCACCGCCGGGGAATCCTCGAACCTCTCGAAGACGCCAACGGCTGTCGGGTCGGACGGATCACCGACGACGTGCACGGTCGAGGACCCTGATGCCACCCCGCCCAGGAACTCATCCAACGTGATCAGTTCGTCGTCGGGGAAGTTCGGTGACAACAGCTTCTCGTACACCGAGACCAACGACACAGGATCCGCGACGATGACGCCGCCCCCCGAATCAGCCATGTTCTTCCATCCTCTCCTACCCCCTCGTCCGGACAACCGTACTTCTGACGCGCGGCACTAGCATTCCAGGTGTGCGAAGACTCCCGTCGATGCTGCCGCGCGGGTTGAACCTGTGGGATTGGGTGTTCTACGTCGGCCTGATCCTGAAGGCTCTCGACGGGGTGTTGGAGCTGGTCGGGGGCGTGCTGTTCCTGGTGCTCTCGCCCGATCAGATCGGGTCGGTGGTACGGCTCCTGACTGCCCACGAGATCAGCGAGGACCCCGATGACCTGATCGCGAACCTGCTGATCCACGCCGCATCGTCGCTCAACGTGTCCGCGACCGTGTTCATGGCCTGGTACCTGCTGGTGCACGGCGTGGTCAAGGTCGGTCTGGTCGCCGCCGTCCTGCGCGGCAAGCTCTGGGCCTACCCGTGGCTCATCGGCTTCCTCGTGGCCTTCATCGGCTACCAGGTCTACGACATGGTGGTCCACTTCACCTGGGGCATGTTCGCCCTGACGGTGTTCGATGTCTTCATCGTCGCCCTCACCGTCCGCGAGTACCGCATCCACCTTCGGCGGGCGGAGAGCACCAAGGCCGCGACAGCAGCCAATGGCTGAGCCGCACGGCTGCGACGGCATCATCGTTGCGCTCCCCCGTCACGAGAGACTCTGGCTCATTCTGCGGGTGGACGAACGACCATCCCGACACCCCAACTGGAGCCACATACCCTGTCCAAACGTCGGACTCACCGACTGACCTGTCAAGGGATTGTGATGTGCAGACCTCGGCAGGAGTTGTCGCGCAGGCGCTCTGGTGGGTTGCTACGAAGGTGCGCCAAGCGTCCCGACATGGAACGCCTCGTAGGCGTTGAGGCTGATGGCATGCAGCCCACCCACCACGGCGAACGGGATCAGATAGAGACGCAGATCCCCGTCGACGATGAAGAAGTCGTCGATCTCGTCAGGGTCGTATTGGCGGCGCTGTCTCCGTGTCGTCGAAAGGAACACCTGACGAGTCTGCGGCCGAACGGACTGTGTGCTCTTGACCTGGACGCGGCGAAGGCCAGCAGGGCCGTCAACCAGCAGGTCGTATCGACACGGCTCGAGCGGCCAGGACACATCTTGAGCGTGGAGCATGAACCACGCCGCCGCAACCATCGTTGCGGCCTTTGCCAAGTTCTTGTTGCCAATGGGTGAAGAGCTCGAGCCTGCCTGGGGTGATGCTCCGGACACGTGCTCGCTCGGGAGTCCGAGCCGAAGCGCGTGCCCTCGCAGCGTGGAAGTCGCCGATCCTCCCGTGAGACCAAGCCTGCAGGCGACTTCTGTCCAAGTGCTGGACTCGGCAATGGCACTTGCCAACTGGGCTTCGCTCCATCGCCGCTGACCTCTGAAATGGCTGTGATCGACCTCCAAGAGGTCTGCGCGAGACCTGACGGAGCGGATTGTGCTTGACGAGGTGGCACTCATCCCGAGGTGCCTGAGCACACCACGCCACGAGCTGGACGAAGCGACCGCAATTCGGAGTTGGCTATCCGTGTAGGTGTCGGCGACGCTTGAAAATTGAACACTTTCGACGGTGAAAAGTGGACACTCGTACGAGGATCGGAGAGTGATCACTATGGAGGATTGGGCCTTGATCAGGAGGCTTGCCGGGGAGGGTGTGCCGCATGCGGCGATCGCGCGGCGGTTGGGGATCTCGCGGACGACGGTGGTGAAGGCGGTGGCGTCGTCAGTACCGCCGGTTTATGTTCGTCGGCC
>JBDHZH010000045.1:0-22004 GCA_039811745.1 Arachnia sp.
AAAGGTGTGCACAAAAATTGGCATTGACTATAAGCACGCTGTTGAGTTCTCAAGCTTCGGACACCAACCAAACAACCAGACTTGAACCATCTGCTCACTTGGGGCAACCCGACCAACTCTACTCTCTGTTTCCCGGCCCGTCAACTTGGCGTCTTGGGGCGTTCCGCAGGTTGTTGAGTTGTGGTCTTCGTTCGCTGCCCGGCTTCCCGAGCGGCTTGGATAGCTTAGCCGCCCTCCGAGGCGGACGCAAATCGGCTCCCGGGCGTCGCTCTCGGGGCGCCTCAGAGCCTCGTGACGGACGCTCGCTCGAGGACCAGCCGGCCGTCGGCGTACGGCAGGACGGCATGGAACTGGCGGGGGTCATCGTCGAACACCAGGGGTACGAAGTACCTGTCCCCCTCCCACATGGGGAGCGCGTCCAGCTCGCCGACGGGGACCCAGGACAGCGGGCCGTCGACGTTCTGTTCGGGTGGCTCGCCGTCGAAGGCATCGACCAGGAACACGAGACCGAACCAGTCGGAACCGTCCGACCCGAACCCCGGCCATGACACCGTGCCGCGCAGGCGGAGCGAAGTCGGCGTGATGCCGGCCTCCTCCTGCAGCTCCCGCGCGATGCACTCGACCACGTCCTCGCCGGGCTCCAGCTTGCCGCCAAGCCCGTTGTACTTGCCGCGGTGGTCGTCGCCGGCGCGTTGCCGGTGCACCAGCAGCACCAGGCCGTCGCGCACGACGTACGCCAGCGTGCCGACGATGGCCCTCACCGGGTGCCGAAGCTCCCGTTCGCGAGCGCGGTCGCGAACGACGGCACCGTGGGGACGTCGGCCATGATCGCGGCCTGGTAGATGTGGTACGGGTCCGGCTTGCCGGGCCAGGTGATCGCCTGCGGCTGGTTGTCCGGGCCGAGCTCGTGGAACCAGGACCCGTGCTCGTGGTCGACGAGGAACGTCTCCGCATACGCCCACCAACGGGCGAGGTTGGCTTCATGCCGCTCCGGGTCCTGGACCCGGGCCAGCACCGTCGAGGTTGCGATCGCCTCGCACAGCACCCAGAACATCCGGGCGCGCACGACCGGGCGTCCCTGCCAGTCCGTGGTGTAGACGAAACCGTCTGCGCCGTCCGAGGCCCAGCCATCCGCCACCGCCCGCTCCTCCAACGCGAGGGCGGCCTCGCGCAACCCGGCAGGCGCGGCGTCGCCCAGCGTCTCGTCGACGGCGATCATCAACCTGGCCCACTCCAGCCCGTGCCCCACCGTCGCACCGTACGGCCGGAACGGGTGGGCGGGCTCGTCCGCGTTGTGCTCCAGCATCGGCGTCCAGTCGGCTCCGAAGTGCTCGGGGATCCGCCACTCGTTGTCCGCCGCCCAGCCTGCCACCCGCTTCGCGATCCTCCCCGCCCGCTCGTGCCAGACCGACGACCCGGTCACATCGCCCGCCGCCAGATAGCACTCGACGGTGTGCATGTTGGAGTTCACTCCGCGGTAGTCGTCGAGGCGCTCCCACGCGGCGTCCCACTCCTCCACGACGAGGCCCTCCGCCTCGTCCCAGAAGTGCCTGTCCTGGGCCTCGAGTGCAAGGTCGAGCAGTTCCTGCCCGCGCTCGATGCCCGCCGCGACGGCGCTGCTGCCCGCGAGCACCACGAACGCGTGGGCGTAGGCCTCCTTGGTCGGCGAGGGCACGCCGTCGGCCCCGACAGCCGAGAACCAGCCACCGTTCGTGGCATCGCGCAGCGGGCCGTCGAGGAGTGCGGTGACGCCGTGCGTCGCAAGGCCCCTCAGCGCCGCCGCGTCGGGACCGCCGTCGGCCGGGGCCTCATCGGCCAGCAGCCCGAGGCAGAAGACGTGCGTCATCCGGCAGACGATGTACAACTCGACGCCTCGCTCCGCCATCACCCTGCCCTGACCGTCCAGGTAGCCGAAGCCTGCCGGGTGCCCGGCGCCCGAGGCGAACCGGAGGATATCGGCGCGCACTGCACGCCTGTAGTCGAAGTCACCAGGGATGCTCATGTCGTCCTTCTTCACACGGTGGGCGGGAACGAGTTCCATCATTCCCCAAGTGCGCCCCGGCCGCTGCCTCCCACGCACAAGTGCCTCACGCCGAGGGTTCGCCGGGGCCCGACCGGCGTGCCGGGCTCCTTCGTGGCCGAGCCCGGCCCGACCGGAGGAATGGGGGTCACGACCCCCACCGCGGGTTGGGCGCCGGCGCGCGAGGTACGGGCGAGGCGTGGTCGAAGGTGGCGAGCCCGCCGACTGGTCAAACCCCCCGAGGTTGTCCGGGGACAGTCGCCGGTGGCTCCCGCAGGCGGCGTCAGGTGGCCAGCACCGTTCCGGCCAGCCCGACGGCGGCGACGATGAGGGTCGCGATGCCGGCCAGGGCGAACGGCTTCGCGCCGACGCACCGGAACATGGTGAACCGCACGCCGCTGCCCAGGGCGAACATGGCGGCGGCCAGCAGCGCCGTCTGGACGGGCCTGGCGACGCCGAGGACCGCGGGGGGCACGACGCCGAACGAGCGCAGCACCACCATCGCGATGAAGCCAGCGACGAACAGCGGCATCACCGGCGGCAGCTTGGCACCGTCCGCACCGGCCTCGGCACGGCGACGCCGCTGCAGGCCCAGCACCACCATGACAGGTGCCAGCAGCAGGACCCGTGCCAGCTTGACGACGACGGCGGCCCCGAGGGCACCCGCGCCGAGTCCCCCGCCGACGGCGACCACCTGCGCGACCTCGTGGATGCTGGACCCTGCCCACAGGCCGGTCGTGAGCGGGGCCAGGCCCAGCAGGGCGGCGACGAACGGCAGCAGCGGGATCATGAGGGTGCCGAACAGCACCACCAGGGCGACGGCGGTCACCACCTCCTCGTCCTCGGCCTCGATGACGCCCTCCGCGGCGGCGACGGCTGCCGCCCCGCAGATGGAGAAGCCGCAGGCGATCAGCAGCCTCTGACCGCGGCTGATGCCCAGCGCCCTGCCGATGGCGGCGGTCGAGAGAATGCCGACGGTCACGACCGCGACCACGACGAGGATCATGCCGGGGCCGAGCGCCAGGACGTCGCCGACGGCCAACTGGAGGCCGAGCAGGACGATGCCCGTACGCAGCAGTCGTTTGGCCGCGAACGCCAGCCCGGGCTCCGCCGACGCGGGTAGGGCGAGGAGGTTCCTGGCCAGCACGCCGAGGACGATGGCCAACAGCAACGGGTTGATCGTGGGCAGCAGTGTGGCCAGTCCGATCGACGCGGTGACGGCACAGGCCGTCAGCGCCATCCCCGGGAGCAGCGCCCGGACGGTGTGCCCCGGGCGCCCTCGCCCCGGCGTCGCCTCGTCGGAGGAGGGCTGGGGCCCGCCACATCGGGTGTCGTCGGTGCCTGTCGGTTCCACGGCATCAAGCATGTCCCCCGGAGCGGCGCGCCGGTAGGCCCGCATTCTGCAAGAGGGCATATCATTTCGATATGAGTACGCAGTGGCCGGACCTGGCGGTGCTCGAGTTGCTGGTCGGGGTGGCCGACGGCGGCAGCCTCGGGGCGGCGGCCCGCGCCGTCGGCATGGCCCAGCCCAACGCGAGCCGTGCGGTGGCCGCGCTGGAGCGGTCCCTCGGCGTGACACTGCTCGTCAGGCATCCGCGAGGGGCGCGGCTCACCGACGAGGGCGCCGTCATGGTCGAGCGGTCCAGGGACGTGCTGGATGCCGCCCGCGGCCTGCTCGCCACGGCCGAGGCATTGGGGACGACGGTGTCGCCGCACGTCAGGGTCGCGGCGAGCATGACCGTGGCCGAGCACCTGATGCCGGGCTGGCTGCTGGAGTTGCGGCACGTGCTGCCGGGGGTCGAGGCACGCATGCAGGTGTTGAACTCGGCCCAGGTGCTGGCGGCGGTCGCGGCGGGGACGTATGAGATTGGGTTCATCGAGGCGCCGGGCGCGATCCCGAGGGGCCTGCGCAGCCGAACGGTCGCCGCCGACAAGCTGGTGGTCGTCGTCCCGCCCGGCCATCCGTGGGCCACACGCCGGACGCCGGTGACGGCCGACGAACTCGCCCGGACGCCGCTGCTGGTCAGGGAGGTCGGCTCGGGCACCCGGGACACGCTGGCCCGCGCGCTGGCGGCGCATCCGATGGTCGCGCCGGTGATGGAGCTCGGCAGCAACGCGGCAGTGCGGGTCGGAGTCCGGGTGGGCACCCACCCCGCGGTCCTCAGCGAGCTGGCCGTCGCATCCGACCTCGCCCACGGCGAGCTGGTTGCCGTCCCGGTCGAGGGCCTCGATCTGGCGCGACGGATACGCGCCGTGTGGCGAGGCCCCAGGCTGCACGGTGCCGCGGCGGGGTTGGTCGCTACCGCCGGCCGGCCGCGCTGATGTCGGGGATCTGGTGTAGCCTGCCCTCGATGTGAGCGTCGAATCCGAGTGGGAGGGCTCTGATGATCCTCGTCGCACCGCCTGATGGCTTTGTCGCACCGACACAGGTGATGGCGCCTCGCCGGCTGACGCAACGGTTCCCGCGGCTGTATCCGGTCGCGGTGAAGGTCTTCCAGGTGCGGCGCTGGATGGACTGGTGGCGCAGCGACGCCCGTTGGGTGGACCGGCGCGCCGAGGAGCCGCTGCCGGCCAAGGTCCTCGTTCACAACTCCCTGCTCATGCGCGAGTTGAGCGCCGACGAGATGCACCTGCAGCGCAACAAGGTCGTCAACCTGCGGCTGGCCGCCGCCCGCACCGACGCCTGCCTGATCGGGCCCGGTGAGACGTTCTCCTTCAACCGGGTGGTCGGCAACTGCACCCCCGGCAAGGGGTACGTCGAGGGCATGCGGCTGACGAACGGCCGCGCGATCTCCGGCGTGGGCGGGGGCATCTGCCAGCTTGCGAACCTGATCCACTGGATGGTGCTGCACTCGCCGCTGACCGTGGTCGAGCGTTCCTAGCACTCATTCGACCCGTTCCCCGACAAGGGCCGGGTGCTGCCCTGGGGCGTGGGCTGCTCCATCGTCTACAACTACGTCGACCTGGTGTTCCGCAACGACACCGAGTACACGTTCCAGCTGTTCACGAAGGTCGGGGAGCGGTACCTGGAGGGCGAGTTGCGCTGCAACGAGCAGTTGCCGTCGTCGTACAAGGTGTTCGCCCGCGACGAGCAGTTCATCCGCCGCGGCGACGACTTCTTCCGTCGCAACGAGATCTGGCGCCGGGTGATCGACCGCAGGACCGGTGACACCACCGCCGAGGAACTGGTGAAACGCAACTGCGCCCGCGTCGTCTATGAACTGGCCGACGACGTCGTCGTGATCGACGCGGACCTGCTCGGTTCCGCCGCCGGGGTCCCCACCGTCGCACACTGACCCGGCCCAGCCGGTTCGGGACGCGTGTCAGTGGCCGTAGCCATCGAGTTGTGCGACGACGTGCTCGCTGACGGTCACAAGCACGGCCACGGCGTCGCGGGCCCCGCCCGTGGAGCCGGGCGCGTTCACGACCAGGGCCGGTGCCGCCCCCTCGACCTCGACCACTACGGCGAGCCCGCGCGAGGCCAGCGCGAACGGGGTCTTCTCCTGGCCCTTGCGGCGGATGGCCTCCGCGATCCCGGGCAGTTCCCGGCCGCCGAGGGCCGCGGTGGCCTCGGGGGTGACGTCCCGCGGGCCGACGCCGGTGCCGCCTGTGGTCAGCACCACGCGGGCGCCGTCCTTGATAGCCGCTCGGATCGCGGCGGTGATGGAGGCGGCGTCGTCCGGGACCAGGACGACGGCGGCGCAGTCGAAGCCGGCCGCAATCAGGCCTTCGCGGGCCAGCGGGCCGGAGCGGTCCTCGTACTCACCCCTGGAGGCCCGGTCTGAGATGGTGATGACCGCCACGCGCAATGCCATGCCGTCAGGCTACGTGAGATCTGACGCCGCCCGATCAACCCGGTAAGAATCCCCGTTTCCGCGGTGCTATTCTCCGCGTCATGACGCAAATACGGATATCCCAGGCCGCTGCGCTCCTCGGCGTGAGCGACGACTCGATCCGCCGCTGGGCAGCTGAGGGAAGGCTCGCCGCAACCACGGACGATGCAGGCAGGCAGGTTGTCGACGGCCCGGAGCTGGCCCGGTTCGCGGAGGCACTGCACTCCGACGACACCCTCCGCGCCCTCGATGCCGGGGCGGGCATCCGATCGGCCCGGAACCACCTCACCGGCCTCGTGACGGCCATCACGTCGGACGTCGTGATGAGCCAGGTGTCGCTGCAGTGCGGGCCGTTCCGCGTCACTTCGCTGATCTCCACCGAGGCGGTCCGTGAACTCGGACTGGAGGTGGGCAGCATCGCCACCGCCATCGTCAAGGCAACCAACGTGCATCTGGAGGTGCCCCGATGATCGCTGCCCCCAGTCGGATGCGGACCACTGTGGCGGCCGTCGTCGCAATGCTGTTCGCCGTCACCGGTTGCTCCGGGACCTCGGACGGCACCCCCGCCGGCACCCCCGCCGGCACGTCGGCCGGCTCTCCGTCCAGCTCCCCGACCGATACCAAGGCCGACGCACCGGCCGTGGTCTTCGCGGCGGCGTCGCTGTCGAAGGTCTTCGACGAGCTCGCCAAGGCCGAGGGTGTGAAGGCCAACTTCTCCTTCGACGGTTCGGCGGCGCTGGTCGACCAGCTGGCGGGCGGCGCCCCGGCCGACGTGTTCGCCTCTGCGGACACCGCGACCAAGGACCGGGCGGTCTCCGAAGGGCTCACCGAGGGCGACCCGGTGCGGTTCGCCACCAACACGCTCGTGCTGGTCACGCCTGCCGACAACCCCGCGGCCATCACCGGTCTCGATGCCTCCCTCGACGCCGCCAGGCTCGTCATCTGCTCCCCCGAGGTTCCTTGCGGCAGGGCGACGGCGAAGCTCGCGGACGCCGTCGGCGTCGCACTGAAGCCCGTCTCGGAGGAGACCAAGGTCACCGACGTGCTCGGCAAGGTGACCTCCGGCGAGGCCGACGCCGGGCTCGTGTACGCCACCGACGCCAAGTCGGCCGGTGACAAGGTCCACGTCATCGAGATCCCCCAGGCGGCGCAGTTCGTGAACGAGTACTGGATCGTCGCCGTCAAGGGCGGCGACGCCGCCCGAGCCGCAGCGTTCATCGCGTTGGTGACCGGCGCGAAGGGACAGGAACTGCTTGCAGGCTACGGTTTCGGGCCTGCATGAGTTCAGAGCGCCGGGGTTGGACGGGCGAGGGGTCAGGTGGGGGACGCGTCTCTTCGTGGCTCGGGCCGATCACGTCGGGGATGCCGATGTGAGCACGGACCAGCGGAGTCGCACGGCTGACCTGCCCCGGAAGCGGCCGATTGCGTCGGGATCACGGGCGGGGATCGGCCTCCCCGGCTGGGCGTGGCTGCCGTTCGTCGCGGGTCTGCTGTTCCTCGCGGTGCCGCTGGCCGGCATGCTGGCGCGCGTCCCGTGGGGGCGGTTGCCCGCGCTGCTGACGTCGCCCCAGGCGGTGCAGGCACTTGGGTTGTCGCTGGTGACGTGCCTCATCGCGACGGCAGTCTCGGTCCTGCTCGGGGTTCCGCTGGCGCTGGCGCTGTCCCGGATGCAGGGCCGCGCCGCGGTGGCGGTGCGCACCCTGGTCACCGTCCCCATGGTGCTGCCGCCGGTCGTCGCCGGCCTGGCGCTGCTCGCCACCCTCGGCAGGCGCGGGCTGCTCGGCTCCTACCTGTCGTTGCTCGGCATCCAGATCGGGTTCACGACGGCCGCCGTGATCATCGCGCAGGTGTTCGTGGCCATGCCGTTCCTGGTGATCTCGCTGGAGGGGGCACTGAGGGCCGACACCGGCGACTACGGCGCAGTCGCGGCCAATCTGGGCGCCTCCCCGACGCGGGTGCTGTGGCGCGTCACGCTCCCGATGGCGCTGCCGGCCCTCACCTCCGGGGCGGCGCTGACGTTCGCCCGCGCACTCGGCGAGTTCGGCGCGACGCTTACGTTCGCCGGCTCGCTGGCAGGCACCACCAGGACGCTGCCGCTGCTCGTCTATCTGCAGCGCGAGCAGGACCCCAACCTGGCCCTGGCACTCGCCCTCGTACTGGTGATCGTGGCACTTGTGGTCGTCGCCGTCTCGGCCCGCTTCAACAAGCCGGTGACGACATGACCGCGGCCGCAGGCATCCGAATCGACGCGACGGTTCGGGCCCGCGACGTCGCGCTCGAACTGGACCTCCCGGCCGGTCGCTGCACCGCCGTCGTCGGGCCGAACGGGGCCGGCAAGTCGACACTGATCGGCCTGCTGTCGGGTGCGATCCGTCCCGACGCGGGCACCGTCGAGGCTGGCGGCCGCGTCCTTGCCGATGCCCAGGTCTTCGTCCCCCCTCACCGGCGCGGGACGGCGCTGCTGGAGCAGCGCTCCCTGCTGTTCCCGCACCTGGACGTCCTCGCCAACGCCGCCTTCGGGGTGCGGTCGCACGGGGTGCCGCGCACCGAGGCGAGGGCCCGGGCGCTTGCGCAGCTGGAGGCCGTCGGCTGCGCCGACCTGGCCGGGCGACGCCCCCACCAGCTCTCGGGCGGGCAGGCGCAGCGGGTGGCGCTGGCCCGCGCGCTCGCCGTCGCGCCCGACGTCGTGCTCCTGGACGAGCCCATGGCGGCGCTCGACGCCGCCAGCGCGCCCGAGATGCGGCGCCTCCTGCGATCGCATCTGGCCGGTCGCACGACGGTGCTGGTCACCCACGACCTGCTGGACGTCCTCACCCTCGCCCAGCACCTGGTGGTGATCGAGGCGGGGCGCGTGGCGGACTCGGGCCCCACAGGTGAGGTCCTCGCCCGCCCCCGCAGCCAGTTCCTGGCCGACTTCACCGGCGTCAACCTCCTGGCAGGCGAACTGTCGGGGGAGAGCCTGCGCCTGCCGGGCGGGCCTGAGCTCCGCGGCCTGCTCGCCGACGGCGCCTCCGACGGCCCCGGCTGGGCCAGCGTCCCGCCGAACGCCGTCAGCCTCCACCTCGCAGACCCGCATGGCAGCCCCCGCAACGCCTTCGACGTCCTCGTCACCGCGCTCGACCCGCGCGGGCCGGTGGTGCGGGTCGTCGCCGACCTGGCAGGCCAGGCCCTGGCCGCCGACCTGACGACCTCCGCCGTCGCAGAGCTTGGACTCGCACCCGGGATGCGGCTGGTCGCCGTCGTCAAGGCCACCGCGGTCACGCTGTACTGATGCGTCGATCGGGTGTTCGCCGCCGGCGGAGGCCCCGAGGGGATTGGGACAGGAACCGTCTGGTTCGATGGGACACATGACTACCGAAGTTGATCTCTGGTTCGACCCGCACTGCCCCTGGGCCTGGATGGCGTCCCGCTGGATGCTGGAGGTGGAGAAGGTCCGCGACGTGCATGTCACCTTCCACCTGATGAGCCTGTCAATCCTGAACGAGGGCCGCGACCTTGACCCCGACTATCGCAAGGCCATGGACGCCGCCTGGACCGCCGCCCGCACCGCGCTGGCCGTCGAGAAGCGCCACGGCTCCGAGGGATTGCGCCGGTTCTACACCGCCATCGGCACCCGCTTCCACCCCGGCGGCGAACCGCAGAACGAGGAGACCGCGCTGAAGGCGCTGGCCGACTGCGGGTTCGAGGCTGACCTGCTCACCACCAACGACGTCATCGACGACGACCTGCGCAAGTCCCATCACGAGGGCATGGACCCGGTCGGCTTCGAGGTCGGCACCCCGGTGATCCGCGTCAACGGCATGAGTCTGTTCGGTCCGGTCATGTCCCCGGCCCCGAAGGGCGAGGCGGCCGGCGACCTGTTCGACGGTTTCGTCAAGATCACCGCCTACCCCGGCTTCTTCGAACTCAAGCGCAGTCGCACCACCGGCCCGATCTTCGACTGACGACGGGACTCCCCCAGACGTTGATCGAGTAGGCCGCGAGGAACGAGCGGCCGTGTCGAGATCCGGTGAGGGTCCGCGGGGACTTGGCCGAGGTCTCGACACGTGCCCGGCTCGTTCCTCGCCGGGCACTACTCGACCAGCGGGACTACGGGGGCGCCGCTCGACCAGCGGAACTCCCCCATCCGCTGATCGAGTAGGCCGCGAGGAACGAGGAGGCGTGTCGAGATCCGGTGAGGGTCTGCGGGGACTTGGTCGGGGTCTCGACACGTGCCCGGCTCGTTCCTCGCCGGGCACTACTCGACCAGCGGAATAGGGGCACTCCCGCCACTCGACCAGCGGAACCCCCATCCGCTGATCGAGTAGCCGACGAGGAACGAGGAGGCGTGTCGAGATCCGGTGAGGGTCTGCGGGGACTTGGTCGGGGTCTCGACCGTCGCTCGCTGGCGCTCGCTGGCTCGACCAGCGGAATCCCCCAACCGCTGGTTGAGCGTCGGCGCGCGACGAAGGAGCCCGCCGACTGGTCGAAACCTGCCGCGGCCGGATGCGGTCTCGACCGTCGCTCGCTGGCGCTCGCTGGCTCGACCAGCGGAATCCCCCAACCGCTGGTTGAGCGTCGGCGCGCGACGAAGGAGCCCGCCGACTGGTCGAAACCTGCCGCGGCCGGATGCGGTCTCGACCGTCGCTCGCTGGCGCTCGCTGGCTCGACCAGCGGAAGGACGGGCTCGCTGGGGCTGCCGCAGTCAGTCGCCGAGGCTGGTGCCGACGTCGCGGGCTGTCTGGAGCCAGGGATGGTCCAGCGGGACGAGGGCCTGGACCCCGGCGACCTCCTTCAGCGGGACTGGCTCCGTGCCGTCGCCCTTGGAGGCGACCATGACGCCGTACTCGCCGGCGTCGATCAGTTCGGCCGCCGCGGCCCCGATCCGGGAGCCGAGGAGCCGGTCCTCGGCGCAGGGGATGCCGCCGCGCTGGACGTAGCCGAGGATGGTGACCCTGGTCTCCAACCCGGTCGCGGCCTCCAGTTCGCGGGCCAGCGTGAACATGTGGTCGCGGTGGGCATCCTCCACCGAGGCGAGGTGCTTCTTGGCTGCGGCCTTGGAGCCGGGCGTGTTGGCGTCCTTGATCAGCGCCTCGGCGGCGGCCAGCTCGGCGGCGGCATCGATGTCCCTGGCACCCTCGGCAACGGCGACGACGCTGAAACTCGCACCCCGCGCCTGGCGCGCCTTGATGGAGTCCGCGATCAGGTCGACCGAGTACGGGATCTCGGGCAGCAGGATCACGTCGGCGCCGCCGGCGATGCCGGAACCGAGCGCCAGCCAGCCCGCCTTGTGCCCCATGATCTCGGCCAAGATCACGCGGTGGTGGCTGTGCGCGGTGGAGTGCAGCCGGTCGATCGCCTCGGTGGCGATCTCCAGGGCTGTGGAGAAGCCGAAGGAGTTGTCGGTGCGGGCGACGTCCTTGTCGATGGTCTTGGGTAGGTGCATCACGTTCAGGCCCATCTCCGACAGCCGGAGCGCGTTCTTGGCGGTGCCGCCGCCGCCGAGCATCACCAGACCGTCGAGCCTGTTCTGCTCGACGACGCGGACGATGTCCTCGCGCACGTCGCGTTCCTCGCCGTCGACCACCATGCGGTGCACCTTGTCGCGGCTGGTTCCGAGGATGGTTCCGCCGACGGTCAGGATGCCGGAGAGGGCTGAACTGTTCAGTTCGACGAATCGGTTCTCGTACAGCCCGCGGACGCCGCTCTGGAATCCGAGGAGTTCCATGCCGTAGCGGCCTATGGCGGCCTTGCCGAAGCCGCGGATCGCGGCGTTCAGGCCGGGGCTGTCACCGCCTGCAGTCAGGATTCCGATTCGCTTGGTCATAGCCGCCTCCTTGCCGCCTTGCCTACGTGACCGACCCTAGCGCCGCGGTGAGACATTCGCCGGGAGTACCGGAGACCGGGTTCAGTGGCCCAGGCGATCCTGGAACGCGATGATGCGCTCGACAGCGGCGGCTGTCGCGTCCCGGCCTGCAGCGAACGACAGCCGGACGTAGGAGCCGCCGTCGAACGGGTCGAAGTCGATGCCGGGGACGACGGCGACGCCCGCCTCCTCAAGCAGCGCCGCGCACCACGCCGTCGAGTCGGGGAAGTCGCCGAGCTTGTCGCCGAGGGCCGCGTACAGGTAGAAGGCGCCGTCGGCCGGTGCCACAGGCCCCCAGCCGAGACGCGGCAGCTGCGACAGCAACATCTGCCGCGTCTCCGCGAAGGATGCCACCCTGGCGTCGGCCTGCCGGTACGACTCGTCGGTGAACGCGCCCAGCGCCGCCACCTGGGCCGGTGCCGGCGGGCACAGCGCGACGTTGCCCGCGAGCGCGTCGACGGCCCGCCGCAGGTCCTCCGGCACGAGCGCCCAGCCCAGCCGCCAGCCCGTCATCCCCCAGTACTTGGAGAACGAGGAGATCACGAGTCCGGTCCGGTCGTGCTCCCAGGCCGACACCCCGCGCGGGTCGGGGCTCCCCGGCTCCGCGTACGTGATGCCGTGGTAGATCTCGTCGCTGACCAGACGGACGTCGTTCGAGCGGCACCATGCGGTCAGAGCCGCCAGTTCCTCGCGCGAGACCATCGTGCCGGTCGGGTTCGCGGGCGAGGCGACGATCAGGCCCTCCAGCCTTCCATGCCTGCGGACCGCCTCGTCGAGGAGTTCCGGTGTCGGCTGGAAGCGGGTGCCCGGGCCGCACCGCAACTGCACTACGTCGCAGCCGAGCGCCGACAGGATGTTCCGGTAGGCAGGGTAGCCGGGGGCGGCCAGCGCGACCCGGTCGCCCGCGTCGAACGCCGCCAGGAACGCCAGCACGAACGCCCCGGAGGATCCGGTGGTGATCGCCACCTCCTCCGGCGCGACGTCCAGGCCGTACCAGCGCCGGTAGTGCCCGGCGACGGCGGCCCGCACCTCCAGCAGCCCGAGCGCGCTGGTGTACCCGAGGGAGGCGTCGCCCGCGTGCTGTTCCGCCGCGCGTCGGTTCACGTCGCTCGGCGCCCCGCCCGACGGTTCGCCCGCGCACAGCGAGATGACGTCGCGCCCGGACGCCCGCAGCGTCGCAACCCTGTCCAGAATGCTCATCACCTGGAACGCCGGCACCTCTGCCCGTCTCGCGACCTTCATGCGTCCAGCCTGCCACAGGGTCGATCGACTGCGAGGGTCGGGTCTGCGGGGGCCCTCGCCTGATCTCGACACGCCTCCTCGTACCTCGTCGGCTACTCGATCAGCGGTTGTGGGGTCCCGCTGGTCGAGTAGTGCCCCGCGACGACTTGTACTGAGTAGCAGCGCGAGGAACGAGCGCCGCGTGTCGAAGTAAGGAGCCGGGCACGTGTCGAGACCCCGGCAAAGTCCCCGGGAACCCTCGCCCGATCTCGACACGGCCTACTCGATCGGCGTCGGTTGTGTGGGGTCCCGCTGGTCGAGTAGTGCCCCGCGACGAAGGAGCCGGGCACGTGTCGAGACCTCGGCCAAGTCGCCGGGGTCGTTCGCCAGATCTCGACACGCCTCCTCGTTCCTCGTCGGCTACTCGATCAGCGGGGAGGGGGTTTCGCTGGTTACTCGATCAGCGGGGAGGGGGTTTCGCTGGTCGAGCCAGTACCCGGCGACGAAGGAGCCCGGTACGACGGTCGAGACCCCGACCAGGTCGCCGGGCACCGGCCACGACAGCAGTATTGTTCGCTGCACGCACCGCATGATGGATGGAGCAACCATGGATTGGCTGAAGAGGCTGCAGTGGAACCTGAACCCGGTCGGGCTTGGGTTCGGTGCAGCGGGGTTGCTGCTTTCGCTGACGCCGTCGCTGCTGCCCCGCGACGGCGTGCTCCAGGGGCTGGTCTCGGGTCTGGTGTTCGGTATCTCCTACGCCGTCGGGACGGGGTTCTCGCGGCTGTTCGAGCGGCTCACCGGCTGGCGACCGTCGGCGACGGCCCGTCGCTGGGGGCGGATCGTGGGCTGGCCGCTGTTCGGCGTGCTCCTGGTCGTTGCGGGCTTCGCGGGGCCGCCGCGCAGGAGGAGGTCCGCCGCATGGTGGAGCTGCCGCCGATGCCGGGTGTCGACATCCTCGGGTTCGTCCTCGCGATGACGGCCGTCAGCCTGGTCTGCCTCGGCATCGGCTGGCTGGTTCGCTCAGCCTGGCGGAAGGCGCTGGCACGGATGACCAAGGACGGGCGCAGCCGGGGCCGTGCCGTGAGGCTCGCGACCATCCGGACCGTGGTCGCCTCGGCACTCGTCCTGGCGCTGCTGACCGGGATCTTCTTCTTCGCGATCGACAGGCAGTACCTCGCCACGAACGGGCACCCGGATGCGGGCCTCACCGAGCCCGGCAGCGAGTTCCGGTCCGCAGGGCCGCAGTCCGAGGTGAAGTTCGACCAACTGGGCAGGCAGGGCGGCAACTTCATCGCCGGCGGCCCCACCGCCGACGAGATCGCCAAGGTCACCGGCGGCCCCGCCATGACCCCGATCCGGGTCTACGTTGGAGTCGCGGCGGGCGGGACGATGCAGGACAGGGCGGCCGTGGCGGTTCGTGAGCTGGAGCGGACCGGGGCGTTCGACCGGGACGTGCTCGTCGTCGCCACCACAACCGGCACCGGCTGGCTGGAGCCGCAGGCCGTCGACGCCGTCGAGTATCTGCATTCCGGCAACACGGCCATCGTCGCCCTCCAGTACGCCTACACGCCGAGCTTCGTCTCGTCGATGACGGCGCCCGAGCTGCCCATCGAGGCCACGACGGCGCTCTTCGACGCCGTGCACGCGAAGTGGGCGGCGCTGCCCGCCGATCACAGACCCCAGCTCGTCCTCTACGGGTTGAGCCTTGGTTCCCAGGGCATCCTGAACTCGTTCGGCACCCTGGACGCGATGCTCGAGTCCACGAACGGCGCCCTCCTGGTGGGGCCCACGAACACGAC
The DNA here is from genome assembly GCA_039811745.1 of Arachnia sp. GTDB lineage: Bacteria > Actinomycetota > Actinomycetes > Propionibacteriales > Propionibacteriaceae > Arachnia. The sequence goes on from JBDHZH010000045.1 coordinate 14,722, forward strand.
GCCGCTGTGGCGGGAGCTGCAGGAGTCCCGCGACGCCGGTTCCCCGCCCTGGCAGCCGGTGAGGGACCGGGGCAGGCAGGTCCGCTGGGCGTCCGGGTTCGGCGACTTCGACAAGCTGACCGGCCCATGGGACGCTCCCAGGATCGCGATCCTCCAGCACGCCACCGACCCGATCACCTGGCTCGGCCCGGAGCTGATCTGGAGCAGGCCCGACTGGCTCACCGACGGCAACCGTGCGCCGGACGTCAGCCCGTACATGCGGTGGATCCCTGTGGTGACCGCGGTGCAGGTCACTTTGGACATGGCCATGAGCACCGCCGTCCCGGCCAGGCACGGCCACAACTTCGGCGACGTCATGCTCCAGGGCTGGCAGGCGGTGACGGGTGACGGATCCCTGGACCAGGCTGCCCTCGACCGCGTCCAAGCCGTACTGGAGGAGTACGCCTCCATCAGACCGTTCGAGAACTGACTGCGCCCAACGGGCCGTGTCATCCTTTCGGATGACAACGGATTAACTAGTGAGATTCTAGCCGATCGGGCAAAAGTCCTTGCCAGAGTAGCCTCTTGGCCGGGTGACAGCGGTTTCACGGGGCCGACCACCCCCTGCGACGCGCCGTCGCCATCACTGGACGGAGTGTAGATTCAGGCTCAGGCACGCGACACGTGTCGCAAGTTGGAGGCCCGGCGAACCCGTTCGGCGGAACACGATGGGGGTACCGGTTCGTCGGCTCGCACTTGGGGTCTGGGCTGGTTCGGCCGCGGGGATGCCGCGCGACCGAGAACCCGTGGGGGCCCAGGTGTTGAACTCCCTTCGACGGTGTGGGTGCAAGAAGGAGGGGGTGTTCCCGATCATGATCGGGAACACCCCCTCCTGCCATGCCGGCAGGCGCCGACGAAGCGTCAGCGCTGATCGATGGGCACGAAGTCCCGGCGGGGTTCCCCGACGTAGACCTGGCGCGGGCGGCCGATCTTGCGGGTGGGGTCGGCGTGCTCCTCGCGCCACTGGGCGATCCACCCGGGCAGGCGGCCGAGCGCGAACAGGGCCGTGAAGTAGTTCGACGGGAAACCCATCGCCTCGTAGATCAGGCCGGTGTAGAAGTCGACGTTCGGGTAGAGCTTCCGCTCGATGAAGTAGTCGTCGTTGAGGGCGGTGTTCTCCAGCTCCAGCGCCATGTCCAGCAGGGCATTGGCCTTCGCGGACTTGCGGAGGATCTCGTCGGCGTGCGACTTGATGATCTTCGCGCGCGGGTCGTAGTTGCGGTAGACGCGGTGGCCGAAGCCCATCAGCTTGACGCCGGACTTCTTGTCCTTCACCTGCGAGACGAACGTCTTCGCGTCGAGGCCCTCGTCGCGCAGCTTCGCGAGCATCTCGAGCACGGCCTGGTTGGCGCCGCCGTGCAGCGGCCCGGACAGCGCGTTGACCCCGGCTGCGACCGAGGCGTAGATGTTGGCGTCCGAGGAGCCGACCATGCGCACCGTCGCGGTGGAGCAGTTCTGCTCGTGGTCGGCGTGCAGGAGGAACAGGGTCTCGAAGGCCTGGACGATCGTCGGGTCGAGTTCGTACTCCTCCTGCGGGGTGCCGAAGGAGAGCCTCAGGTAGTTCTCGACGTAGCCGAGCCTCTTCTGCGGGTACAGGAACGGTTCGCCGACGGAGCTCTTGTACGCGTATGCGGCGAGCGTCGGCATGGACCCGAGCAGCGACAGGGACGCGGCCTCCACCTGCGCGGGGTCGTGCACGTCCAGGGTTCCGCGGTTGTAGGCGCCGAGCGCCATCACGCCGGCCGCGAGCACCTGCATGGGGTGGGCGCCGCGCGGGAAGCAACGGTAGAGCTCGCGCATGCGCTCGTCGAGCATCATCCGGTCGGCGACGCGCTGCTCGAAGGCTTCCAGCTCCTCCCTGGTGGGGAGGACGCCGTAGATCAGGAGGTACGTGACCTCCAGGAACTTCGCACTCTCGGCCAGCTGCTCGATCGGGTAGCCGCGGTACTGCAGGATTCCCTTGTCGCCGTCGATGAAGGTGATTGCGGACTTGCAGGACGCGGTGTTGACGAAGCCCACGTCGAGCGTCACGTTGCCGGTCTTGTTGAGCAGGCCCGTGATGTCGTAGCCGTTGTTGCCTTGACTGGCCGCGACGATCGGGAACTCGAGGTCCGAGGTGCCGTGGCTGAACTTGGCAGTGTCGGTCATGTTTGCAGATGCCTTCCTGGTGACTACGACGTCGTGGCCGGGGTTTGGGGATCGTTCGTGCGCTGCCAACCATACAACCTGAAGAACCCTTGGGGCAGTGCCCCCGTCGTACTAGTTGACTCTTCAACGAGATAGTTGCATACTTGACTACATCGGCTTCCAAGCACAGACCAGGAGAACACAATGGCAAGCGTCACCGAACTCACCGGCACCTACGCGGTCGACCCGGCACACACCCAGCTCGCGTTCGTCACGCGGCACGCGATGATCACCAAGGTCCGCGGCACCTTCACCGCGACCGGCGAGGCCACCCTCGACGGCGCGAACCCCGCAGCCTCCGGCATCACCGTCACCGCCGATGTCGCCTCGGTCAACACCGGCAACTCCGGCCGTGACGACCACCTGCGCAGCGCCGACTTCTTCGACGTCGAGAACTTCCCTGCCATGACCTTCACCTCCACCGGTGTCGAGGTCGTCGCCGACGACGAGATCGAGGTGACCGGCGACCTCACCATCAAGGACCTCACCAGGCAGATCACCATCCCGCTGGAGTACACCGGCACCGTCATCGACCCGTTCGGCAACACCCGCTCCGGGTTCGAGGGCTCCCTGCCCATCAAGCGATCCGACTTCGGCCTCACCTGGAATGCAGCCATTGAGGCCGGCGGCGTGCTCGTCTCCGACAAGGTGACCCTCGAGTTCGACGTCGCCCTCGTCAAGCAGGCCTGAGCCACGCAGAACCACACGGTGGCCGGGCGACGCAAGCCGCCCGGCCACCGTGTTTCCTCAGGCCCGGCCCGCATCGCCGTCGCGTCCGAATCCGGCGCGGTGCGCCACCGGCGCCGCGGGGTTGGTTACGTTGTGCCTGTGACAACGAACGAGGACGTCGAAGAGGCCGGCTCGCTGACCACCGACAAGGTGCCGAGGTCGAAGGTGGTGAGCTGGGCATTCTGGGACTGGGGCACGCAGCCGTTCGCCACGGTGATCACCACGTTCGTGTTCTCGGTGTACCTGACGTCGTCGGCGTTCGGGGAGAAGAACCACACCTCCCTGGCCCTGGCGTGGGCGACCGGTCTGGCGGGGCTGTTCATCGCGCTGCTCGCCCCGGTGCTCGGGCAGGGCGCGGACCGCACCGGCCGCCGCATGTTCCACCTCCGCTGGCAGACCTACCTCTTGGCGGCCATCTCCGCCGCCCTCTGGTTCGTGCAGCCGGAGCCGTCCTACCTGCTGCTCGGCCTGGTTCTGCTCGGGGTCGGCAACGTCGTCGCCGAGATCGCGAACGTCAACTACTACGCCTCCATCGACCAGGTCGCCACGAAGAAGACCGTCGGCCGGGTGTCCGGCCTCGGCTGGGGCTTCGGCTACCTCGGCGGCATCACGATCCTGCTGCTGATCGTCGCAATGCGCGGCGCCGACTTCACCGCCGACGACGTCCGCTTCTCCATGATCGTGTGCGGCCTGTGGACTGCGATCTTCTGCATCCCCATCTTCGTGGCGATCAAGGACAAGAAGGTGGAGAACCCGCCCCCGGGGCAGTCGGTGACCGAGGCCTACCGCAGCCTGTTCGCGTCGCTCCGGCGGCTGTACCGGACGTCGCCGCACACCGTCTACTTCCTGCTGGCCTCCGCCCTGTTCCGCGACGGCCTCTCCGGTGTGTTCACGTTCGGGGCGGTGCTCGCCGCCGGAACTTTCGGCTTCTCTACCGGCGAGGTCATCATCTTCGGCATCGTCGCCAACGTCACGGCGGGCGTCTCGACGATGCTGTTCGGGCTCCTCGACGACAAGCTCGGCCCCAAGAGGGTGATCCTCATCTCGCTGTCGAGCCTCGTCGTGCTCGGCACGCTCATCTTCGTCCTTCACGAGGGCGGCAAGCCTGTGTTCTGGATCTGCGGCCTGGCGCTGACGCTGTTCGTCGGGCCGGCGCAGTCGGCCAGCCGGTCGTTCCTCGCGCGTGCGATCCCGGAGGGCAGGTCCGGCGAGATCTTCGGCCTCTACGCCACCACCGGCCGCGCCGTCTCCTTCTTCGCGCCCCTCGCCTTCGGCGGCACCATCCTGCTGGGGAAGGCCCTCACCCGCCAGCAGGACACCCAGTACTTCGGCATCCTCGGCATCGTCGCCGTCCTCCTGGCAGGCCTGCTCGTGATGCTCCCCGTCAAGGAGGGCGGCCACAGCTTCGAATAGCCGCCGGAACTCGGTGCGGGTCCCCGCTGATCGAGCCCGCCTCCCGCCGGTCGAGTAGTGCCCCGCGAGGAACGAGCCGGGCACGTGTCGAGACCCCGACCAAGTCCCCGCAGACCCTAACCGGATCTCGACACGCCTCCTCGTTCCTCGTCGGCTACTCGATCAGCGGTTGCGGGGTTCCGCTGGTCGAGTAGCGGGAGTGCCCCGTAGCTCCGCCGGTCGAGTAGTGCCCCGCGAGGAACGAGCCGGGCACGTGTCGAGACCCCGACCAAGTCCCCGCAGACCCTCACCAGATCTCGACACGCCTCCTCGTTCCTCGTCGGCTACTCGATCAGCGGTTGTGGGGTTCCAATGGTCGAGTAGCGGGAGTGCCCCGTAGCTCCGCCGGTCGAGTAGTGCCCCGCGAGGAACGAGCCGGGCACGTGTCGAGACCCCGACCAAGTCCCCGCAGACCCTCACCGGATCTCGACACGCCTCCTCGTTCCTCGTCGGCTACTCGATCAGCGGTTGCGGGGTTCCGCTGGTCGAGTAGTGCCCGGCGAGGAACGAGCCGGGCACGTGTCGAGACCCCGACCAAGTCCCCGGGAACCCTCACCGGATCTCGACACGGCCGCTCGTCCCTCGCGGCCTACTCGATCAGCGCGGGGACACGGCCGCTCGTCCCTCGCGGCCTACTCGATCAGCGGAATGGGGCCCCTCCTCCCCTACTCGATCAGCGTCGGAATGGGGTTCCGCTGGTCGAGCCTTCTCCGGGGTCAGCCCACGTGCCGCAGGGTGTGGCGGACGATGAGGTAGACGGGGATCGAGCCGAGCAGCACCAGCATGAGGGCGTAGGGGGCGGCGGCGGTGAAATCGAGGGACTCGCCGTTCGTGGTGCCCCACAGGCCGGTGGCCAGCGTCTGGACGTTGAACGGCAGCAGCATGAGCGTCGTCGTCAGCTCCTTGCTGGCGTCGAGGCCGACCAGCAGGGCGCCCGTGGCGATGCCCGGCAGCGCCAGCGGCAGGGACACGCGCCGGAGCCGCGCCCAGGCGCGATGGCCCAGTGACGCGGCGGCCTCGTCGAACTTGTGGAACGCGGCCTGCAGGCCGACGCCCTGGTTGGTGACCGCCAGCGGTAGGTAGAGGATGACGTAGGCGACCACCAGCAGGGCCGGCGTCTTGTACAGCCCCGGAACCAGCCGCGTGGCGAGGAACACCAGCGCCAGCGCCAGCACGGCCCCCGGGATGGCGTGGGCCAGCCACACCGACCTCTCCGTCAGGTGCGCCCAGAACGACGGGTGCCGGCTGAGCCACCAGCTGACGGGCAGGGCGGCCAGCGTCGCGACCAGCGCGGCCCAGGCGGCGTAGGTGAGGGTCACCGTCGTCGATGAGGCGACGTGCGACCAGTCGACGGTGACACTCCGGTGCGGCGACGACAGGCCGCGGATGGTCATGAGAGCCGTCGGCCCGACCCCCAGTGCCGGCACGATCAGTGAGACCGCCAGCAGGGGCCACCGGCCCCAGCCGAGGGCGGCCCGGCGCGGCGCCCGGACGGCCTGCGAGCCAACGCTGAGTGGCCGGGCCCTGCCGGCCACCAGGCGGCCGCCGACCAGCAACAACAGCGCCAGGCCGGCCAACAGCAGCGACAGCGACCTGGCGGCCTCGTAGTCGCCGTAGTCGATCATCTCGGCCATGATCGTCGTCGTCAGGGTGCGCTGCCGGAGCTGCACCATCGCGCCGTACTCCGACAGGGTGTGCAGCGCGACGATCAGGACGCTGCTCGCCAGCGCCGGCCTCAGCTGCGGCAGGGTGATGCGCCAGAACACGGCGAACGGCCTTGTCCGGAGGCTTCGGGCCACCTCCTCCTGGGTCGGGTCGAGGTTCCGGACGGCGACGATGCAGGCGAGGAACACGTACGGGTACAGCGACAGCGACATCACCACCGTCGCGCCCCAGAAGGTGGTGACGATGCCGGAGCGGGGCAGGTAGGTGAGGCTCGCCGAGTAGGCGGCGTAGGCGGCCACGAACATCGGGATCGCCAGTGGCAGGGCGAACAGCACCGTCAGCAGCCGGCGCAGCGGCACGTCGGTGCGCACCACCAGCAGCGCGGCCCCGACGCCGAGCACGATGCACGTCACCGACACCGACAGCGTCACGGCGACGGTGCGGACGATGTCCGGCACCGTCGTCGGGTAGGTGAACAGCTTCGTGACCGACGCGAGGGAGACCCCCGACACCGCCAGGTACACGAACGGCAGCAGCGACAGCACGCCGACGGCCACCGCGGGGATCGCGATGGCCGTCGGCTTGCCGGTGGAGGCAGGCATCAGCTGGACATGCCGAGGCTCTTCAGCAGGTCCTCGGCCTGCGACTGGTCGGCGTAGATGCTCATGTCGTAGGTGGGGGAGGCGATGTCGTCGAGGCTGCCGACGATGGCGCTGGTGCTGCCCGGCGCCACCGGGTATTGGGCACCCGACACGGCGATGTCGCCGCTGGAGATGATGGCCTGCCCGCCGTCGGCGCTCGTGAGCCAGGCGAGGAACTTCGCAGCCTCCTCCTGGTTCTTGCCGTTCTTCAGGATCGCCGCGCCGGAGGACAGCACGAGGTTGCCGGGGTCGGTCTCGGGGAAGTGGTAGATCTTCGAGACCATCTTGTCGGCGCCGCCGACCTGGGCCGCCTTGATCCACCAGTAGTAGTGGTTCGACAGGCCCATGGCGTGCTCGCCGGCCTCGACGGTGTCGCGCACGTTGCCGTTCTTCTGCTCGTTGACGCCGTTGTCGCGCACCTTCTCCAGGAACGCGGTGGTCTTCTCGAGGCCGATCGTGGAGATCAGGTACTGGGTGGTGGCGACGAAGGCCCCGGACGGCGCCCAGGCGAACTTGCCCTTGTACTGGTCGGCGGTGATGTCGGCCAGGGTGCGCGGCAGGTCGGCCTCG
>JBDHZH010000046.1:0-21625 GCA_039811745.1 Arachnia sp.
TGGCGGGCAGTGTGTCCATGGGTCGGGGTCCCCATGAATGGGTTGGGAAGTGCCCAAATTTGCGACGGAGCGTCTTCAAAGGTGGTTGCGTGAATGGCTCGATATGGGCTGGATTCGGCGATTCAATGGACCTGTTCATCTGATTCAGGTGCGGGCTCCTCGGCCTCGTCGTCGCGGTGCTCGTAGGGGTCCTCGTCCTCGTCGTAGGGCTTGAAGGCGGTCTGGATGCCGCGCTGTTCGCCGGAGAAGGCGCTCAACTCCGCCTCGACCCGCTTCGAGTACGGCATGAAGGCCAGCGGGACCATGCCGATCAGGCAGAAGAGGATCGGGACGCCGGCGGTCGCGATGCGGATGCCCAGCTGGGCATCCGCGGATTGCACCGTCGCGAGTTGGTCGTAGCCGAAGCGGGAGATGATCGTCATGAAGATGACGGTCTGTGCCCCGGCCAGGGGCGCACTCATGATGGCCCTCAGCGCGGCGATGGAGCCGGTCTTGCGCGTGCCGGTCAACCGCTCGTTCTCGTCGATGAGCGCCGCCTCCAGCGGGATGCCCGCGGTGGTCATGATGTGCTTGCCTGACATGATGAACACGTAGCAGATCAGGACGTGCCACCACGCCGTCGCCAGGAACAGTGCGACCAGCCCGGCAAGATAGGGCAGCATCCCGACCCAGATGGAAGTGCGGCTGCCGATCCGCTTGATGCCCCGGGCGAACAGCGGCAGCAGGAGCAGCACCACGAGCATCGAGCCCGTGTCGGTGATCGTGGCCTCGGTTCCGGTGCTGCGGATCACGTGGTCCATGAAGTACAGGAACGCCGTGAAGTACATGCCCATGGGTGCGAGTGCGGTGAGGCCGTAGAAGAACCACGCCCAGAAGGCCCTCATCCGCACGATCGACTTGCCGTCCTCGTACAGCTGGCGCATCGTGACCTGCTGGTCGCCGGCGTCGCCCTGCTCATACAGCTCCGGCGGGTCCTTCAGCTTGATGGCGGCGAACAGGTAGATGACAGCGTTGATGGCGACGACGCCCATCAGCAGTGTCGCGATGGTGGTGCGCTCGGTGATGGCGTCGCCGACCAGCAACTGGGTCGCGACGATCGTCGCGAAAGCCGAGAAGATGTTGCCGAGCCACACCTTGACGACCTCGACGTCGATGCGGTCCTCGCGTGTCGGCGCGGCCAGATAGCCGTAGCTGGTGGCCGAGATCAGATAGAAGGTGGCGGCGACGTCGAAGATGAACAGCTCGGCCAGGAACACCCAGAGGATGGTGGCCTGGGGCCAGGACGGGTCCGTCCAGGCCATCGCGACCAGGCCGAGCAGCATGAACGGGATGGTGACGCGCATGACCAGCAGGAACTTGCCCTTGCCGGTGCGGTAGCGCATCTTGTCGAGCATCACCCCGAAGACCGGGTCGTTGAGGACGTTCCAGACGTTGAACGCCAGGTACACCCAGCCGATTGCCTGCGGATCGACGCCGATGACGTCGGTGTAGAACTTCACGTACACGTTGTGGATGACCACATGGCTCATCCAGGCCGCCGGCAGCGGCGTCGCCAGCAGCAGCCGCTGCCGGAAGGTCAGGGCCATCAGCGGTCCCAGGCGGCGCTGAGCTCGTGGAAGCCGTCTGCGGCGTCGACGAGGACGCGGTTGCCGTCGAGGGCGGCGTCCACGGGCTCGCCGTCGCGCGTGATCGAGATCGCGGCCTCGGCGGCATCGGGCAGCCAGAACTCCGACGGCGCGTCGCCGGCCCTGCCGTGCCACGCGGCGGTGAAGGCGGTTGCGGTGACCTCCCAGCCGGTGGCGTCGCCGGCGAAGGCGAGCGGGCGAGCGCGTCGAAACGCCGAGGCGGCCTCTGTGGTGGTGAAGCCCTCCTCCCAGCACCAGTACGTCCACGACCAGTGGCGGGCGTCGAAGACGTTCAGCAGGTGGGTGGCATGCCCGGTGACGCCCGGCGCATGCCCGAACGCCCCCCATTCGCCGACCAGCACGGGCACGTTCAACCTGTCAGCCGTCTCGCGGCAGCGCTCGAAGATGGTGGAGGCGCGCGTGTTGCTGGACAGGGCGATCGCGTCGGTGTCGACGGTGAGGTCGTAGCCGTGTGGGGAGTACAGCCAGGCGTTGTCGTCGAGCGGCGGCTGCCCGGACGAGATGCCGAGGTTGGCGAAGTAGTCGTGCTCGCGCAGGATCAGCCCGTCGGGATCGACGGCGCGGATCGAGCGGGTCACCTTGTCCATGAACGGCGCGACGGCATCCCGTTCGAACGCCTCCAGCAGCGGAGCGACGGCGTCCCCGATCGCCCGGTGGGTGGACACCTCCTCCAGCAGGCCTAGCTGGGCGAACTTGGCCTCGGGGGAGGCGAAGTCGGCGGCGACCTGCTGCGGATTCTGCCCCGTGACCTCGGCGAAGGCGCCGATCAGCGCGCCGAAGATCTCCTCAGCCGCCGAGCCGGGGGCCGGCTCGTTCAGGAGGTCGTAGCCGATCAGCGCAGGATGGTCCCCGAACCGGGATGCCACCTCCGCCCACATGGCTGCGAACCGGTCCTGCAGCCCGACTCCGCCCGGGCCGGGAGCGTTGGCCCAGAAGGCGTCGAGGGCCTCGTGAACTGCGGGGCTGGCGAGGTAGGCGTCGCTCCACAGGTCGGTGGGCTCGAAGGGGTGGTCGGTGAGGGTCGCCCACGCCGGGGCTCCATCGGCGAACGACTGCGAGTACAGGTCCTGATGGGCGTCCAGGATTACGCCGATGCCGTGCCGGTCGAACATGTCCAGCTGGGAGCCGATCCAGCCCAGGTACTGCTCGCTGTATGCGCCGGGGGCGGGTTCTGCGGCGGCCCAGATGAGGCCGAGCCTCACGACGGTGAAGCCGAGGTCCGCGAGGTCACCGATGTCGGCGCTGGACCAGGCGCCCTCGAAGTCGGCGGCCGATGTCGCGCCGGGATGGCCCTTGTCGACCATGTTGATCCCGTGCAGGACACGCTGCCTGCCGTGCTCGTCCCGGAGCACCGTCCCGTCCGTGCGCAGCCTCATGCCTGCCCCTACCCCGTCGTCGACCATCGGCTCTATGCCTTCAACCTAGTGGCCGTGGGGCAGCGCCGTGGCGGGTTGGGGTGATGGGCCCTGGTGCCGTGCCTCCGCCATTCCGGCAGTTGGCCGGCAGGGTTGTGTGTTGTTGAATAGCGGCGTCGGGCCAGAACCTTGACATTGCAGTCGCGAAGGATTAATTTGCAACTGCAAACCAACCGAAGAGGGTGCCATGCACAGATCCACACGGTCCGTTCTCTGCCTGACGATCCTGTCCACCTTGGCGCTGACGGCGTTGTCGCCTGCGACATCCCAGGCGGACGCCAAGGAACCCACACGGATCCTCCTCGTGCTGGACGCTTCCGGTTCGATGAACGGCAAGGACCCGTCGGGCCTGACGAAGATCCAGGCGGCGCAGCAGGCGCTCTCGGCTGCGGTGGCCGGGCTGCCCGAGGACGCCGAGGTGGGGTTGCGGGTCTATGGTGCCACGTATCCGGGCAAGGACAAGGCGAAGTCCTGCGTCGACACGCAACTCGTCCACCCCATCGTCGCACTCGACCGCCCCGGCCTCACCGCCGCCATCAACAGCTTCCAGGCGGTCGGTGACACGCCGATCGCGTACTCGTTGGAGCAGGCGATCGGCGACCTCGGACCGGACGGCAATCGCCACATCATCCTCGTCTCGGACGGCGAGGAGAACTGCGTGCCCGACCCCTGCCCCGTGGTTGACAAGCTCATGGCCGCCGAGATCACGCTGCAGATCGACACAGTCGGCTTCGCAGTCGACGACAAGGCCCGCCGACAGCTCCAATGCATCGCGGACAAGGGCCGCGGCACGTACTACGACGCCGCTGACGCGGACCAGTTGGGCAAGTCGCTTCAGCGCCTGAGCACAAGGGCGATCAGGCAGTACGCCGTTTCCGGTGTCCCCGTCGAGGGCACTCCCGCCCCGGAGGGCGCGCCGTCGCTCAGTCCGGGCCAGTACACCGACAATGTGAGTTCGTCCCTGACGAGCAACAGCGCCCGGTACTACCGTGTGCACCGCACGCAGCAGGGCTCCACCCTGAGGGTGAGCGTGACGGGCAGGATGCGATATGCGGGCATCTGGGACAGCATCCGCCGGGGCCGCTGGGACTTCACCCTCACCGCGGCCGACGGGACCAAGTGCGACAGCGTCTGGTACCTCTCTGGTGACTCGGCCAAGATGGGGGACTTCCCGACCGGAACGGTGGTGGCCCTACCCGTCGACCCCCGAAGCCCCCAGCCCGCCCCAGAGGCCGTCGCGTGCGGCAAGGCATCCGATCTCCTGCTGGAGGTCACGCGGCAGGCGGGTGTCAACGAGACGATTCCGGTCGAGATCCTCGTGATCGAGGAACCGGCAGTATCCAACGCGGCCGAACTGCCCGACGGCGTGGCGCAGGTTCCCAAGGACAACCCGAAGGACCTGACCTCCCCCGCGTCCGGGACCCCGGTGCTCGTGATCGGGGGAGTGAGCTTCAACGACGCCACCCTTGTGGACCCCGGCACCTACGTGACCGAGGTGGTGCCGGGCGAACGGCTGTTCTTTAGGGCACCGATCGACTGGGGTCAGGGCGCAGTCTTCGCCGTCGACGGCCCGACGGGGAACATCCCGGTGACAGTCAGCCCGAACCTGGCCTACCTCTACGTCGAGGGCAACGTGTATGCGCCCGACCGCAGCCAGATGGACTCCCAGGAGCTGTGGAAGTTCGCCGCCTACCGGATGACCGACGCCGGGTTCGAACTCGGCGGCGCGCCCGACATCAACCAGGTGCCCGACGTCAGGTTCCGCAACCGCTGGGACTCCCCGAGGATGTACTTCGGGAGCAGCCGGGGATTCTCGATGTCCGGGGACTACTACTTCACCGTCGCCGTAGGCAGGGACTCCGACGTCCCTGACGGCTTCCCGGTGCCGGTGCGGTTCTCGCTGGCCGTGACAGGCGAACGAGGCGGTGTGCCCGATTTCGTGCAGCCCGGCACCCCCAGCCCGACGCCCTCCGAGACGTCGGGGGCGTCCGGGTCGCAGACGCCTTCGCTCGAGCCGACGGCCACGACCTCGACCGCACCTTCGCCGGAGCGATCCGGAGGCGGCCCCTTCCCGCTGGTCCTGGTGGGAGGCGGGCTCATCGCGGCCGGAGCCGTGGGCACCGGCGCCGCTCTGTACGCGCGTCGTCGGCACTAGCCTCCGAGCAGCCCCACCAGGAGCAGGACCAGGCCGAGCAGGAGCACCAGCAGGCTGCCGATCAGCAGCCATGAGAGGCGGCGGCTCGGCGGCCTGGGTGCTGCGGTAGGCAGGTGGTCGAACACCTCGATCTCGCCGATCGCCTCCGGGCGCCAGGCCAGCTCGGCGGCGTCCAAGGCGGTGCGGGAGGCGACGAGAACGGGTCGGTCGGCGGGGTTCTCCGCAGTCATCCGACTGACCAGTCCCCAGAGCGACTCCGGGCATCTTGGCGGCGGCACCTCGTTCGTGATCCGATGCGGCCGGTCACCCGTGAGCATGGCGACGGCCACCATCCCGGCTGCGTACAGGTCGGTGGCGGGGCTCGGATCGGCCAGGCGCGCCAACTCCGGCGCGACGTAGCCGGGGGTTCCTGGAATGGCTCCGGCAATCGTGAGGCGGGGTGCGGCCGGGTCGACGGCGATACCGAAGTCGCTCAGGTACGCGTGCGGGCGGCCGGTTCCCGTGGCGTCCAGGAGGATGTTGGAGGGCTTGATGTCCCGATGGATGATGCCCGCCGCGTGGACGGCGGCCAGCGCTTCGAGGACCTGGCGCAGGATCTCTGCGGCGAACAGGGGCGGCAGCGCGCCGAAGTCGCCGATCAGGACTTCGAGTGACCCTCCTGTGACGAGGGGCATCGTGAACAGGACCTTGGCGTCGTCGCCGGCCCAGCCCAGCGGGACGATGATGTGGGGGTGATGAATGCGCACCGCCTGTTCGCGGATGAACCGCAGCAGGCCGTCGGCGTCGGATTGGCGCAACACCTTCGCCGCCACTATCTCGCCGGACTTCAGGTCCCTGACCCGCCACACGAAGCCCATGCCGCCCTGGCCGATCCGGTCGATCAGCTCGTATCGGCCGACGTGCGTCTCACCCATCGGAGCGGGCGGCCCGGCGCATGAGTTCGGCCAGGCGGGGTGAGGTGGTCAACGAGGCAAGTCGCTCCAGTTCGTCGGGTGCCGCGACTCGTGCGAGGGCTCCGACGAGATCCACCGAGGGGGTCGTGGCGGTCAGTGTCCCCGGGGCCTCCTGGATCTGCGTGAGGCGTTGCTCCAGCTGCGTCCGCGTCAGGTGCGGCGCGGCCTCTGTCAGGTCGTTGAGCGCCTTGAGCCTGCCGAGTGTCGCCGGATTTCCGATCTTCACCCGCTGGGCCGACAGCAGCTGGGACATCATGGGCGCGGAGACGCCGATCAACTCGGCCAGCCTCCCTTGGGTGAGGCCGAAGGCCGACGTGATCCGTGCCCCGATGTCGGCCAGCGGCTCCCCGTAGAGGTCACGCTGCAACTCCCTGTTCGACTCCTGGCTCACGGGCACCTCCTCGTCGCCGACATCATAGGTCTGGGGACTTGGGTGGTGCCACTGTAGCCTCGCCCGGATGGGGTTACCTGCCGACCCCCAAGACCGGAGTTGGGTCACAGTCTCATCCAGCGTGTGGTGTCCTCGGTCTCTGCGAGGTCTCCCGCGCCCAGCCCCGTGGCGGACTGGGACACCTGGGCTCCTGTGGCCGTGGGGTCGCTCACCTGGCCGTCTTCCCGCACATGGGCGCGGGCGCTGCAGTTCCTCCCATATCGGGTCACCTGCTGAACCCGCTGAAGGCTCTTGCGCCTTATCGATAGTCGATCTATGCTTAACGGCAATCGATAAAGAGGAGTCCATGTCCATTCTCTCAGGCCTTCTGGCCCTCGCCTTGTTGGTGGCGCTTTTCGTAGTCATTCCCATGCTGCTGATGCGCAGCTCCAGCCCGACTCTGGCGCGCGTCGTCGAGGTCGTGGCGGCGGTCACGATCGCACTGGTCGGACTCTTCGCGGTCACCACCTTGTTCCAGTCGTTGGTGAACGATCGAACCGTCGCCACGCTCGCCGTCCAGCCCCGTGTCCCGAGTGTCGACGTGCCGGGACTTGAACTGGATGCGCCCATCGCAACGGTCCTCGGGGCCGATGGCGCCACCGTCACCTACGCCGTCTCCGGCCTGACCTGGCTGCCCCGCGTACTCCTGGCAGCGGCCAACCTGCTACAGGTGGCCCTGACCATCTACTTCGCCTGGACGATCCGGAAGCTGGCCCGCAACGTCAGGAAGGCGGTGCCGTTCGAGGGGCTGTCCCAGTTGTTGATCGGTGGCGGCGTGCTCCTGTTCGCGGCCTACCTGACCTGGTCGATCCTGGGGAGCGCCGGGTCGGCCATTGCCGCCGAACAGGTTCTCGGTATCCACGGTGCGAGCTACACCGGCGACAACCCGCTGGTCATCGCAGCCATGGAGATCGGTGACTATTCGTCGCTCGGCTGGCCGGCGCCGGCGAACTGGGGGGTCATGTTCGACTCTGCGCCGGTGGGCATCGCCTTCGCCCTCGTCCTGGTCGGGGTCGCGTTCGCGGCCGGCGAGCGGATGCAGAGGGACACACAGGGGCTGGTCTGATGACGACCACGACCAACCGCCCAGCGGTGTCTGGACGCGCCTGGGTGACAGCCCTGCGAGGCCGGTTCACCGTCAGCTCCCGGCCGAGGGAGGAGATCTGATGCCACCCGACGAGGGCGGCCACCGTATCCACTGCCGACTCGACGAACTCCTGTTCGAGCGCGGCATGACGCTCACCCGGCTCTCGGAACTCGTCGGGGTGAGCCTCGTGAACCTGTCGGTGCTGAAGAACGACCGTGCCCGCGCCATCCGCTTCTCCACCCTGACCGCCATCTGCGACGCCCTCTGCTGCACCGTCGGCGACCTCCTGGTGGTGGAGCGGTGACCGAGATGTCGGCAGGAATCGACAAGTGCTCAGGACAAGCTGCAAGACAAGGTGTTGTCAGAGCGGGCCCCGGTGTTGTCAGCGCAGCCCCGAGTGTTGTCACTTGGGCCCGAGGTGTTGTCACTGAGGGTGAATCCGGCCACACGGGATGGCCATGGGCACTTGATTGGCTCCATGCGAGCCTCCGACGTCATCGAGTACCACCGTGGTGTGGTCCCCATGTCCGCCTACCCATCGCTCGGCAGTTCGTGGCGATCCCTCGTCGCCAACGGTCGACTGTTGCGCGCACTTCCCGGCATCGTCTTGGACGCCGGACTGGCCGAGGAACCCCGAGCCTGGATTCGAGCGGTGCGGATGTGGAACCCAAACGCGGTCATCGGGGGCGGGGCCGCGGCTGCGCTCACCTTCGCTCCAGAGCTGCCGCTGACCAACCTGCATGTCTACTGCGAGACCCGGCAGCAGGACATCGGGCCGTTGCGCCTCCACCGCATGCTGCTGCCCGCCAACATGGTCATGTGCCTGGGTGCGGATGCCCTCAGGGTGACGACTCCACCGGCATCATGCCTGACTGCCGGATTGGAGGGGAACCTGACACCCGGGACGACGGGCCTGCGTCTGGGTGCCGTTACCGTTGCTGGGTTGGTGTCCACCGCGAACTCCTGGCGATCCCGGCGGTCCAACGCGCTGGCTGAGGCGGTTCGCGACCTGTCGGGCAACCCGTGGTCGATTGCCGAGGTCCAAGCGCACCGGCTGTTTCGGAAAGCCGGGATAACCGGCTGGTTCGGGAACCACCGCATCCGGGTCGGGGGCAGAACCCAGGTCCTCGACGTTGCCATCCCCGAGGCCAAGGTGGCCTTCGAGATCAACAGCTTCCAGTTCCACAGCTCCCGGGAGGCCATGCTGCACGACTCGGTGCGCGCCAATGCCCTGACCGCCGTGGGGTGGCGTGTCTACACACTGACGCCTGGGCAGATCACGCAGCATGAGGAGGAGACGGTGGAGTTCATCCGATCCGTGGTCTGGGAGCGACACCGTTGGGCGGGCAAGCGGCAGACCGACAGGCGGTTCCCCTGACACGATGATCGTTTTCTGCCGATTGTGGGGGCTTGTCTGCCCTGCCGGGCAGACAAGCCCCCACAATCGGCGAGAATCGACAAGTGCTCTCAGGCGTCGGCCGAGTTGGACGAGATGCCGGGCTTGCCGTCGTGGATGATTTTGCCGGGGTTCAGGTTGTTGCCCGGGTCGACGCCCTCGAAGAGCTTGCGCTGGATGAACACGCCGGCCGGCGAGATGTCCTGGTCCAGCCACGGGCTATGCTCCTCGCCCACGCCGTGGTGGTGCGAGACGGTGCCGTGATTGTCCATGAACGACTGCTGGATGGCGCGCTTGACGTGGTCGTAGGTGACCAGGTTGTCCTCGGAGTCGTCGTTGATGGCGAACGTGAAGTACTGGCACGCGCCCGAGTGGTAGCTGTGCGACAGGTGGCAGAACACGACGCCCTTGACGCCGCGTTCGGCCATCGCCTTGTACGCCGCCTCGCAGGTGTTGGTGTGGATCTGGGCGGCGTAGGCCCACGGGGTGGTGGTCTCCGACACGTCGGCGACGACGCCCCGGTCCAGCATGAAGTCGCGCAGGTAGGGGGTGTCGTACTTCTTCTGGTCGTACATCGCGCCCGGCCCCTTGCCGACACCCATGCCGTTGTTGGCCTTCACGATCCTGGCCACCAGGCCCTTCTCGTAGCGGACGTGGTTCGCGCTGCCCTCGTAGCCGACGAAGGACATGGCGATCTGCTCCAGGTCCCAGCCCTTGGACTCCATCACCTTCTGGATGCCCTTGGAGGCGAGGTGCGAGACCCTCCCCGACTTCTTGCCGTTGGCCATGATGTACTCCGTCTCCAGGGCGTCGGAGACCCGCGCCATCATGACGGCGGCGTCGGAGGCGACGATCTGCTCGCACGCCTTCAGCCCGTCCTCGTAGGTGGCGAAGAAGTACGCCTGGAGTTCGCGGACTTCCGGGAGGCGGTGCACGTTCACCCAGGCCTCGGTGATGATCCCGAGGCGACCCTCGGAGCCGAGCACCATCTCGCGCACGCTCGGGCCTGACGACGACGACGGTAGCGGCCGCAGCTCCAGCACCTGGCTCGGCATGACCATGCGCAGCCCGCGGGTGATGTCTGCGATGTCGCCGTACTTGTCGGACTGCATGCCGGAGCTGCGGGTGGCGATCCAGCCGCCCAGCGTGGACCACACGAATGAGTCGGGCTGGTGGCCCATCGTCCAGCCGCGGGCGTTCAGCTGCGTCTCCATGTCGGGGCCGAACACGCCGGCCTGGATGCGGGCAAGGCCGGAGACCTCGTCGATTTCGAGCACCTTGCTCATCCGGCCCAGGTTGACCGACACGACCTGGCGCGTCTCGCTGGGCTCCGCCTCCAAGGCGGCGACGATGTTCGAGCCGCCGCCGAACGGGATCAGCACGCCGTCGGCCGCCACCACGGCGTCGACCAGCGCGACGACCTCCTCCTCGGTGCCGGGATACAGCACGACGTCGGGGACCCGTCCCAGTTCGCCCCGGCGGACCCGCACCAGGTCGCGGACGCCCTTGCCATAGGCGTGGACGACGCGGGTCTCGTCGTCTGTCTGCACGTACTTCTCGCCGAGGGCGGCCACCAGGTCGGCGCGCAACTCGTCGGTCAGCTGCGACTCAGGCACCTGCAGCGAGGAGAACGGCGGGATCGGCTTCACAGGAAGGGAGAGGTCGATCCCGATCTTGCTCAGTACGAATGGCGCGAACTTCGGCTTGTCGTGGTACTGGTAGGCCTTCCCCTCCTCGCCCCAGCCCCACCACTTCTGCTGCTTCACGCCGTCGATCATGGTTTCTCCTCCTTGGATCGCTGCTCGTCCTCCTTGGCCTGAGCAGCCATCTCTTTCCTGGTCGCCTTCTCGAGTGCCGCGTTGTGGGCGTACTCGGCAAGGGTGGGCGCCCCGTACGCCCGTGCGGTGGTGTCGTGCAACTCCAGCACCTGGCGTCGCATGCGCTCGTTGAACTCGTGTGCGATCTCGCCCGGCAGCGGCCGCATCGGTCTGCCGATGACGACGTGCACGATCGGGCGGCCGCGGGGCATGTGCTTCTGCTGCGACGGCCACGCCGCGTAGGCCCCCACCAGCGCCACAGGCACCGCGGGAACGCCCTTCGAGATGCAGAGTGCGGCAACGCCCGGCTTGAACGGCCCCATGGCGCCGTTGCGGCTCCGTGTGCCCTCGGGGAACAGGAGCAGGGGGATGCCGTCGGAGAGCAGAGCCGCAGACAGGCCCCGGACCTGCCGCTGGTCCTTCTTGTCCTCACCGCGGCTCTTGCCACGGTCGACTGGGAAGCCGTTGAAGAACAGGCTCATCGGCCCGGCCTTCCACCACTTGTCGAAGAAGAAGTCTGCGGCGGCTCCCGCGGCCAGGTACCTGGAGAGCCGCTGCGGCAGGGAACCGAAGATCAGGGGGGTGTCGAGGTGGGAGGAGTGGTTCGCGAACACCACGAAGGGCGCGTCCAGCCCGTCAAGGTTGGCGGCGCCATGGATGTGGACGCGTAGCATCTGCCAGACCGTGGGCTTCAGCAGCAGCATCTGTGCCGCCTGCCGCGTGGTCGCGCTGAACCGGGACGAGTACTTGTCCCTCGAGCTGTCCTTCCTCGCCACGGCCGGTCAGTGCTTCTTCCGGCTGCTGACGAGCTTGTGGGACACGAGGCGGGTGAGCCCGCGGGGGCCGTGGTCGCCGATGAACATCGCGACCTTCCACTTGAGGCTGGGGATCGACTCGATCCTGCCCTTGTCCGCGTCGTCGAGACACTCCCGAACCAGGAGGTCGACGTCAACCCACACGAAACCCGGCAGCCTGGTCTTGCTGATGCCGGCCCGGTCGTGGAACTCGGTGTGCACCCAGCCGGGCAGCAGCCCGGTGACGGTGACGCCGGTGCCCTTCAGCTCCAGGGCGAGCGCCGTGGAGTAGGAGCGGGCCCACGCCTTGATGGGGGAGTAGTTGCCGGAGTAGATCACCGCGGATGTGGACGCGACGTTGATGATCCGGCCGTGGCCACGCTGCTGCATCGCCCGGCCGGCAGCGCCGCCGAGGATGAGGACGGCAAGGCACATCACGTCGAATGCCCGCACCTGTGTATCGGTGGCCGACGCGTCGAGGAGGGAGGCGTGCAGCCCGAAGCCGGCGTTGTTGACGAGCATGTCGACGGGGCGGGACTGGTCCTCCAGCCTTGCGGCGACCTTGTCGACCTGCGCGCGGACGGACAGGTCGGCGGGCAGCACCTCGACCTCGACGCCGTGGAACTCGCGCAGATCGGCTGCCACGGACTCCAGCCGCTCGACGTCGCGGGCGACGAGAACCAGGTCGTTGCCGCGACGGGCAAGCTCACGCGCGAACGCGTTGCCAATGCCCGCCGTCGCGCCCGTGATCAGTGCGGTTGCCATGCGCTCCAGCCTAGTACCTGGGAGGCCCGCTCTCGCACGGACCGCAAGCGGATGCCCGGGAGGCTGACACGAAAGGAGACGACGGACAGCGTCCCCGCCCCTATCGCTGGTCTAGTGACGCGGCCGAGGAACGAGGACTCCCCCAACGCTGGTCGAGTAACGGGGCCGAGGAACGAGGACGCGTGTGACGAGACCTCGCAACCGTCCCCGCGGACCTTCGCCAGGTCTCGACACGGCCGCTCGCTGGCGCTCGCGTGCCTACTCGACCAGCGGACACGAGAGCCCCCAACTGCCCACGCCATCGATCGGCAAAGTGGCCGACCGGCGATTCTCAAGCCCCGATGACCCGCAGGGTTTCGCGGGCCATGGCGATCTCCTCGTTCGTGGGGACGACGAGGACGCGCACCTTCGAGGCGGGTGTGGAGATCTCGCGAGGCTCCTTGGAGCGGACGGCGTTGGCGGCGTCGTCGAGTTCGAAGCCGAGGCCGGCCAGGCGCTTGACGGTGCGTTCGCGCACGGGGACGGAGTTCTCGCCGACGCCGGCGGTGAACACGAGCGCGTCCAGGCCGCCCATGACGGCGATGTAGGAGCCGATGTAGTGGATCAGGCGGTGCACGTAGATCTGCATCGCCAGCTCGGCGGACTCGTCGCCGGCGTCGATGCGGGCGACGACGTCGCGCATGTCGGTGGAGCCGGTCAGCCCGCCCATGCCGGACTGCTTGTTCAGCATGGTGTCGATGTCGTCGAGGCTCCAGCCCTGGCCGGCGAGGAACTTGTGCAGGCCCGGGTCGACGTCGCCGGAGCGCGTGCCCATGACGAGGCCCTCCAGCGGCGTCAGGCCCATTGAGGTGTCGACCGCGACGCCCCCGTCGACGGCCGACATCGAGGCGCCGTTGCCGAGGTGGGCGACGATGATCTTCAGTTCGGAGATCGGGCGGCCGAGGAACTCGGCGGCCTTCGATGAGACGTAGTTGTGGCTGGTGCCGTGGAAGCCGTAGCGGCGGATGCCGTACTTGGCGGCCACCTCTGCGTTGATGGCGTAGGTGTAGGCGTGCTTGGGCAGCGTCGCGAAGAAGGCCGTGTCGAAGATCGCGACGTGGGGCACGTCCGGCAGGACCGCCATGGCCGCCTCGATGCCGGCAACCGACGGCGGGTTGTGCAGGGGGGCGATGTCGAACAGGTCACGCAGCTTGCCGACGACCTCGTCGTCGATCCGAACCGACTCGCGGAACTTGTCGCCACCGTGCACCGTGCGGTGCCCGACCGCGATGACGCCGTCGAGGGACGGGCCGTGCTCGTGGAAGGCCTCCACGACGGCGGCGACGGCCTGCGTGTGGTCGTCGAAGTCCCGATCCAGGTGGAACTCCCGGTCTCCCACCTCGTGATCCAGCGTGCTGGCCCCCTGCCCGATGCGCTGCACGATGCCGATCGCGAGCGGGGCCTCGGTGGCCGGATCGAGGAGCTGGTACTTGATGGAGGACGAGCCGCAGTTGAGCAGCAGGATGGTGGCGGACAAGGTGTTCCTTCTTCGGGTCAGGGGCTGCGGGTTGGGGACTCAGGCGTTCGGGTTGGCCTGGGCCTGGATGGCGGTGATGGTGATGGTGGAGACGATGTCCTCCACCAGTGCGCCGCGGGACAGGTCGTTGACGGGCCGGTTGAGGCCCTGCAGGACCGGGCCGATCGCCACCGCACCGGAGGTGCGCTGCACGGCCTTGTAGGTGTTGTTGCCGGTGTTGAGGTCCGGGAAGATGAAGATCGTGGCCTTGCCTGCCACCTCGGAACCGGGCATCTTCTGTGCAGCGACGGTGGCGTCGACGGCGGCGTCGAACTGGATGGGCCCCTCCACCTTGAGCTCCGGTGCGCGCTCGCGCACGAGCGCGGTGGCCGCCTTCACCTTGTCGACGTCGGCGCCGGAGCCCGAGTCGCCGGTGGAGTAGCTGAGCATCGCGATGCGGGGCTCGATGCCGAACGCGATGGCCGTCTCGGCCGACGAGATCGCGATGTCGGCCAGCTGCTCCGCGGTCGGGTCCGGGGTGACGGCGCAGTCGGCGTAGACGACCACCCGGTTGCTCATCGCCATCAGGAACGAGCCGCTCACCACGCCGACGCCCGGCTTGGTCTTGACGAACTCAAGCGACGGTCGGATGGTGTTAGCGGTGGTGTTGATGGCGCCCGACACCATGCCGTCCGCCATGCCCAGGTGCACCATCATGGTGCCGAAGTACGACGGGTCGCTCATGCGCGCCCTCGCTGTCTCCAGGGTGACGCCCTTGTGGGCGCGGAGCCTGGCGTACTCGGTGGCGAAACGCTCCAGCAACTCCGGCTCGGCCGGGTTGACCACCTGGGCCTGGTTCAGGTTGATGCCGAGTTCGGAGGCGCGACGGCTGACCTGCAGCGGGTCGCCGAGCAGGATCAGGTCGGCCACGCCGCGGTCGAGCACGATGGCGGCGGCCTGCAGGATGCGGCTGTCGGTGGACTCCGGCAGCACGATCCGCTTCCGGTTCTGCCGCGCCAGCTGCATCAGCTGGTGCTCGAACATGGTGGGCGTGCGGATCTCGGAGCGCGGCAGTTCGATGGCCGCGAGCAGGGCCTCCTCGTCGACGTAGGCCGCATAGAGTGCGCGGGCGACGTCGATCTTGCGCTCGGAACCGGTCGCGATGCCCATCACCGCCTGGAGTGCGGTGGCGGTCTCGAAGGTGTCGGTGCTCACCTTGGCGATCGGCAACTCGACCTGCGTGGCGCGCAGCAGCGTCTCGATGGATTCGGGGATGTCGAAGCCGCCCGTCAGGACGATGGCCGAGAGCGGCCCGAACGCCGTCGACTCGTGCGCCCAGAGCAGACCCGGCAGCAGGTCCAGGCGGTCGGCGGGTACGACGACGGTGGACTCGGGGCGCAACCGCGGCAACAGGTTCGGCAGCGTCATGCCTGCGATCACGTTGTGCAGCGACTCCCGCGTCAGGAAGTCGGGATTGCCGAGCCAGAGCGTCGCGTTCACGGCCTCCAGCTGATCGCGAACCAGCGGGGCCGCCAGGACGGGCTCCGCGGGGATGACCGACACCGGCACGTCCCTCATGGCGCGCAGCGTGGCGCCGATCTCGTCCAGGTCCTCGGGGTTCGCCCGCGTGCAGACGATCCCGACGATGGTGTTGTGCCTGGACTCGAAGACGTGGATCGACTCCTCCGCCTTGCGGTGCACCTGCTCGACGGTGCGGTCCTCGGCCCGGCACACGAACAGCACGGGCGCGTTCAGGTTCGCCGCCAACTGCGCGTTGGTGTCCAACTCGGTGCCGCCGGCGATGTAGTCGTAGTCCGATCCGACGATGACCACCACGTCGCAGCGCCCGGCCAGGTCGGTGTACTTGGAGACGATCACGTCCATCGCCGAATCCGGGTCGTCGGCGAAGTCGTCGTAGGTCACCCCGACGGCGTCGGCGTAGGACTTGTTGCGGATGGCCTTCTGCGACAGCAGCGCCAGGGTGACCTGGTCGGAGTCCATGGAGTGGACGAGCGGCCGGAACACGCCCACGGTCCGTACCTGGCGCGCGAACGACTCGATCACGCCGAGTGCGATGGCGCTCTTGCTTACATGCTTCTCCGCTGAGGCGATGTACACGCTTTTGGTCACGACCCTCAGCCTACCGGGGCGCATCCGGGGATGGGAGGCCGGTTGGGCATCGGCCCAGCGGCCGCGGGGGCCGGGTCACTACTGTTGGGTCATGGTGCACACAAGGACCGAGCACGACCTGCTCGGTGACCGCAAGGTTCCCGTCGATGCCTACTGGGGCATCCACACGCTGCGGGCTATGGAGAACTTCCCGATCAGCGGTCATCTGATCAACGATGTTCCCGAGCTGATCTGCGCGATGGTGCGGGTCAAGAAGGCCTCCATGATGGCGAACGTCGACCTCGGTGCCCTCCCGGCCGACATCGCCGTCGCCATCGGATGGGCCTGCGACCAGGTGCTTGAGGAGGGACGCTGCCTCGACCAGTTCCCCATCGACCAGTTCCAGGGCGGTGCCGGCACGTCCCTGAACATGAACACGAACGAGGTGCTGGCGAACCTGGCGCTGGAGCACCTGGGGCACCCGAAGGGCACCTACGACGTCGTCAACCCCAACGACCACGTGAACCGCAGCCAGTCCACCAACGATGCCTACCCGACCGGGTTGAGGCTCGCCACCGACGAACTCCTCAACGAACTGATCGACGAGGTGGAGAACCTCGTCGCCTCGTTCGCGGACAAGGGCGTCGAGTTCCGCGACATCGTGAAGATGGGACGCACCCAGCTCCAGGACGCCGTCCCCATGACGCTCGGCGGCGAGTTCACGGCCTTCGCCGTCACGCTGGAGCAGGAGTTGCGGCACCTGCGTGCCGCCTGTGACCTGATCCTCGAGGTCAACCTCGGCGCCACCGCGATCGGCACCGGTGTCAACACCCCCGACGGGTATGCCGAGCTGGCCGTCGAGAAGCTTGTCGAGGTGACGGGCAGGCCCTGCAAGCTGGCCCCCAACCTGATCGAGGCCACCAGCGACACCGGGGCGTATGTGCTTGTCAGCGCGTCGTTGAAGCGCCTGTCGGTGAAGCTGTCCAAGACGTGCAACGACCTGAGACTGCTGTCGTCGGGTCCCCGTGCCGGCCTGCACGAGATCAACCTGCCGCAGCGGGCGGCCGGGTCGTCGATCATGCCCGCGAAGGTGAACCCGATCATCCCCGAGGTGGTCAACCAGGTCTGCTTCAAGGTGATGGGCAACGACGTCTGCATCGGCATGGCCGCCGAGGCCGGCCAGTTGCAGCTGAACGTGATGGAGCCCGTGATCGCCGAGGCGCTGTTCGAGTCCCTGAACCTGCTCCGCCACGCCTGCCACACCCTGCGCGTCCACTGCATCGACGGCATCACCGCCAACGCAGAGGTGTGCCTCGGTTACGTCACCAACTCCATCGGCCTGGTCACCTACCTGAACGACTACATCGGTCACCGCGCCGGTGACGAGATCGGCCGCGAGGCCGCCACCACCGGTCGCAGCGTCCGCGACATCGTCCTGGAACGCGGCCTCATGAACCCCGAGACCCTGGACCAGGTCCTGTCGCTCGAGAACCTGGTGCCGCGGCACAGGTGACGTCGGGGTTGGTCAGCCGAGCGTCCCGATCTGGAAGCCCGCCAGTTCCGAGGCGGGCCTGGCCTCGCCGCCATGCTCCTTCTGGAAGGCCGCCGTCGCGTCGGTGCCGCAGAGCGCCAGGATGCGCTTCGGGCCGCCGGGGTGCTGGTTGATCCAGGCAGTCAGGTCGTAGACGTTGTTGTTGATCGCGGCCCAGCAGGACGATGCGTTCTTGTGCTGCGCCACGTCCGCGAGCGTGTAGATGCCGGCAGCGGGGCCGGCGTCTGGCGTCGCTGTGGAAGATGCCGTGGCTGTTGTCGACTCGGAGGGGGAGACGGTCGGCGTCTGGCTCGGCTGTTTCGGGACCTCACCTGAGGCTTCGCCGGAGGCCTCACCCGAGGCCTCGCCGTCGGTTCCGGCGCTGCCCTGGGCCGCAACGTCGCCCCAGGCCGCCTGTGCGCCGGTGTGGCCGACAACCACGGTCAGCCCGACGGTGGCGAGCGCCAGGGCGGAGGCCACCACGCCTGCAACCAGGCGTGCCGTCGACGGCCCCCCGGCCCGGGCGGCGCGCTTCACCGCGATCAGCCACAGCACGGCCAGCACCAGCAGGGCAACCGAGACCGCAGGCAGCACGTCGCCGTAGCTGGCGTGTTGCGCCGGTTCGCCGACCTGCCTTGCGAGCGACTCACCGGACTCCTTCCCCAAGAACGCCGCCAGGGTGCCGACGGCGATGCCTGCCACGGCGAGCCAGCCGTACCGGTTCGCCCACTTGGGGACGAACGCCAGGACAACGAGCGCGAGGGCGCCCAGCGGCAGGATGACGACGGCCAGGTGCACGATCAGCGGATGCATCGGCAGCCCGGCGATCTCGGAGAACAGTCCGGCGGATTCCAGCGGAGGCAGTGTGATCATGTCGTTCATGCTAGGAACCTCTCCCTCAAGCCAACCTCAAGCCCGGAGCAACCGCTGGGGAAGGGCTGCGACCCTCAGGCGACGTCGTAGACGGGGCCATTCGTGCCGCACGTGACGACAACGCGCTGTTTGCCGCTCTTGTCGGAGCGGGCGAAATCGATCCTCAACTGCTCACGGCCGCGGTCCTTGATCTCGACGACGTAGCCGTCGTTCGGGACGGCACTGCGCAGCGAGACCCCGTCCTCGTTGCAGGCGGCGACGATGCGTCCGCCGATGCCGGACCAGCTGCCCGGCCCGTCCGTGTCGGGGTGCGGCTCTTGGGAGGCCGGGATGTGGATCTGCGGCAACGTGCCGACATGGGTGCCTGCACCGGAGATCGCCCACCCGATGAGGCTGGACGTGACGGACACCGTCGCCACCCATGTCAGCGCGATCAGCGCCCGGCCCCTCCATCCCACCCCGCCATCATCGCACCGCCGCCCAAGTGGCGCCGGGGAGTAGCGTTGCAGGCGTGAATCATGTCCTGGTCATCGAGGACGACCCTGGGATCAGGCAACCGCTGGTGAGGGTGCTGGAGGGTCGCGGGCACACTGTGGCATGGGCGGGCACTGGTTTCGAGGGCATCTCGCTGGCCGCGACGGGAGAGCCGGAGGTCGTGCTCCTCGACCTGGGGCTGCCCGACATCTCCGGTCAGGAGGTGCTGCGGACGCTGCGGCTGATCGACGACACCCCCGTGATCGTGATCACCGCCCAGGACGACGAGGCCTCGGTCGTGGAGGCGCTCAACTCGGGTGCGGACGACTACGTCGTGAAGCCGTTCGGTGCGGATGCGCTCGATGCCAGGATCAGGGCGGTGCTGCGCCGGGCATCCGGCAGCGGGTCGGTGCCGCAGGAGGTGCGGGTGGCAGGCCTGGTCGTCGACGATCGGGCACGCCGGGCGGAGCTGGACGGGTACGCGCTCGAGTTGTCCCGCAAGGAGTTCGACATGCTGTGGCTGCTTGCCTCCAGGGCGGGCGAGGTGGTGACGCGCCGCGACCTGATGGAGCTGGTCTGGCAGGAGCCGCACTCCGGCTCGGAGCGGACGGTGGACGTGCACCTCAGCTGGCTGCGCCGCAAGCTCGGGGAGACGGCGGCGGCGCCCCGCTACCTGCGGACGGTGCGCGGGGTTGGGCTTCGGCTGGTCGACCCGGCGGAGGAGTGAGGTGCGCAGGCGGGTGACGGCGCTGGTGGCACTGGTCAGCACGGCGATCGTGGCGTCGTTCGCGATTCCGCTGCTGTTCCTGGTGGCTGCGCTGGCAGCCGACCGCGGCATGACGACGGCCTCGCAGGAGGCCAACACCCTGGCCATGCTCGTCGCAGGCATCCGGGATCCAACCGATCTGGCCGCGGCCGTTGGAGATGCGGCCGCCCATCTGGAGGGCCAGGCCAGCGTCGTCCTGGCGGGTGGCACCACGATCGGCGATGCGTGGGCCGACTCCGACGACGATCCCGAGTTCATCCGGGCCGCGTCCGGGGAGGCGTTCTCGGTGCGCGACGATGCGGGGGGCCGCGTGTTCGTGCCCGTGCTGGTGGCAAACGGCGTGGCGGTGGTGCGGGTCGCGATGACCCCGGACCAGCTCAGGCAGGGCGTGCCCGCGGCGTGGGCGAGCATCGTCGGGCTGAGCCTGCTGCTGTGTGCCGTCACGATGGTGGTGGCCGCGCGCGCGAGCGACCTTGTCAGCCGGCCGCTCCGGGACGTGGCAGCGACCGCGCACCGGCTGCGCGAGGGCGACCTGGATGCCCGCGCCCCCGTCGTGGGACCGCCGGAGACCATGGAGGTGGCGGAGGCGTTGAATCGCCTGGCCGGACGCATCGACTCCCTCCTGAACGAGGAACGCATGGCGGTGGGCGCGCTCGCGCATCGGCTCCGGACGCCCGCCACCGCGCTGCGGCTTGAGACCGATGCCGTGGCCGACGCCGAACTGGCAGGCAGGATGCGGTCCAGCCTCGCCCAGCTGGAGGCCGGCATCGACGCCGTCGTGACGGAGGCGAGGCGTCCCGCGCGTCCCGGATTCGCCGACCGCGCCGACGCCGTCGCAGTGGCCCGGGAGAGGCTGGCGCACTGGCTGCCGCTTGCCGAGGACCAGGGGCGCCCGGTGGCGTCGTCGTTCCCGGCCGGGGAACTGCGCGTCGGGTTGGGGGTCGCGGATCTCGGCGACGCCGTCGACGTGCTGATCGACAACGTCTTCGACCACACCCCGGAGGGGACGGCGTTGCGGGTCTCGGTGCGACGCCTTGGCGACGGTGTGGTCATCGAGGTTTCAGACGACGGCCCCGGCCTACCCGCCCGCCACGAGCCCGCGGGACCGGGCTCCAGCCGACTCGGGCTTGAGATCGTGGCGGGGCTCGCGGAGCGGGCAGGCGGCCGCCTGGTGCTGCCTCTGGCGGGTGCCACTCACCCGACGTTCCGGATCGAGCTTCCGTCTGCCGCCGACTGAGAGGCGGTCAGCCCGTTGGTAGCAGCTGGGCCCTGAGCCAGGTGAGCTCGCGGATGCGGCTGGCGTCGTCGCCGGGGGTCTCCAGGACGATGGCGGTGTCGGCCTCGCGGGCGACGTGCAGCAGCAGTTCCTCCCCGATGAGCCCCTCGCAGAGGGCGGCGTGGCGGTCGGCGCCGGAGCCCGGCAGGTCGCGGGAGTCGTTGAGGTGGACCAGGTCGATGCGGCCGGTGATGCCGCGGATGTCGTCGACCACCGTCTCCAGGTCGAGTCCGGCGGCTTGGGCGTGGCAGGTGTCGAGGCAGAAGCCGACGGAGTCCGCGTTGGGGGAGCCGCTGATCGCCTCCCAGGTGCGGGCGATGGCATCCATCATCCGCGCCATGGCGTTGTTGCCGCCGGCGGTGTTCTCGATGAGGATCGGGATCTCGAGATCCAGGCCGTCGACGCACTTGCGCCAGTTGTCGTGACCGACGGCGGGGTCGTCGCCGGCGGTGACGTGCCCGCCGTGCACGATGACTCCGCGGGCACCGAGCGCCGCCGCCTCGCTGACGGTCTGCTGCAGGAGCTTGCGCGACGGGATGCGGATGCGGTTGTTGGTGGAGGCGACGTTGATGACGTAGGGCGCATGCACGTAGAGGCCGATGCCGGCGGCGGCCGCCGCCTCCCTCAGCCCGGCGGCGCCGCC
>JBDHZH010000047.1:0-21517 GCA_039811745.1 Arachnia sp.
CTTGGACCAGGGCACGTTGTGACCGAAGCCGGGGCCCTTGGCGCAAACATCACATACGGCGGCCACTGGATTCTCCTCGTTGCTTGCCCGGTGCCAGGCACCGGATCGATGGTCAAGTGCCAACGGCCTGGGCCGCGGGCAACCTGTAGATCATAACCGAGGTTCAGCCCGAACACCAAAGCGCCGGGCGCGGCGCGGCACACCCCGAGACGCTCCGATCAGGTGGAGACCACGACCGGCACGATCATCGGACGACGCCGCAGCCGCCTGGAGACCCATGCCCCCATGACGCGCCTCGTGATCTGCTGCAGCCGGACGGTGTCGTCGACCCCGTCGGCCAGCGCGGAGCGCAGCGCCTCGGCCACCTGCTCGCGCACGTCGTCGAACACCGAGGGATCCTCTGCGAACCCGCGGGCGCTGATCTCGGGGCCGGTGACGAGTTCGCGGTTGTGCAGGCTCACGACGCTGATGATCGAGATGAACCCCTCCTCGCCCAGGATGCGCCTGTCGGTGATGGACTCCGTGATGTCACCGACCGTGGAGCCGTCAACGAAGACGTAGGAGGCGTCCCGGCGCCCCACCTTCCTGGCCTTGCCCTTGGCGAGGTCGATGACGTCACCGTCCTCGGCGACGATGACCCGCTCCGCGGGGATCCCGGTGGCGATCGCGAGCTTGGCGTTGGCGATGAGGTGTCGAATCTCACCGTGCACCGGGATGACGTTTCGCGGGGTGAGGATGTTGTAGCAGTAGAGCAACTCCCCCGCGGACGCGTGGCCGGAGACGTGCACCAGGGCGTTGCCCTTGTGGACGACCTGCGCCCCCAGCTTGGAGAGGCCGTTGATGACGCGGTAGACCGAGTTCTCGTTGCCGGGGATCAGCGAGGAGGCCAGCAGCACGATGTCGCCGGGCCCGACGTTGATGACGGGGTGCTCTCGGTTCGCGATCCTGCTGAGCGCCGCCAGCGGCTCGCCCTGGCTGCCCGTGGAGATGATGACGACCTTGTCGTCGGGGTACTTGTCGATGTCGGCGAGCTCGATGAGCGTGTCGGCAGGAACACGCAGGAAGCCGAGGTCCCGCGCAGTGGCCATGTTGCGCACCATGGAACGCCCCACGTAGACGACCTTGCGGCCGTGCTTCACGGCCATGTTGAGGACCTGCTGGACTCGGTGGATGTGGCTCGCGAAGCAGGCGACGATCAGCTTCTGGTTGGCCGCGTCGAACACCCTCGCGATGGCAGGTTCCACGTCCTTCTCCGGCGTGGTGAAGCCCGGCACCTCGGCGTTGGTGGAGTCGGGCATGAACAGGTCGACGCCCTCGTCCGCCAGTCTCGCGAAGGCCCTCAGGTCGGTGATGCGGCCATCGAGCGGCAGCTGGTCCATCTTGAAGTCGCCGGTGTGGAGGACCATGCCCGCCTTGGTGCGGATGGCGACGGCCAGCGCGTCCGGGATCGAGTGGTTGACCGAGACGAACTCGAAGTCGAAGTGACCGGCGGTGACGCGGTCACCCTCCCTGACCTCCACCAGTTCCGTCCCGCGGATCCGGTGCTCCTTCAGCTTGTTGCGAACCAGGGCCAGCGTCAGCCTGGAGCCGAACACGGGGATGTCGGCGCGCATGCGAAGCAGGAACGGAACGGCTCCGATGTGGTCCTCGTGGCCATGCGTGAGCACGAGCGCGACGACGTCGTCCAGTCGGTCCTCGAGCAGCCCCAGCGCGGGCAGGATCAGGTCAACCCCCGGATGCTGGTCCTCCGGGAACAGGACGCCGCAGTCGACCAGCGCGATCTGGCCGTCGATCTCGAACGAGGCCATGTTGCGCCCAACATCCCCCAGGCCCCCGAGCGGCGTCACCCGAAGGACGCCGGACTTGAGCTTGGGCAGGGGGGGTGCGGAGGATTCAGTCACGAAGCACAGCCTACTGGCGCGTCTAGACTGATCGGCATGTCCACCCCTGACACCGTCCGGCTCGCCATGCCCGCGGAGGCCGTCGACCTGGCCCGCCTGCAACGCAGGTCCTGGTCCAGGCACCCCGCACTCGCCCCGGCACTCGGGCTCATGAGCGCGGACGAGACGGTGCGGGCCTGGCACCAGGCCATCACCAGACCTCCGCTGGCGCACTGCCGCGTGCTCGTCGCCCAGGGCAGGGGGCAGGTGCTGGGCTTCACCGTCACCGGCCCCAGCAACGATCCCGATGCCGACGAGGTCGACGGGTTGATTGCCGAGTTCGTCGTCGACGAGTCGTCGGCGGACGAGGGGCACAGTTCGCGCCTGATCAACGCCGCCGTCGACACGCTCAGGGCCGACGGCTACGAGACCGCCACCATCTGGGTGCCGAGCGATGCCGACGACCTCAGGATGTTCCTGGTCGAGTGCGGCTGGGCGGCCGACGGCGCGCACCGCGAGGTCGGCACCGAGGACCAGGACGCGACAGGGGTCTTGAAGCTCATCCGCCTGCGCACCGACATCACCACCGACTGATCGGCGTTCCGCTACAGGCCCAGCACGCCGTCGATGCCGAGGGTGAGGCCGGGGTGACCCACCACGTGGCGAACGCCGGCCACGACACCGGGCATGAAGCTGACGCGGTCATAGCTGTCGTGGCGGATGGTCAGCGTCTCACCCAGCGTCCCCAGCAGCACCTCCTGGTGCGCCACCAGGCCCTGGAGCCGCACGCCGTGGATGTGGACGCCGTCCACCACCGCGCCGCGGGCACCACCGTCCTGGACGGTGGCGTCGGGCACTGGGCCCATCTGCGCCTCGGCCCGGGCCGCGCCGATCCGGTGTGCGGTGGTCGTGGCCGTGCCCGACGGCGCCTCCGCCTTGCCCGCGTGGTGCAACTCGACGATCTCCACGCTCGGGAAGAAGGGCGCCGCCAGTTCGGCGAACTTCATCATCAGGACAGCCCCGACTGAGAAGTTGGAGGCGATCAGGGTGCCGACGGCGGGGTGTGCAGCGCACCAGGCCCGCACCTGGTCGAGGCGTGAGGCGTTGAACCCGGTGGTGCCGACGACCTGATGGATTCCGTTGGCGAACGCCCAATCCAGGTTGTCCATCACAGCGTCGGGGTGGGTGAAGTCCACGACGACCTGTGCGTCGAGCAGCGCGTCGCGGTCGTCCCCGAAGTCCACGCCGCCCACCAGCGACAACCCGGGGGACGCGGTCACAGCCCTGGCCACCTCGCTGCCCATCTTGCCGTCGATGCCGAAGATGCCAACCCGGATGTCGTCCATGCGATTCCTCCCAGCTCACCGGGCTCCCCGCCCGGGGTTCGTCGGCAACAAACTACAGCGTCACCCGGCCGCACAGGAACGCTCCAGCGCGTCGGTGGACGGGCCGGGAACGCCGGCGGCGGGCCATCCACAGGGATGGCCCGCCGCCGGGACGCTCAGGGAGCGGGGATCACTCGTCGGAGGTCGCAGGCTCCTCGATCACCGGGATCAGCGACAGCTTGCCGCGGTCGTCGATGTCGGAGATCTCCACCTGCAGCTTCTGGCCGACGCTGACGACGTCCTCGACGTCGGTGACGCGCTTGCCACCGGCCAGGTCCCGCAGCTTGGAGATGTGCAGCAGGCCATCCTTGCCGGGCATCAGCGACACGAACGCGCCGAACGTCGTGGTCTTCACGACGGTGCCGAGGAACCGCTCGCCCTTGGTGGGCATGTGCGGGTTGGCGATGGCGTTGATCATGGCGATCGCGGCGTCCGCCGCCTCACCGGTGGTGGCACCCACGTAGATCGTGCCGTCGTCCTCGATGGAGATGTTGGCGCCGGTGTCGTCCTGGATCTGGTTGATCACCTTGCCCTTGGGACCGATGACCTCGCCGATCTTGTCCACGGGGATCTTGATGGCGATGATGCGCGGTGCGTACTGGCTCATCTCGTCGGGGGTGTCGATGGCCTCGCCCATGACCTCCAGGAGGGTGTGGCGCGCCTCGCGGGCCTGCAGCAGGGCCTTCTGCAGCTCGCTGGCGGGGATGCCGTTGAGCTTGGTGTCCAGCTGCAGCGCGGTGACGAAGTCGTGCGTGCCGGCGACCTTGAAGTCCATGTCGCCCAGCGCATCCTCGGCGCCCAGGATGTCGGTCAGCGCGATGTACTTGGTCTCGCCGTCGATGTCCTCGCTCATGAGGCCCATGGCGATGCCCGCGACCGGCGCCTTGAGCGGCACGCCCGCGTTCAGCAGCGACAGCGTGGACGCACAGACCGAACCCATCGACGTCGAGCCGTTGGACCCGAGGGCCTCGGACACCTGGCGGATGGCGTAGGGGAACTCCTCGCGCGTCGGCAGCACCGGGAAGATCGCGCGCTCCGCGAGGGCGCCGTGGCCAATCTCGCGACGCTTCGGGGATCCGACGCGGCCGGTCTCGCCGGTGGAGAACGGCGGGAAGTTGTAGTTGTGCATGTAGCGCTTCGTCGACTCCGGCGAGAGCGTGTCGATATTCTGCTCCATGTCCAGCATGTTCAGCGTGGACACACCCAGGATCTGGGTCTCGCCACGCTGGAACAGCGCCGAGCCGTGGACGCGCGGGATGACGGCGACCTCGGCGGACAGGGTACGGATGTCGCGCGGGCCGCGGCCGTCGATGCGGACGCCCTCGGTCAGGGTGCGATGGCGCACGATCTTCTTCGTCAGCGCCTTCAGTGCTGCCGAGATCTCGTTCGTGCGGCCCTCGAAACGCTCCGCGAGCTGCGCGGTGACGTCCTGACGGATGGCGTGGGTGGCGTCGTCGCGCTCCTGCTTGCCCGCGATGGCCATGGCCTCTGCGACGCGCGCCGCGGCCAGCTCCTCGACGGCGGCGAACACATCATCCTCGTAGTCGCGGAACACCGGGAAGTCGAAGGTCTCGCGCGGCAGCTTCGCGGCCAGCTCGGCCTGGGCGTCGCACAGGACCTTGATGAACGGCTTGGCGGCCTCGAGGCCCTGGCCGACGATCTCCTCGGTGGGGGCAGTCTGGCCGGCGCGGACGTTGTTCCAGGTGGACTCGGTGCCGCCGGCCTCGACCATCATGATGGCGACGTCGCCGTCGGGCAGGACCCGGCCGGCCACGACCATCTGGAAGCTGGCCCTGGAGGTCTGCTCGACGGTCGGGAAGCACACCCATTGGCTGCCGATGAGGGCGACGCGGACGCCGCCGATCGGGCCGGAGAACGGCAGGCCGGCCAGCTGGGTGGACATGGAGGCGGCGTTGATGGCCACGACGTCGTAGTGGACCTGCGGGTTGAGCGACAAGACGGTGACGATGACCTGGACCTCGTTGCGCAGGCCCTTCACGAAGGCGGGGCGCAGCGGGCGGTCGATCAGGCGGGCGGCGAGGATGGCGCCCTCGCCGGGCCGGCCCTCACGGCGGAAGAACGAGCCGGGGATCCGGCCCGCGGCATACATCCGCTCCTCGATGTCGACGGTGAGCGGGAAGAAATCGATGGCGTCACGCGGCGTCTTGGCGGCCGTGGTGGCCGAGAGCAGCATGGTGTCGTCGTCGAGGTAGACCGCTGCGGAGCCGTCTGCCTGCTGGGCCAGCAGGCCCGACTCGAACCGGACTACGTGCTTGCCGTAGCTGCCGTTGTCGATGATTGCTTCTGTGTATTCGAGACCTGGTCCTTCCACGGACAGGCTCCTTTCGATGGGTGTGCTGCCGCCTGCGCAGGGCTGTGGCAACCGACTTCGTCCACCGGTCTTCGATCGAGGTCCGCGGGGGCTCTTCGTACCCGAGGACCACTACCGAGGACCAGATGGGATCCCTGGCGGCGGCACTGTGTAAACGTCAAATGTTCGGTTGTCCGCGCATATTCTAGCTGTTCGACCCCGGAAACGCGCATCGGCTCCGAGTGCGCCACGATTGGGGCATGCAGCAACGATCGCTCATCGACCTCTCCGACGCCGCCGTCCGCACCGCCCGTGCCTGGGCCGACGAATGCCGATCCCACCCCGAGACCCCGGCCGCCCGACTCCTCGCCTCTGCGCTCAAGCACCCGGACGGGCTGCGGTTCACCGTCGACTTCGTGGACGAGGTGATGCGGCCCGAGGATCCGCACGTCGCGGCCGATGCGCTGCGGAGGCTCGCACGGCGGCCGGCCCCGTTCCTACCGCTGCCCCTTCGTCTTGGGATGCGATCGGTGGTGGCGGGGGCGCCGCTGCCGTCGCTGCCGATCGTGCGACGCACGTTCAAGGCGCTGGTCGGGGACCTGGTGGTCGACGTCGGACGCTCGCTCGGGCCGGCGTTGAAGCGTCTGAAGGCAGGCGGCGCCAGCCTGAACGTGAACCTGCTCGGCGAGGCCGTCCTCGGCGATGAGCACGCCCGCGGACGTCTGGACGCGACGATGCGGCTGCTGGCAAGGGACGATGTCGACTACGTCTCCATCAAGGTGTCCTCCGTGCTGGGCGCGCACGCCGCCTTCGCGCACGAACAGACCGTGAAGGCCGCCGTCGAGCGGCTACGGCCACTCATGTTGCTGGCGGTGAAGGGCAACAAGTTCGTCAACCTCGACATGGAGGAGTACCGCGACCTGCACCTGACCCTCGATGTGCTGCGACGCCTCCTGACCGATCATGAGCTGCTGCCCCTGCGCGCAGGGGTGGCGGTGCAGACATATCTGCGGGAGTCCGGGCTGCTCCTGGACGAGTTGGACGCCGTCGCGGCGGCACGGGTTGCGGCCGGCGGGGCGCCACTCAAGGTGCGCCTCGTCAAGGGCGCCAACCTCGCCATGGAGCGGGTGCACGCCGAGCTGCGCGGCTGGACGAACCCGGTGTGGTCGACCAAGGAGGCCACCGACGCCTCCTATCTGCGGGCCCTCGACAGGTGCCTGACGCCGGAGCGGACCGCGCGCGTGCAGGTCGGCGTGGCCAGCCACAACATCTTCACCCTTGCGATGGCCCACGAACTGGCGCACTCGCGGGGCGTCGCCGACGCCGTCGACTTCGAGATGCTCTCGGGCATGGGCACGCCCCTGCAGAAGGTGCTGCTCGCCAAGGGCCACCACCTTCGCCTGTACGTGCCGGTGGTACCCAGATCCGAGTACGAGTCCGCCATCTCGTACCTCGTCCGCCGTCTGGAGGAGAACGCCGCGCCCGAGAACTTCATGTCCGGCGCGGTCGGTCTCGGGCACGACAAGGCGTTCCTCGACCGCGAGGAGGCTCGGTTCCGCGACGCCCTGACACACTTCGGCGACCCGGTCCCCACCGGCTGGGGGACCCAGCACCGTCCCGTGATCGAGGGCCGCTTCGTCAACACTCCCGACACCGACCCCGCGCTGGCGGCCAACCAGGCGTGGGCGCGTGCCATCGGCGAGCGGCTGCCGTGCCCGGACCTTGGAGTGGAGACGAGGAACGGCGCCACGGTCACAGGCGAGGAGGCACTCGACGACCTCATCGCCCGCGGGGGGCGTGCCGGCCTGGCCTGGGCTGGGACCGCCGCCGCCGAGCGCTCCCGGCTCCTGCACAGGCTGGGTGTGGAACTGGAGGCGGCGCGCGCGGACCTGATCGCCGTCGCCGCCGACGAGGCGGGCAAGCTGTTCGACCAGGCCGACGTGGAGGTGTCCGAGGCGTGCGACTTCGCCCACTACTACGCCACCCTGGCCCTTGAGGAGGTCCCGGGCGCCACGCACGTCCCGCCGACGCTGACGGTGGTGGCCTCGCCGTGGAACTTCCCCATCGCGATCCCGCTCGGCGGCGTCGCCGCGGCGCTGGCCGCGGGCTCGGCAGTCCTACTGAAGCCCGCTCCCCCGGCCCGACGCATCGCGGCCCTGCTCTCCGAGGCCTGCCGCCGCGCAGGGTTCCCGCCCGACGTGATGCAGCTGCTCGTCATCGACGACGGCCCGCTCGGCCGGAAGCTGATCACCGACCCCCGCGTGCAGCAGGTGGTGCTGACGGGCTCCGCGGAGACCGCCGAGCTGTTCCGGTCGTGGCGGCCGGGGCTGCCGCTGCTGGGCGAGACGTCCGGCAAGAACGCCATCGTCGTCACCCCGTCGGCCGACCTCGACCTGGCCGCCGCCGACCTCGTGGCTTCCGCGTTCGGGCATGCCGGGCAGAAGTGCTCGGCCGCCTCGCTGGGCATCCTGGTCGGGCCCGTGGCGAAGTCGCGCCGCTTCCTGAACCAGGTGCTGGACGCCGCCTCGTCGCTTCGCGTGGCCTGGCCGGCCGACGCCGCGGCGGAGATGGGGCCCCTGACGGAGGCGCCCGGCGAGAAGCTGATGCGCGGCCTGACCCGTCTGGAGAGCGGGCAGACGTGGCTGCTGAAGCCCGAACGCATTGACGAGCGCCTGTGGCGCCCCGGAATCCGGCTCGGCGTGCAGCCCGGCAGCGAGTACCACCAGGTCGAGTACTTCGGGCCGATCCTCGGCCTGATGACGGCCCGGGACCTCACAGAGGCCATTGAGTGGCAGAACGGCACCGCCTACGGACTGACCGCCGGCATCCACTCGCTCGATCCGGCCGAGGTGCAGCAGTGGCTGGACGGCATCCAGGCCGGCAACGCCTACGTCAACCGCTCCATCACCGGCGCCATCGTGCGCAGGCAGCCCTTCGGCGGGTGGAAGCGCTCCGCGGTAGGGGCGACCACCAAGGCCGGCGGGCCCAACTACGTGGCGTGCTTCGGCCGTTGGGAGCCGTGCGAGCCGCCGGTTCCGGGCGACGTCACGACCCCAGCCCTGACCCGGCTGCTGCGTTCCGCATCCACCCTCCTGGACACGCAGGAGCTCGCCTGGCTGGAGCGTGTCGCGGCCGCCGACGAGGCCGCCGCGCGCTCCAACTTCCTCGTCGCGCACGATCCCTCCGCCCTGACCGCCGAGATCAACGTCCTGCGCTACCGGCATGTGCCGGTCACGGTCCGCGCCGAGGACGTCGGACCCGCCGCGGTGCTACGGGAGGCCTCGGCCACCCTGGCCGTGCAGGGACAGGCGTCCTTCTCGTTCCGTGAGACCCCGGAGGCCGGCCTGGCCGACGCCCTTGCCAAGGCGGGCTTCCCGGTCACCGTCGTCCACGACGAGGAGTTCGACAAGGCGGCAGCGGGTCGCGTCCGCCACCTCGGCAGCCGCGACCTGCAGGTGGAACTCGGTGGCACCATCGACGTGACGGTGTACGCCGGGCCGTCGCTGCCCGCCAGCCGGGTCGCGCTGCTCCCCTACGTCCACGAGCAGGCGGTGTCCATCACCAACCACCGCTTCGGCCATCCCACGCCGTTGACCGCCGGGCTCCGCCTCTGAACCATGCGCCGTTTGGCTGTAGCGCGGCTTCCCATGGACGGGCATCAGCGCTACAGCCAGCGCAGAGGCGCTGGGCTGCGAGCTAATCGGCCGCGTCGAAGGAGCGCACGAGCGACCGGAGAGTGCGTGTGCGCTCCCCCCTTCGCCATCAGTGCGGCCATGGGCTTCATGATCCGCATCCAGCCGGTGAGTTCGCCGACGGCGATGTGATCAATGACGGTGGCGTTCCCGTCCCCGCCGAGCGTGTACTCGGGCTTGGCCGTCATGGCAGGACGCCCTAACATGCTCAGGGTCTCGGAGAAGGCGATGCGCGTCGGGATCTCGAACTCGGTGACAACGCCGGAGAACCTGCCCATCCAAGTGGAGTCGACGTAGGTGGTGCCCACCCCGACCGGCTGTTCGGAGGTGACCACGCACCCCCGGAACAGGCCGTTCCTGTGCATCCATCGCCCATAGCCGGGCAGGTCCGCCAAGCGGTCAAAGACTTCGACCACGGGCCGCTCGATCATCTGATGCGACTCGAACCTGACTGTGCTCACAGCCATGGGATCACCTCGCTCAATGCGCACTCCACCATACCCGCGAGGCGAACAAGAACAGGGCACCCCTTGCGGGGTGCCCTGTTGCGGTTCGTGGAGGATTCAGCGGCGCAGGCCGAGGCGCGCGATCAGCGCGCGGTAGTGCTCGACGTCGTTGTTGGCGACGTAGTTGAGCAGGCGGCGGCGCTGGCCGACCATGAGCATCAGGCCGCGGCGGCTGTGATGATCGCCCTTGTGCTCCTTGAGATGCTCGGTCAGATGCGAGATCCGGTGGCTCAGCAGAGCGATCTGGACATCCGGGGAGCCGGTGTCCCCCGGCGTCGTCGCGTACTCCTCGATGATCTTCTTCTTCACATCAGCGTCCATGTTCATTCCTTCCGGATTCGCTGCACGGCGCTCCAGTCGCGGATGCATTCGGAGCTCTTGGGTGTCCGTGGCCGATCGACGGCAACCGGAGGATAATATCACGTCGGACGTCTCCGCACCCAACCGCCACTCCGCGAAGCCTCCCGGTCAGGAACCGGCCCCAAGTCCATGACAGCGCCCGGATGCCGCTAGTGTGGGGGGTGCCATCGCCAGCAAGCCCGAGGAGGAGCCATGGCCATCGTCGTGCGACGTGCCGAGGAGAACGATCTACCGGCGCTCCGAGCATTGCAGGCCTACCCCGTCCAGGACCTCGTGGACGAGCACTTCCGGGCACAGCAGGCGGGGACTCTCCTTTTCGCCGTCGCACTCGACGGCGATGTCATCGTCGGCAGCGCGCTGCTCGACCTGGCTTCCGAGGAGATTCCCCCAGAGCTGCGGAACATGTTCGTG
Source organism: Arachnia sp. (assembly GCA_039811745.1). Taxonomy (GTDB): domain Bacteria; phylum Actinomycetota; class Actinomycetes; order Propionibacteriales; family Propionibacteriaceae; genus Arachnia. The sequence goes on from JBDHZH010000047.1 coordinate 10,546, forward strand.
ACACCCGCCGCCCGACGCCGCGGCGTCGGCCGTGCGCTGAGCAACTGGGTCGAGGACAAGGCCCGCGCCGCTGGATTTACCGCCGTGTACCTCGCAGTGGACCCGAACAACGAGCGCGCCGTGCCGCTGTATGTGTCGCTGGAGTACCACCCGACCGGCGAGCACCTCTTCGTTGATGCGCCCGAGGTTGAGCAAGTCACCGACCGCAGACTCGCCAGTCAGCATTACGCCGTCTACAAGAAGTCGTTGACCGCCCGCTGAAAGTCCCCGTGAACCGCGGGAGGTCTTGACCAGTCGGCGGCTCCTCCGTCGCGCGCCGACGCTCAACCAGCGGCGTCGGTGCTTGAGCCGGCGGTGGCCTCGTAGTGGCGGGCGCGGCCCGTGATGCCGGTGAAGCGGAACGGGGCAGCCGTCGTCGGGGGCAGGTGGTAGTCGACGTCGCTGTCGCTGACTGCGTCGTGCAGTTCGCGATAGGTGATCACGTCGAGGGGCACGCGGGCGGCCAGGGTGGCCTGCGCACGCTCCGCGCGGGCCGGGTCCCAGTAGCCGGGCTGGACGACGCCGGTCAGCAGTTCGCTGACGCTGCCCGAGCCGTAGCTGAACAGCGCGACCCGCCTGCCGGCGAGGTCCTGCTCGTGGTTCAGCAGCGACAGCAGGCCTGAGTACAGGGAGGCGGTGTAGATGTTGCCCAGGCGCCGGTTGTAGACCGAGGCCGCGACCAGGTCGTCGACGTCCAGCTTGACGCCGAGGTGCCGGGCCAGTCTGATGTGGGCCTTGCTCGCCATCTTCGTGAACGGCTGGTGGTACAGCACCCGGTGGATGTCGGCGATTCCCGGGCCGCCGCGGCCCGCGAGGTCGTCCCACGCGCCGGTGAGTGCGTCGAGGTAGGCGGACACCGAAAGGGCTCCGTCGACGACCGCCGTGGAGGAGTCGTTGGGCCGCCAGAAGTCGTCGACATCGGCGGTGAACAGGCCCGAGCGCGGCTCGATCTCGACCAGCGCGGGGTCGGCGGAGATCAGCATCGCGATCGCGCCGGCACCCTGGGTCGGCTCACCGGGTGAGTCCAACTCGTAGCGCGCCACGTCGCTCGCGATGACCAGCACGCGTTCCTCCGGGGAGCGGCTGATGATGCCGATGGCCGCCTGCAGTGCCGCGGTCCCGGAGTAGCAGGCCTGCTTGAACTCGACCACCCGCACCTGCGGCGGCAGGCCGAGCAGCCTGTGGACGTACACACCGGCCGACTTCGACTGGTCGACGCCGGATTCGGTGGCGAAGATCAGCGTGCGGATGCCGTCGGTGCCGTTGCGCTGCAGGACAGGCAACGCTGCCGAGGCACCCATCGTGACGACGTCCTCGTCCGGCGCGGGGAAGCTCATCTCGTCCTGCCCCAGCCCGATGCGGTACTTGTTGGGGTTGATCTCGGCGGCCTCGGCCAGCGCGCCGAGGTCGACGACGTAGTGGGTCGTGGCGAGTTCGAGGTCGTGGATGCCGATCCTGGTCATGCGCGGCGCGCCTCCATCCGTTCCAGACGCTTGTGGGCGTCCATCAGTTCACCGGGGTTGGTCTGCGCCGCGAGCAGCGACAGTTCCCCGCAGAGCACCGCCGCCGCGATCAGCGCCGCCAGCCTGCGGGCGTTCGCCCCGGGCTCGCGCTGCTCCCGGCAGCCGAGCCGCTCCATGGCGTGCTCCACGTGCGGCAGATGCTTGCCACTACCAACGGTACCCACGATCAGGTTCGGCAACGAGCACGAGAAGTACAGGCCCTCCGCGCGTTCCTCGGCGAACGTGATGCCCTGCGACCCCTCGACGATGTTGGCGGCGTCCTGGCCCGTGGCGAGGTAGAACGCGAGCAGCATGTTGGCGTAGTGCGCGTTCGCCGAGCGCAGCGCTCCAGCGATGGTGCTGCCCACCAGGTTCTTGCGGACCACCAGGTCGACGATGCGCCGGGCGTCGGTGCGCAACTGCCCGGCGACGACGTCGTGCGGGATGAGGATGTCGGCGACGACGTTGCGGCCGCGGCCGAGGATGCCGTTGACGGCGGTGGCCTTCTTGTCGGAGCAGAAGTTGCCCGAGATGGAGCCGTAGTCGAGGCCGAGGCCCCAGGACAGGATCCGGTCCATCAGCGCCTCGGCGGCATTCGTGACCATGTTGTGGCCGGACGCGTCGCCCGTGGACAGCGCGAACCGCACGAACAGCAGGTTCCCGACGATCTCGGGATGGGCCTCCAGCAGCTTGGCGAACCGGCTTCCCGACGCCACCACCTCGGCCAGTTCCGGCAGCCGGGCGGTGATCTCGGCCGAGGCCCGATGGGCGGCCAGCGCGTCGTCGGCGACGAAGAGTACGGAGCGGGTCATGCGGTCGTCGAGCACGACGGCGCGGATGCCCCCCTCGATGAGCCGCGAGACGCGCGCACCCCGGCCGACCGACGGCCACAACGGCGTCTCGTAGGTGGCCAACGGGACCGCGATCTCACCGTCCACGGCGTTCCCGCTGACCCGGATGGGCCCGACCCACCGGGTGGGAATGGTCGTCGTCGGGGGCTTCGGGTCGGTCACGGCATCCTCCTCGTAGCACGGACGGGCGCCTGCCACGACCGCCGGGTGAGCGACTGCACGTCGATGCCGCGCAACTCGCAGAACTCCCGCAACCGCCCGCGCACCAGCAGGTCGGTGGAGAGCAGGTCGGTGGCGTTCGAGGCTCCGAGCAGGCGGAGCAACGCCACAAGTTGACGCTTCCAGGTGCGCACCATGGGAATCAGTGCCTCGGCTCCCCCCGCGGCCACCACCTCCAGGAACACCGCGGCCACCCCGACGGCCGAAGCGCCGGCCGCGAGCGCCTTGGTGACGTCGTACGGGTTGCGAACCCCGCCAGAGGCCAGGAGCTGCGGGCCGTCCGGAGGGGCATCTAGCAGACAGGCCAGCGCCGACTGTCCGAACCCGGACAGCATCGAGAAGTCACCCGCCGCGGTCCGCTCGTTCTCAATGCGCAGGAAGTCGGTGCCGCCGCGGCCGCTCACATCGGCCAACGCGACGCCCATGTCCGCGAGGCGCGCAAGGGTGCGCCGACTGAGGCCGAAGCCGACCTCCTTGACGATGACGGGCACCTGAGAGGAGGCCACGATGCCCTCGAGGGAGGCGAGCCAACCGGAGAAGTCCCTGGTCCCCTCGGGCATGGCCGTCTCCTGCACGGCGTTCAGGTGCACCTGGAGAGCGTCCGCCCGCAGCAGTTCAACCGCACGGGCCGCGTCGTCGGCGCTGCGACCGATCCCGAGGTTCGCCATGACGAAGCCGTCCGGATTCTCGCTGCGGATGGCCGCGAACCCACGGGCGGCGGCGCCGTCGTCTAGTCCGACCGACACCGAGCCGCAGGCCATCGGGAGACCCGTCTCCCCCGCTGCGACGGCGATCTCCTTGTTGATCCGGTCTGTCAGCTCGGTGCCGCCGGTCATGGCGTTCACGTAGAACGGCACAGGCCAGGTCCACGGGCCCACGCTCGCATCAAGTGAGACCTCCGCGACATCGGCCACGGCGAGTGCGTGATGGACGAATTCGAAGTCGTCGAACTCGTTGCGCGGCTTGGCCTCGGCCCGCTGCTGCAGGGCGAGGCGCAGGTGGTCGTCCTTGCGTGCCGCCCTGCGGTTCGGCGAGTCATCGGTCATCGCCGGCGCTCCCGCCCGGGCACACCGCGAGATCCAGCGGCCTGATGTCGTTTGATTCCCACTCCCGCAACATATCAATCATGGGATGCCCTTGACCGGCGAGCGCAACGCCGCAGTCACCGCCCCCGGCACCCGACGGCTTGGCGGCGGCACCATGGCGCTCCGCGATGTCGCAGAGCCGCCGCAACGCAGCGGTCTCGATCTCGATGCCCGTGTCCCTGGCCAGGCCCTGCAGCAGGGCCCGGGCACGACGGATCGGGTCCGCCACATCGCCCTGGCCGAGACCGGCCACGAGGTCGGCGACGCAGGTTCGGCTGCCGGAGACGAAGTCGCCGTAGGAGGCGACGTCACGGGGGCGCCGGACGCTCTCGACGAGCCTCGGTGTGGAGGCAGGCTCACCGGTCCACCCGACCAGGAGCTGCAACGACTCCGGGCTCGGCAGGGACACGACACCGCAGCCGTCCCAGGCATCCGAGTCCAGGGTCTCGGCGAGTCCCCGAGCGGCCCTGCGGGCAACGAGGGCATCGCGGTCGGGCGATGTGTAGTGGATCCAGCCGCCGAACGTCGCGCCGGCCAGGTCTCCGCCGGAGGCGGTTGGGGACACCTCGATCGTCGCCAGCAGGGCCAGCCGGAACCGCTGGAGGGTCGTCAACGCAAGACCGTGGAACCTATCCAGAGCCGAGACGATGGCGACGACGACGGCCGCCGACGAGCCCAACCCGAGTTTGCGTCCGTCGGCATAGGTCAGCGCCGACGTCAGGTCCAGGTCGAAGTACCGGACGGGCAGGCCGTGTGCGGCGCGGAGTTCCTCCACTGCCCGGATGGCGGCGGCCACGTAGTCGTTCCTGCCGGCCGTGACGGCGATGCCGTGCCCGTCGTGGCGCCACGCCAGCATTGAGCGGCCGAACCGTACCCGTCCCGACCCCCTTGCCGACGTCAGCCGGGCGGTCAGGTACCTGTCCACGGCCACGAGGACCGCGGGTTCCCCGGGCTCGACGACGGCGTACTCGCCTGCGATGAACAGCTTCCCCGGGGCCCGGGAGACGATCACGGGCCCTCCCAAGCCGGCGGCACACCCACACCGTCGAGGAGTTCGGCCCCCGGGCCGGGCCCCACGACCCGCACCCGGCCGAGCCCCGCCAGGGCCCCTGCCACGACGTCGGCGTCCTCGGGCCGCACCAACACGCACACGTTCGGGCCGGCGTCCGCGGTGCCGTAGGCGGGAATCCCCCTCTCGCGCAGCGCGACGACGGCATCGAACACGGCGATGCTGGCCGGCGCGAGATAACGGATGGGCGGCTCCGTCGAGGAGATGACGGCATGCATGCGCAGGGCGTGCGACTCCGTGATCTCGCCGATCCGCGTGAAGTCCCCGACGGCGCAGGCGTCGACCATCTCCGTCAGAGCCTGTCGCGTGCAGGCGATCCAGGCATCGTAGAAGGGCGAGGTGGCCGCGGTGCGGCGCATCGCCTCCCGGCTGGAGACCGCCTTCTGGCGCTCGTCGATGGTCACGATGACCATGCGCATGTCGGGTGCCGGCACGGGCTCGGCGAAGGACGTCGCATCGTCGTCGCCGGCATGCCAGAGGGCGACTCCCGGGATGATCGAACGGGCTGCGGAACCGGAACCCCGTCGTGCCAGGGCGCTGAGCATCCGCGGCTCAAGGTCGAGCCCGTAGGCGGCCGAGGCGGCCACCGCCAGCGCCGCGAACCCGGAGGCCGACGACGCCAGGCCCGCCCCCGTCGGGGCCTCGTTGACCGACCGCACCACGGCATGGTCCGTGACGCCGGCGCGCTCCCGGACCAGATCCAGGAAGCGCGTGACGCGCGCGAGGGCCGGCCCCTCGACCACACGACCGTTCAACTCGAACCGATCCCCCGGCGCTCCCGGGGTTACCTCGACTGTGGTGGTGGTGGCGAACGCATCCAGCGTGAGCGACAGACTGCCTGCGACGGGCAGGTTCAATTCCTCATCGCGTTTCCCCCAGTACTTGACAAGGGCGATGTTCGGGAAGGCGCGGGCCGTGGCGGCGTTCATGTGGCTGGTACCTCCGTCGTCCAGGTGTTGACCGCCCCCGCCGTTCGAAGGCAGTCGGCCAGTTCAGTCGCCCCCTCGGGCGATGCGGCCAGCGCGAGGATGCAGCCGCCGAGTCCGCCGCCGGTCAACTTCGCCCCGAGCGCGCCGGACCGCCTGGCCGTGGCGACCAGGGCATCAAGGCCGGGAGTGCTCACGCCGAGCAGGCCGAGCAGGGAATGGGCCCTGTCCATGCGGGAACCGAGTGCGGACAGGTCTCCTGAGGCAAGGTCCTCCCTGGCAGCCTCCGTCAGTTCGGCGAGTCCCTCGATCAGGGCATCAGTGCCGACGGGGTTCGCGAGGCGCCGGGTGCGCACGCCGCCGACCGCCTCCACCGTGGACCCCGGCACGCCCGAGTCGGCAAGGACGAAGGTCAGGGATCGGCCGATCTCCAGCGGCGAGACCACGCCCGCCTTGAACCGGATCGCACTCGGGGCCACGACGGTGCGCGCATCGAGCCCGCTCGGATTCCCATGGGCCACCCGCTCGGCCTCCTGCACGATCTCGTGCAGCGTCTCGGGGGCCAGTTGCCGCCCGGACAGGTCCGCGACGGCGCGGGCCACTGCGGCGGCCACCGCCGCAGAGGAACCCAGCCCCCGGCCGTGCGGGATGTCGCTGGTCAGCCGCAGGGAGACGCCCGCCCCAGAGGGGCAGAGACGCTCCAGCGAGGCACCCACCGCGGTGAGCAGCGGCCGCAGGTGCACCGGAGCGGTGACCGTCTCGCCGGTGTGCAACTCGCTGCTGATCTGGACGGCGCCGTCCGTGGCCGTCACGCGTGCCTCGGCCACCAGTTCCCTCACCGGCAGCGCGATGGCCGGCGCTCCGTACACCACCGCATGCTCACCGAGCAGGATTGCCTTCGCATGAGCCCGGCCCACGCCGCGGGCCTCGGCCCCGGGCCGCGCGGAGGGATGCGTGTGGTGGGACATGGGAATCCGTTCGTCTCTGGGTGGGCCGGAGTCTGCGTTCACGACGTCAGACCCAGTATCTCCCTGGCGCGCCGGACGTCGTCGGTCATCTGTTCGACGAGTGCGGCCACGCCGTCGAAACGGACCTGGCCTCGGATGTGCTCCACGAACTCGACGACGGCCTCCTGACCGTACAGGTCGAGCCCGACCTCGTCGATGACGTAGCTCTCCACCCTACGGTCGCCACCGTCGAAAGTCGGATTGGATCCGACGGAGATGGCCGCGGGCCGTCTGGCGCCGTCCGGGGTGGTGAACCAACCGGCATACACGCCGTCGGCCGGTGCGGCCATGCCATCGTCGACCCCCATGTTGGCCGTCGGGAAGCCGAGCTCCCTTCCCCGCTGGTCGCCCATGACCACGAGGCCGCGGAACTGGAACGGCCGTCCAAGGTGCTGCGCGGCCACGCCCACGTCGCCGTCCGCCAGCGCCTTCCTGATGAGTGTGGAGCACGTGACGGACTCGCCGACGGTCTCCAGCGACAGGTGCTCGACCGTGAATCCCCGGGTGGCCCCCAGCGCCGCGAGGGTGTGCACGTCCCCCGCCGCGAGGTGCCCGAAACGGAAGTTCTCGCCCACCACGACCCGCGCGGGGTGCAGGGGTGCCACGTACGAGTCGACGAACTCCTCGGGGCTCAGCTGGGCGACGTGCTGGTTGTACCGGATGACCCGCACCTGGTCGGCACCGGCCTGCTTCAGCAACTCGATGCGGGTGGCCAGGTCGCTGAGCAGCAACGGCGCCTTGTCCGGTCGCAGCACGGAGACAGGATGCGGCCAGAGCGTCAGCACCACCAGCGGGAGCGACCCGTCCCCGCGCGCCTCCTGCAGCACTTTGCGGTGTCCCCTGTGCACGCCGTCGAAGTTGCCAATCGTCACCACGCACTGGTTCACAAGACCTCCCGGCTCCCACCAACTCAATTCAAAGGCACAAGGTTCAGACGAGCACAGCGACCGGACGCGAACCCTCGCCGTCAGGACGATACAGCGCGAGCAGCTCGCCCGAGGGTGAAACCATGCCGGTCACATCCGCCGGGACCATCAGCGAGGGCAGCGGGCGGCCGAAGCGGATGTCGGCCTCCTGCGCGGGGGTGACGTCGATGCAGGGGAAGCTCCGGCGCGCCGCCTCCGCCATGGACATCAGCGGCGGCGGCTCGTCACCGAGGACGACCGCGCCGGCGATGGTGTAGCCACCGATCCGGGTCCGGCGGAGACTGGTCAGGTGGCCCCCGACGCCGAGCGCCTCCCCCAGGTCACGCGCGATGGCCCTGATGTAGGTGCCGCTGGAGCACTCCACATCCACGTCCACGTCCAGGATGTCGACGCCCGGCCGCACGTCGAGGACGTCGAGCCGGCTGACCTCCACCTCGCGGGCTGCCAGCTCGACGGGCTTACCCTCCCGGGCCAGCTTGTAGGCGCGCTGCCCATCGACCTTGATCGCCGACACGGAACTCGGCACCTGCAGGATGCGACCCCGAAACGGCGCCAGCGCGGCCTCCAAGCGGCCTGCGTCGATCCGGGACGCCGACGCGACCGGAGTCACCTCGCCGTCGGCGTCGTCCGTGCTCGAACGCTCACCGAGACGGATGGTGGCAAGGTAGCGCTTGTCGTGCAGGGCGAGGTGGCCGAGCAGCCGGGTCGCCCGGTTCACCCCGCAGATCAGCACGCCCGTGGCCATCGGGTCCAGCGTGCCTGCGTGGCCGACCTTCCTCGTCCCGAGAAGCCGGCGCAGGCGCCCCACCACCTGATGTGATGTGGCGCCTGCGGGCTTGTCGACCACGACCAGACCAGAGTCGGTCGTCACTCGCTGCGGGGCTCCCGGTACGGGTTCTCCTCGCCCGCGAACGACTTGCCGACGGCGTCCGCCGCGGCAGCCGCGTCACTGGCCTGGGCCCGGGCGAGGAGGTCCTCCATGTTCTTGGCGACCTCCTCGGTGGCGTCCAGCACGAACTCGAGCGTGGGCGTGTGCCGCAGCCCCAACTGGGACCCGACCGCCGAACGCATGAGCCCCTTGGCGGACTCGAGCGCCGCCGCAGTTCCGGCCCGTGCGGACTCGTCGCCCAGCACCGTGTAGAACACGGTGGCCTGCTGGTTGTCACCGGTCAGGCGGACGTCGGTCAGCGTGACGAACCCCAAGCGGGGATCCTTCACACGGCGCTCCATCGTGGCCGCCAGGATGACCTTGATCTGCTCGGCCAGCTTCGCGTTGCGCGCATTCGGCATGTTTCCTCCTCTCGTGAGGCGGGGGCGGGGCGTCAGGAACGCGCCCGCTCCACGACCTCGAAGGTCTCCACGACGTCGCCGAGGCGGATGTCGTTGAAGTTGGACAGGGTCAGGCCGCACTCGAAGCCTTCGCGGACCTCCGAGGCGTCGTCCTTCTCACGCCGCAGCGAGGCGATGGACGTGTTGGCCACGACCACGCCGTCGCGCAGCAGACGGGCCTTCTGGTTGCGCTTGATCGTGCCGTCGATGACCATGCAGCCCGCGATGTTGCCGAACTTGGAGCTGCGGAAGATCTCGCGGATCTCCGCCTGACCACGAACCTCCTCGGCGAAGATCGGCTTGAGCATGCCCTTGAGGGCCGCCTCGATCTCGTCGATGGCGGAGTAGATGACCGAGTAGAAGCGGATGTCCACGTTCTCCTGGTCGGCCAGCCTGGCGGCGTGCTGGGTCGGGCGCACGTTGAAGCCGATGATGACGGCCTTCGACGCCGCGGCCAGCGACACGTTCGTCTCGGTGATGGCACCGACACCGCGGTCGATGACCCGGAGCGACACCTCCTCGCCGACATCGATCTTCGACAGCGCATCCTCCAGGGCCTCGACGGAACCGGCGCCGTCGCCCTTGAGGATGAGCAGCAGCTCCTGCGTCTCGCCACGCTCCAACTGCTCGAACAGCTGATCGAGCGTCTTACGACGCGAGCCTGCCGCCTGCTGTGCCGCACGCATGCGTGCGGCACGCTTGTCGGCGATCTGGCGGGCCATCCTGTCGTCGTCGACGACCAGGAAGTTGTCGCCGGCGCCGGGCACCGACGTCAGGCCGAGCACCTGCACGGGGCGCGACGGCTCGGCCTCCTCCAGGTTCTCCCCGTTGTCGTCGATCAGTGCACGGACGCGGCCGTGGGCGGAGCCTGCGACGATCGAGTCTCCGATGTGCAGCGTGCCGCGGTGGATGAGCACCGTGGCTACCGGGCCACGACCCTTGTCCAGGTGGGCCTCGATGGCCACGCCCTGGGCGGGCATATCCGGGTTCGCGCGCAGGTCCAGCGCCGCATCCGCGGTCAGGACGATGGACTCCAGCAACTCATCGAGCCCCTGTCCGGTGGCTGCGGACACGTCGACGAACTGCGTGTCGCCGCCGTATTCCTCGGGAACGAGCCCGAACTCGGACAGCTGGCCGCGGACCTTCGTCGGGTCTGCGCTCGGCTTGTCGATCTTGTTCACGGCAACGACGATCGGGACGTCCGCGGCCTTGGCATGGTTCAGCGCCTCGATGGTCTGCGGCATCACGCCGTCATCGGCCGCCACCACGAGCACCGCGATGTCCGTGGACTTGGCGCCGCGGGCACGCATGGCGGTGAACGCCTCGTGGCCGGGGGTGTCGATGAACGTGATCGGGCGGGTCTGGCCGTCGACCTCGGTCACGACTTGGTAGGCACCGATGGCCTGCGTGATGCCGCCGGCCTCCTTCGCGGCCGTGTTCGCGTGCCGGAGCGTGTCGAGCAGCCTCGTCTTGCCGTGGTCGACGTGGCCCATGACCGTGACGACCGGCGGCCTGGACTCCAGGTCCGACTCGTCGCCGATGTCCTCGCCGAACTCGAGGTCGAACGACTCCAGCAACTCGCGGTCCTCGTCCTCGGGGGAGACGACCTCGATGTTGTAGTCGAGCTCCGCGCCGAGCACCTCGAGGGTGTCGTCCGCGACGGACTGCGTTGCGGTCACCATCTCACCGAGGTGGAACAGCACCTGCACGAGCGCCGCCGCGTCGACGCCGATCTTCTCCGCGAGATCCGTCAGCGAGGCACCGCGACGCAGCCGGACCGTCTGGCCGTCGCCCTTGCGGACGCGCACGCCACCGATGGCGGGCGCCTCCATCTGGTCGAACTCCTGCCTGCGCTGCTTCTTGGACTTGCGTCCACGCTTGCCGCCGGCACCGCCGCGACCGAAGGCACCCTGCGTGCCACCGGCGCGGCCACGCCCCCGCGCGCCGCCGGGACCACCCGACGGGGGCGCGCCGAAGCCACCGCCACCGGGACCGCCTGCACCGCCGGGACCGCCCACA
>JBDHZH010000048.1:0-21343 GCA_039811745.1 Arachnia sp.
TCACCTCAAGACCTGGCGAATCCTCCACACCGACTACCGAAGACCCTTCCACACCTTCGCGGAAACCATCTCCGCAGTCATCGCCCTCGAATTCTTCAGACTGAGTTTTGAATAACCCTCCTGGGCACCCCCGTCCCTCCATCCTTGAAGATGCTGGCATTGAGGACTCCACTTCCCTCCCTTGCCTGTTCGTAGGGCAAGCCCAGGTAGATTGCGTCGAGGACACCCTGAGGAGACAGACTCCCCGCCTTCAGAAAATGCTGCGTCCCCGCCGCCGCCTGGCCGGCCTGGTGTTGCCCCTGATGGATGGCTCGGTTGATCCCGGAACTCGCCTTGCGCGCCAGCCAGCGCCAAACGAGCATCGCCGCTACGAAGCCAACCAGCAACAGAATCACCAGAAAGCCACCACTACCACTTGAACCGTTCATGACCCCGCCTCTCGTTGAATCATTCAGAACGGGGTCCCAAGAGCCACATGGCCAAGGTCGCCCCCTCAATCCGTCACCATGATTAAACTCCGCAGCGATCTCCATGTCCATGGGTTGCGCAACCCAGAACTTGGACCGTGCGTGTTGCCCGAGCCTTGATTGTGCGGAGGCTCCAAAGGCAGAGGATTGAGGTGACCACGGTGCCACTGACTCGGCGATATTCGACCGTTCTACGGTGAGCACCGTCCAAGGCGAGGATCACACTCGGGCGAGGACTCTCAATCGATGCGTTCAAGCGCCCACATCGAGGCTTTCCCAGTGGCGGTCACGCGATGCCTTGGTGATTGCGCCGATCCTGGAGGCAGATTGAACGGGACTTGCCGGGCGCGAAAGCCGGCCGAGGGCCCAGACACCGTGGTGGCGTTCCCGCTCCCCAACAACATGCTGACGACAAACACCACCCCGACGCCCAGCACCAACGCACCGACCATGGTGAGTGCAACAACGCCGACGATTCTGCCCCCCTTCCGCCCACACGGCCCCGACTGCGGCTGGACGAGCCCATGGTCAGACAACGACGGCGCAGGCGCGGCGTCCGCAGGCTCCATCCAACCGGTGGGCGGAGTTCGATAGACGGGTGGCGGAGGCATCATGGCTGCGGTGACCCGCGGAGCCGGATCACCATCGGCTGCGACGGCGTGGGATCGGCCGCTATCGGCGCGAACCCGTCGGTCAGCGTGTCGTCATTCTCCATGCTCCAGGCGGAGCTGAGCAGACCGCTGCAGTCGGGGCAAAGGCCGCCCGTGCCGGGCTGCTCACATCGCTGGCAGGCATTCACTCGGCCTTACACCCTCAAGCAATCGCTGCATGTATCAGAAGTAGTACGCTTACTGGGCAACGACGTCTCGGAAAACGAATACCGTCACGAGAAGCCCGACGTATCCAAGGATGAGCCCAGCCGCTGCGGATTCGGAGTCGTCACCGTCACCCTCCCAGCAGCAGAGCGAGGGCGGCCTCGGCGGTCTCGGGCTGTTCGCGGCCCTCACCGACCTGAAGCGTCAGGGCATTCCCCCGAGAAGACAGCGACACGATGGCCGCGCCATTGTCATGACGAACGGCTGACCACGCCTGCCCGGCCTCTTGGTACCGTCTCAGGACATCAGCCAGCACCAGCACCGCTTCTTCGCGTGACAGCGACAGCACGAGGCCATCCCCCATCCCGGGCAGCACCATCGCCGCGAGATCTCCACTGGTCATGGCGACCAATGAGCGGAGCGCCGGATTGCTGCTCGATACGGCAACCGACTCTGTCGAGGCCAGGGCGACACGTCCGATCTCAACAAGATCTGCGCGAACCCACTCGGGCAGCCCGGCCGGATAGTCGATCGTGCCACTCACCAGGTCGGAGGTCACATCGACGCTGACGGCGAGGAACTCATCCTTGAGGCCGGGGAACATCGTTCGACCGTTCGGCGACGCCAGCACCAAGCCCCAAGCGACCCTCGCATCCACCCGGATCTCCCGCTCGCCGACCAAGGCGCCGGCCTGCTCCGCATATCCAGTCTCTGACATCCAACTCACCGCTTCCCCGTCACCCACTGATAGCCGCCCCAGATGACATCGGCGATACCCTCACCCGCCATCTTGATCCCAGTTGCCATGAAGCCCTTGGGGTTCTCCATGGACTCATCGAAGGAGTCCTTGATCATGTACAAAGGGCCGGCTGGAGAGCTGTATCTGTCCGACAGCGCCGCAGCCTGCTCGTATGTCAGGTCAGTGGTCCCGTACTGCCGCATCTTGAGCGCCTCGAAAACTTGCTCGGATCGCTCATCGCTGAACGGAACAGCCATCTCGAACAACTCCATGGCGGCCGGCGCCGTCAAGCCGACCGGCCCCGGTACCTGACCCAACGCTCCCTTGACCCCACTCCACGCCGCCTGACCCCAGTTGCCATGCGCGACCTCCACACCAACATCGACGCCCGTGAGAACGGCGGAGAACAAGGACAGTGCATTGCCTCCCGGAAGGTCCATCTTCCACCACTCCTTGACTCCAGGATCAGACAACGCCCACTGCGCCGTCGTCATGCCCAACCCCAGACCGTCAGCCAGGAAACTCCCGCCGTCGAGTACCGCCCGACTAACTCCGGCAACCACATCGCCTGGATCGAACCCTGTCACGACGCCACCACCCACAGCGACAACTGCTCCGTCCGCCCCGGCGAGAGTGGCTGAGGTCTCATCCTGGGCAGCCGCATTTCGCTCCAGGACGGCCCCCGCGTTCACCAACGCCTCGATCACAACCCTCAACTGCGGAAGAAGGCTTGAATCGACGCTGGAGTAGAACGACGCCGCGTCGGTCCCCAACCAGACGTTGCGAGGCACATTGCGCAACGACGAAGCAACCCCCTCCAACTGCTGGGCCGATCGCCTCATGTCCCCGCCCAATTGCCGAAGCCCAACCGTATCGGCGCCAATCATTCCGTTCACTCCAAACGCTCCCTTCGTCCCCTTGCACCTCAAGCATCGCCGGGATTGGGGGCCTCGGAGCCATGGCTCCGACTTCCCCGGCCCATATTCCTCATTTGGGTCTTTGCCGTGGCGGCGTCCGGGAGCCGCCACGGCAAGGAGTCCGTCACAGCGTGTTGGAGGTCTGCTCCTGAGCCGCCGCATTGCGGGTCGCGGTCTGGCTTGCCTGCTTGAGCGCCTCGACGACGCGGTTCAAAGCAGCGACGTGCGTCGACTGCCAGTCGTTGCGGAACTGCTGGGCATCGTTGCCGGTCCACTGGGTGCCCGACAGCTTGCCGGTGAGTTGGCTGCGGATCTGCTCGATCTGCCCTGCCGAGGTGTCCAGCTGCTGCGCCAATTCGCGAACGGCCTGCGGATCCATTCCGAGAACCTGTGCCATTTTCCTTCTCCTTACTGTTGACGACCGGCGGACTTCGCCAGTCGATTCCTTGTCCCTCATGCGACCAATCCCGTGGTCTGCATGAATCACATCAGCGGGCGGCCAACCCTGCAATGGGTCAGGCGACCCATCATCCGAGCATTGGCACCTGCACCTTCACAGCAGAACCCCGCTCGACCCAGAATCCGCGTCCGGGAACCCGGTCGGAGCCCTTGAGCCGAGGCAGTTGGAAGTCCACGAACGAGTACGCCGCATCCTGTCCGACCTGAAGAAGCAGAACCCGCCCTGCCCCCAGGAGGATCGGCTTGACGTCGTAGTCCCGCCCCCACGTGTCGACGCTGCCCTCCGCGACGAACAGGTTCTGCTCCTCAACGGATTGACGTGCGAGTGAGGCGAGTTGTGCACCAAGCCCCTCCGAACTGAGCTCCGGTAGCCCCTCGACGAAGATCGCGCGGGCGGGGCTGCCATCTGTTCCCGGTGACGGCTGACTGGACAGGAGCCCCAACAACGCTTGGGCCTCGGCATACCCGATGGCCGTGCGCCGCCACATCCGCATCCCGGAGATCGAACTCTTCCGCGCAGACAGGAGCACGAGTTCCACCCCCGGCACCGATTCCCGCAGGGTCTGGGCCCAGACGCCGATCGCGTTGCTGCGCCCACTGCGCCCAGTACCCGTCACCAGTGCCAAGCCATTCGCCGGCGCAGGCAGCGGGGCCAAGGTGTTATCGGAGATACCGAGGATCGGTCCCTGCCGCTGGATGTCCCCCAAGCGCGTCAGGACCGGGAGCTTGCCGATCAGCTGCGGACGAACCGGGTGGTGTCGGGCGGCCGCCGTCGCAAGTAGCGCCATCGTGCCGATCTGATCCGACGTGCTCGCCCTGCCACCTGCGCAGGCGAGTTGGATCTCGACATTGCCCGGAGACCAGATGCCCCTGCCGGGTGGACTGCCCGGGGTCAGCATGTCCCGGGGGACATCCAGATCGAGATACGCGTTCTCATTCGCCTGCCGAAGGATTACCCGTCGCAGGAATGCGGAGGCGACCGTGGTATTGACTGCGTTGGACCTGTCCACCGTCACGGCGAAATGAACCCCGACTGCGCGGCCCTCGGCGATCAGCCTGAGGAAGGTCTGATAGAGCCGTCCCTTGAGCGCGTCTCCATTGTACTCCTCGTGGAAGGCGCTGAATCCGTCCAGCAGCACGAGTATCCGGGGTTCATGATCCCGACCCGAGCGATCTCGGTACTCCGGCAGGGTGCCCGCGCCGACCTCGGCGTATCTGTCGGCGCGCTCGCTGACCCATCCATCCAGCGTGCGCAGCAGCCTCGCCACCCGCTCCTCGTCGGTTCCCGGAACGATGGAGCCGACGTTCGGCATCTTCTCCAGTGAGGTCAGCCCGCTCCCCGTGAAATCCAGCCCGTAGACGTGCACCGGTCCCGTGCGCGGAGTCTGGACCGAGGCAAGTGCGAGGCTCCTGAGTGCGGTGGACTTGCCGGAGCCTCCGGACCCGACGAAGAGGATGTTCCCTTCCACGTCGGGGCGGAAGTATTCGGATCTCTGGGTCTGGGAGTCAGGTTCATCGACGATTCCAAGGACGAGTTCATCGTCCCGCCGCTGTCGCAGCTTCAGGAGATCGTATCCCGCGCCGAGTTCATCCAGCCAGGGCCGTCGCGGAGGGGGAATCTCGCCCTGCTCACTCGCGGCGATCAGCGAAGTGACTATCCGTTCGATGTCCTGGGCGACCTTGGGTCCCTGTGGTGCCTGGCGAGGCACCTTCCAGGAAGTGCGGCTTCCGAACGAGAACTGCTGGACCGCGACCGTGGGCAGGTCCGGCGTGACGGCCGTCCGGGCACCCGGATACGCCGTCTGGAATCGGATGATGCGTCCCGGGCCGACGCGCACCGCACCGCGCCCCGGAATCGCCGGATCGAAGTGGGCAGAGACCACGTCCCCAATCACATCCTTAGAGTCACTCTCGTCGTTCATGCGCAACGCGATCCGCAGATTGGTGTTTGCCCGGATGTTGTCCCCGATGACACCAGCAGGACGTTGGGTCGCGAGGATGAGATGCAGCCCCAACGATCGCCCACGCTGCGCAATGTCGATCACACCATCCACGAACTCAGGGACGTCCGTCTTCAGTGCGGCGAACTCGTCCACGACGATCACCAGCGCGGGCGGGCACTCGGGGTCACCCCGGTTCTCGAGCTCGATCAGGTCCTTGACACCCTTCTCGTTGAACAGGTGCTCGCGACGCGTGATCTCCGCCCGGAGGCTGCGAAGCACCCTGCGCACCAAGTGCGGGCTCAGGTCGGTGACGAGGCCGACGCAGTGCGGAAGTCTCACGCAATGGGCGAACGCCGTCCCACCCTTGTAGTCGACAAGCAGGAAGGTAAGGCGGCTGGGGGCGTAGGCCATGGCCATCCCGAGCAGCCATGCCTGCAGGAACTCGGACTTGCCTGCCCCAGTGGTTCCGCCCACCAGGGCATGTGGCCCTTGCGTCCGCAGGTCCAGGGCGAACGGCTCGATTCCGGTATGGCCAACCAGCGCACGCAGCGTCAGGGGCTGCTCCCTTGTCCGGGGAGTCGAGCCCGGGGTGCTCAGCGACCCGTTCTCACGCCAGTGAGTGAGGACTTGCGCCGGATCATCGGCGAGTTCCCGCCCGACGACGGTGACCATCGACATGCTGGTGGGCAGGTCGGTTTCATCGTCACCAGGGGCGCCTGCATCCACCAGAGGAGCCAACTGGCGCGCCGCAAGCTGCGCAGTCTCGACGTGGGCGCCCTCTGCCTCGAGGGGGGTCACGGTGCGCTCATGCCGAACCATGCCGACGGTCGCTGAATCGACGTCGACGAATGTACGGCACGCTGCCGGCAGTTCATCCACTCGGTCCGCCACCCAGATCAGATGCACCCCCACATCCGGGCCGCGTTCCGCGATCCGGATCAGCCGGCCCTTCTCGGCCCAAGCGTCATGGACGACCACGACCACCAACGGCAAGGGAGGCTGCTCTCCAAGGCTGGGCTTGCTCCCGGGGATCGGACCGCGCTGACCGGAGACCCTCCGGCCATGCAGACGCGCCTCGACCAGTTCCTCCAGCCTGTCCAGAACGCGCCGCCCATTGGCCTCATCCGAGCTGAGCGAGGCGGTGCCGAGTGGCGACAGGCCGGGATTGACGTGGGGCAGCCACTCAAGCCAACTCCAGTCAGCCATGCACCGTGCGGACGTCAGACAACCCAGCACAAGTTCACTTGGGGAGTGAGTCACGGCGAGCTGCAGCACCAGCCCCCGCGCGATCATCGCCGTAGGGCCGGCCGCCCCAGCGACTCCGACGCTTCCCGACTCTGCGAAACTGGCGACGACGGGGGCATTCTGCACTTGGGCCCGCGCAGTCACCGTCCTGCGCAACTCCACGAGCAGGTCCGGACGGCCCTGAACCCGCTGCAGCACGACCCGTTTCGCGGCCTCGACCTCACCGATCCCCAACCTGACACACCCGAATTCCGGGTTCTCGGGGCGGCGCGTCCAAACAGACTCGTCCATGGCTCCGAGGGAGGCCAACGCAGCGTCGAGGGACGGGAACAGTTCGCCAAGTTGCCTCCGCTGTTCGTCGGCGGCAGTCGCCAGGCTCTCGTCGAGATGCTCCAACGTGGCCCGGAACGACGCAGTGTCCTTCTTCCGCTGGCGACGACCCGAGGCCCACTGCGAAGCCCAGCTCCCCAGCATCATGATCGGGCTGAGTGCAACGAAGAGCAGGCTCATCACGGACCGGGTGAAGAGATACAGCACCACGCCCATGATCAACGGTGCCACCATCGCCAGGAGCGGGAACTGCGCCGGAGGTGGCTCCTTGGGAACCTCTGGGGCCTCAAGCTCCTCTCGTGCCGGTCGGACCAACACCTTGGGCGATCTCGTGAACGACACGTCGGTGCTGTCGGTAACCGGCCTCAGCGACTGCAGCGGCTGGATCACGGCAACTGTGTCGCCCACCCTGAACTGGTCGCCCGGGCCAAGTACACCCCTGGATACTCGCACACCTCCAACCACAACGCCGTTGGCCGAGTTGGTGTCCACGATCTCCACACCATCCACGATGTTGATCTGCGCGTGGTTCTTCGAAATCCGAGAATCGCTCAACCGGACGTCGCTCGTCGCGCTGCGCCCCAGACTCGACCTCCCGAACGGGAGCATCACCTCGACACCTCGATCCGGTCCGGAGAGCACTCTGAGAACGGCTGCGGGCTGCCCGCCGGTTGCTCCCGCGATCGCCTGTACCAGTTCGATCCGAGATCCAGAGGAGATGCCCGAGTTCAGCAAACTCAGGTTGGGGGCCAACTCCCGGCCACCCAAACCACTGGCACCCAACGTCCGCAGGGTCAGGAGGGAGGCCGTGGCCACCTGAAGACCGCTCTCGCGGCAAGAGGCAACGGCACGCGCGACTTCACCGACGGTGGCCGTACCGTCTGCTGTGATCTCGAGATGCACCGATGCCAGATCTCCGGGTCGATCCAGCGTCACGAGGACCTTCACTGTTCCCCTCCTACTCGATGAGCCGGCACCTGGGTATGGCCCCGGGTGAGCACGGGCGTGTGTGACCGTGACAAGGAGCGGATACGCAGGATCACGATGTCACCAGCCGCCCGAGCGAACCTCGCCGCGCCTCGGCCATCAGGAGGGGCAGGTGGTCGACGGTGACGATGCGGGCGTTGACGGCGTACTCGGCCAGCATGGCCCGGCGTGCGAGTGCCTGCTTTCCGGGGGCTCCCTTGAGCCCCTTGACGCCGATCTTGTCGAGCTTGTCGCAGACGTTGTCGAGTTTTCTGTTGAACCGGGTCTGGGTCCAGCCGAGACGGCGGGCCGCAGCCACGGCCGTGGGAACCTCCCAGGCACCCGTGCCAATGCGCCGAAGCAGCGGCTCGGCGAGGGCGAGGATGGCCAGTAGTTGGCTCTCGGTGAACACGGTCTCCCCGATGGTCGTGTCGCCCTTCGGCGACATTGCCGGAACAGGCACTGGATCGAAGGCGGGACGGTCGAGGTTGAGGTTGATCTCGTAGCTGAACGGCCCGGCCGCGAATGTGACGACGGTCTGGCCGAACACGAGCGGCATCCGCGAACCGGGAGTCAGTGTGCTGCGGCTCAACCCTTGGGAGTCCGAGAGCTGCACCGCCGCCCGGCGACCCACATTCGACAGCCACCAGAATCCGTCCCGGAAGTCGAGCTTGAGGAAGTTCCGATGCAGGTAGGGGTTGTCGTCGATGATCAGATCACCGACGCGGCCCATCGTGAAGTCCTGGCCCGGCAGGAGGGTGTACGTCTCCCCGGCCAGATCCACCTCGAGCGCGTTCATGATTCGACACATCCTCGGACGGGCGCGGACACGTTTCCGTTGCCGCGACGGAGTGTCACGTTGATGCACGTCTGCCCGGGTTGGGCGGGAACTGTGATGGTCGGCTCGGAGACTTCGCGGTACGGCTCCTGTTTGCCGGTGCTGAGTTCCTCGACCAGGTACTTGTCCGACGGTGCAGGATCCGGGTTGGTCCACCCGAACGTGACGGTGTCCCCGGACTTCGTGCCCTTGAGGTCCTCGACGGGCGGGACCCGCAGGCCAACCGGGTCCTGTGCCTTGACGGTGGGTGAATCCGTGGGCGTGGACGCCGTGACAGGGTCCGCGTTCAGGACACCGCTGGCCCAGAGCCCCCACACGCCACCCCCGACCAGCAGCACGATCAGGACGGAGACGAGCACCGCAACGAGTGAGCTGCCCTTCCGTGACCGGGCCTCGGTGACCGGAACCCCGTCCTGGTTCGCCGGTGAAGAGACGGCGGTCCGGTCGGCGTAGTCGGGGAGGACCGGCCCGGTGAAGTCACGAATCCCCGGCGCGCCGTAGCCGCGGCCATGCTGGGCAATCGGCTGGCCGAGGAACGCGGCTGGAACCTGACCGCCAGTTGGCTGAGACCTGTCATGCGGGCTCGTTACGCCACCGCCGGGCCCAGTCGTGGTGACGGTGAGGCTGCCCGGTGCATCGTCGGGGTCGATCAGCATGAAACCGCTGACCCGGGTCCCGGTGTCCGCGGACTCCTCGTCGTGATCATCCTCGACGTCGTCCGCGAGCACGTCCACGGGTGTGACCGACTCGTTCATCTGCCCCTGGACGCCCTGGATAGCCCGGGCGAACTCCAGGGCGGACGCGTAGCGCTGGGCGGGGTCCCTGGCGAGCGCCGTCGCAAGGACGCGTTCCAGCATGTCCGGGACGTCCTGACGCCCGGTCGGCGGCGGGTTGAACGTGCGCACGCGGTGCCGGAGGCTCAGTTGGTCGTTCGCGCCACCGGGAACCTCGAGTGGGCTGCGGCCGACCAGCATCGCCCACATCGTGGCCGCCAGAGAGAAGACATCACTCCATGGCCCCATCGGCTTGTCGCTGTTGGGGTGCTGTTCCGGCGGTGCCCAGAGCGGGCTGAGGCCTGCGCCGGCCTGCGCTTGGCCACCGCCGACCGAGATCCCGAAGTCCGTCAGTGCGGGACGCCCGAAGTCTGTGAACAGGATGTTCGCAGGCTTGATGTCGCGGTGGAGGATGCCCATCCGGTGCGCGGTCTCGACGGCGCCGGCGACCTGGATGATCACCTCCATCGTCTTGGAAGTCGTCTGGGTGCGCTTCGCGATCCTGGCCCCGAGGTGCGCGGCCGAGCACTCCTCCATCACCATGAAGGGGCGGCCGTCCGACGAAACCCCGGACTGGAGGATGGTGACGATGTTCGGGTGCGTCGACAGCTTCGCCATGAGGGCTGCCTCCGCCTCGAATGCGGCAGAGGTTCCGGCATCGACGCCGCGATGCTGCACCTTGACCGCGACCGACCGGCCGAGTGCGTCCTGGTAACGGAAGACGTCGGCGAAGCCGCCTCCCCCGATCCAGCCGAGGTACGTGAAGCCCGGAAGCTCCGGCGCCATCGTTCGCTGTGCCATGTCTACGGAATCCTGTCCAGATGGATGAACAATCCCTTGCCGAGATCAATGAGGTCCCCGGCGACGAGCGGAACCGGGCTCTCCGGCAGCCGAACCGGCGGCTTTCCGTGCCTCCTGAGATAGGTGCCGTTGCTGCTCCGGAGGTCCTTCGCCAGGATGCGCCACCCCTCGATGAGGATGGCGAGGTGCGTGCCGGAGACGTGGGGGTGGGGAAGGGCCACGAGACGTGGGGTCTCGTCGAGCTTCACGGCGGTGGACTTCGGGCTGCGGCCGGCGACGATGGGACCCTTCAACGGGATGGTCTCGCCCCCCTCGACACGGATCCATCCCAGTTGGGGACGGTCGGTGGTGCGGGCGTCGCCGCTCACCACTGAACCGCACACGAAACAGGTGGCGCGCTCCGGCGGGTTGGCATGTCCTCGATCACAGAAGCGTGCCAACACCTGCGGACCGCCCTTGAGCATCGACATGACCACCTGGACCATGCCCTCGTCGACGACGGTCTCGCCGGAAAGCTGGTCCGCGGAGGACGGGCCCGGCCGCGGCTCAGGGGACGGCGTCGCGGCCGGCGTGACCTCCTCGATCTCGCCACGGATCGCCGCGGCCTGGACATCCATCGCGATGCTGTGATCCCACAGCGAAGCGTACGGATTGACCTCCGGCTCGGGGGCCTCCTCGGGAACCTTCCCGGACGCCTCCTCCGCCTCCATCAGCGTGGTCTCGCCCGTCGGTGTCCGGCCGTCGGGGAGATCGGCAACCGGCGCGGCGGGGATGTCCGGGATGTCAGCGGGCTCCAGGAGTGTGGCGGGACGGAACTCACCACCGATCTCCGGGGCCGGGGGCTGAACAGCCACCACGGGTTCGGGGGCCGATCGGCGGACCTCGGCTGCCGCTGCTTCCTCCACCACGGCAGCCGGCAGAAAACGCTCCGGGGCGGGCGTCTCCTTCATGGGCGTCTCCTGCATGGGCGTCTCGGGAACGGCCGCCTTGTGCATAGGAACGAGTTCACCCAAGGTCACGGAGCCGCCATGGACCACGCCGTCGGCAATCGGTCCGGCTGGGCTGCCCGCGGCGGTCGGGCCCAGATGCACGGCCTCCGGCTCGGCAACCACCTTCTCTGCCCAGGTGGTGATGCCCTCGCCGGACAGCGTGTCCGGGACTCCCCCGGCCACGATCTGCACGGGCCAGGCGCCGCGAACCGCCACATGGCATCGGTTCGCCTCCAGCAATGCGATGGCGAAGGGGGGCAGGTCGAGGAATCCGGCGTCGGAACTCTCGGCCAGCGTCTTCAGGAATGTCCCGAGCTGCGGCTCCCGACGCAGCCGACTCCAGATCCGCTCCGCGGCATCGAGCCCAACCGAAGCGTCAAGCAGGGCGACACCGCCGGGCCACGCGACGACCAGGTCGTCACCGGATGACCAACGAGCAACACCATCCGCAATCATCAAGCCACCTCCACCACGTCGGGAACGGTGTCATCCACCTCGGATGAGGCGGTCGAGTCATCCGAGGCCACATCGTGGCGTGCGGTGGACACCAACTCGACACAATCGATCACGACGGCAGTGATGTTGTCCCTGCCGCCCGAACTGAGTGCGGCCTGGACGAGGGTGCTCGCGGCTTCCTGGGGGTCCGCGATCGACAGCAGTGTTGCCAGCAGCAACTCGGCCGTCACCTCATTCGAGAGACCATCCGAGCAGATCAGCATCCGGTCTCCGACCAGTGCGGGGATCAGCCACTGGTCGGCCACGGGCATGGCCAACCCGGCCCCCAGCGCCCGGGTGATCACGTTCCTGGCAGCGGCGGACGCCCCCTCCGTCCTGGCGCGGACCGCGGCCGAGTGATCGACGCTGATCTGGTTCAGTTCCCCGCCGCGTAGCAGCAGGGTGCGGGAGTCCCCGATGTTGAACACGAGCCAACAGGGCATCCCACCCTGCTGCGTCAACCCGACGCCCGCCAGGGTCGAGCCGGGGGCCCTGCCCTCGCCGGCCAGTCCGGCGATGCAACCCACGGCACGCTCGACCGCACCGACAAGGTCGTCCGACGTGAGCCATGTCCTCGTGGAGAGTTCCGCGAAGGA
Organism: Arachnia sp.; assembly: GCA_039811745.1. Classification (GTDB taxonomy): domain Bacteria; phylum Actinomycetota; class Actinomycetes; order Propionibacteriales; family Propionibacteriaceae; genus Arachnia. Next base: position 12,374 of record JBDHZH010000048.1, read on the forward strand.
ATCGACCACCGCCCGGGAGGCCAACTCACCCCGCGCGTGTCCCCCCATGCCGTCGGCAACGAGGAACACGGGCGGGACCGTCAGGTAGGAGTCCTCATTCGAGCTCCTCACCAGACCCTGATGCGTCGTTGCACCGAACACGACGCCGAAGCGAGGTTCGCTCACGGGGAGACCTTGAGGTTCCTGCCGCCGAAATGGAGCACCGAGCCGGGTACGAGCGTGTGCACTTCCCTGGCCGCCAGCCGAGCCTTCTCGCCGTCGACCTCGAGATGGATGCCGTTCGTCGCGCCCACGTCGTAGACACCCACCCCACCGTCGTGTGGCAGGACGACCAGGTGCGTCTTTGACAGGCGCATGGACTCGTCGACGACCTGCACCTTGCGAGCCGCGGGGTACAGGTCCGGTGCGGTGGGGTTGCGGCCGATGACGACAGGGCCGTCAAGGGAGATCTCCTGGCCGTCGTCGAGGACCACGACCGGGACCTGGGGTGCGACGAGCGCGTCGTCGATCACGGTCTCGTCGTCGAGCAGGGAGGCCGAGACGACGGCAACTGCGGCCGGCTCCGAGGCGGGAGTGGCGACCGGCGCCAGCGGGGCCTGCCCCGACGGCGCGAAGGGATTGGATGCGGCCGGGACGGGCGCATCGGCCGGGCGAGCCTGCTCGCCGCCGACGGGCAGCGCCCAGGGATTGCTGGGCGCGAAGGGGGACGCCCCCTGGGCAGCAGGAGCGGTCGAGGAAGGCACCGGACGAGGCTCCGCCATCGGCGCCACCGGCTGAGGGGCACTGATCGGTGAAGTCCCAGCATCGGCGCCCTGCGGCCTCGCGAACGGAGGCACCGGGGACGCACCTTGGCCGCCGGGGCCGCCGGGTGCCACCGGACGCTGCGGCATCTGGACCGGCATCACGCGTGCCGGCCCGGGCTGCGCAGCCGGCTGCTGACCGAATCCCTGCAGGACGCGTACGGAGTCCGTGTCCACGGACACGACATTGAACGCACGGTCGATCCAGTGCTGGCCGTCCCGGTAGCTGACCAGGTAGGAGATGGCCCCGAAGCCACCCGTGACCACCTCGAAGAGGCCCTCCACCACGTACTTGAGGAACACCATCCCCTTTGCGGGTTCGCCGGTGTCGGTGCGAACGAACATGAACTTCTGGAAGATTCCGCCGATGTTGGTCGACTTGGCCACGTTGGCGACCACATGCCAGATGATCAGCGGCACGTAGAGCAGGTTCAGCGCCGCGCTCAACTGCATGGCCTGGTTGAGCGCCTCGTACGTGGTGGCGTTGGCGATTGCCTGGTAGGCCACGAACCACTGGATCAGATACAGACCGCCCGTGATCCCGAAGATGATGAGCCGCGCGATCACGCGCTTGCGCATCATCGCGGGCACGACCGCGTACTTGCCGATCTGGACGGTCATCGTGACTCCTTCGTCTGTTCCTCTGTCGTCCCGCCGCGTCGTGGTCGGCGGAGGGGGTTGATGTTCCTGGATTCGAGCGCTGCTTCTGTTCGGCGCCGTCTGAGGGATTTGACGGACAGCAGCGCAGCAGGCCTGCGGTACCAGGGGGTGGTTGCAAGGAGCGCTACCTTGAGTTCCCCGGCCTCCTGCCACACATTCTCACTGCGGGTCTCGTCCGGCGCTCCTGCCCCGAAGATTGAGGCGTCCACCTGGTGAGCCAGGGGCGTGACCGCGACGTCCGGGAACGCGCTCTGCAGGCTGTCCGCGGCCTCTCGCCGTGTGCGGCTGGTCGGGGCGACGTAGCCGAGGTCCCTGGCCCGGTCGACGACGTCGTCCCAGGCGCCGGCAAGCTGATCGGTCACCTCTCCGGAGGTGCGACGCCGCGTGCTGCGCCGATGCTTGAGGCCCGCGATCACGAGGAACGGCGACGCCGCGATTGCGGCACCCCCCAGCACCATTCCGGCCACCATCAGGTAGCCCCAGAGCGGGTTGTCCTTGTTCTCCTCGTCATCCACCTTGATCGCGTCCTGGTCCGCGACGACCGGGTCGTCGGGAAGCTTCTCGGGCGGGTCCGGCGGCGGGTCGATCTGTGGCTTGGGCTTCGGCTTGGGCTTGGGCACGTCCGTCTGGGGAACCTTGGTACGCGGCGGAGTGGGGTCGAAGGACAACCAGCCGGCGCCGTCGAGGTTCGCCTCCACCCACACGTGGGCCTCGGTGCCCTTGACCTCCCAGGCACCGCCTGCAGGACTCGCCACTTCGGGGTAGAAGCCCATGACTACGCGCGCGGGGATGCCGAGCTGGGTGGCCATGAGCGCCATGGCGGTGGCGTACTGCTCGTCGTCCCCGATCCACTGGGGCGAGTTGAACATGGTACCGAGGCGCTCGGACGTGTGTCCGGAGCGCGACTTGCCGTCCTGGCCGTCGGAGTAGAAGCCCTCATCCTGGAGTTTGCGGGCGATCGTGTCGAGTTGCTCATAGGCGCTGGTCGCCTCGGCGGTCCAGTCCGTGGCGGCCTTCACCAGGGCATCCGGCACCCGTGACACGGTCGCAAGCGGCGCCGAACCGGCGCCGGCGGCCTTGAACGCATCCCTCTGGTCCGCGGGGACCTGGACGATCGGTTCGCCCTGCACCGTCACCCCGGTCCCGTTCGAGAGTCCGGCCGTGGTCAGGAGTTGGTAACTCAGCTTGTTGAAGTACAGGCCCTTGCCCTGTCCCTTGGCATCCTGCCCCGAGAAGTCCACCCGGCTCGTGCGCCCGAAGGTCGGCACCCAGACGTCGTCGTACGAGACTGCGGTGATGGTCGCATTGGCCACAGGCGCCTCGGGCGACCAGGGAAGTTCGCGACCCACATTCAGGTACTGGCTCGCCTGCTGGGAGACGTTGAACACGTTGCCGTCGAAGGTGTCGAGGACCGCCAGCCTGAGGCGGGTGCCGTCGGGCATGGCCTCGACGCGGAACAGCACGTCGTCCTTCTCGGTCAGTTCGTAGAGTCGATAGCTCATCAGGGGGCTGGTGAGTTCGTGCAGGTTGAGCGGAGGCACCACGTCGTCCCGCAGGACGTGACGGTTGGCCCGCTGGCCCGTCAGGACGTTCACGCCGACGGCAACCGATGCCGCGAGGACGATCACGACGCCGGCCGCCAGCGCCTTCGAGGCGACCCGGGAGAGGCCGCGGTCCTTGTTCAGGAGGATCTGGGAGGTCGCGACGCGCGTGGCGGCCAGGCGATGCGCCGTCATCCAGGCGAGGATCCCGACCCCGAGCGCTGCCCCCAGCCACGTCGCAGTCGGTGCCGTCCGGACGCCGAATGCGATGCTGACACCGAGCCAGGTGACGGGAATCAGCATCGGCGCATGCACCGCCCGGGTGTTGCGCGCGAACGCGCCCAGCACCGCCCCGGCCACGAGGCCGGACAGCAGCGGGACGGCGGCGGGACCGGGGATGTCCCCCGCAGGCGTTGCCACCGTCAGCAGGTCGTTCCATGACCGGAAGACGAGCAGGACGAGCCCACGAAGAGTCTCCAGCGACGGGATGAAGCCCAGGATCGTCGTGTCGGGGAGCACCAGCGGCCCGCCCAGCAGCAGGTAGCTGCCGAGCAGTGCGGCGAACCAGAATGCGACCCCGAACCGGAACCTGGCAGCGACAAGCGAGATCACCACACCCACCGTGACTCCCACGAGGGCGGCCGCGTATCCCATGACGCCGCCGAAGGTGGGCTGGAACGCCACGACGCCGGGCAGGAGCAGCCCCCATGCTCCGAGCATGCGCGGCAACGACAGCTGAATTCCTTGCGAACGCTTCACGACAGGCTCCCGACCGCCGCAGGGAGCTCGGACAGCCGGCTCACGTCGAGCACAGTGAGGGCACCGACCTTGCGCTTGGCCACGTCCAGGGACATCCCGCAACGAATCGCGAACGGGAAGATCCCGGGCGACAGGGCCAGTTGCGCGGCCCTCAGCGTCACCGGTGGCGTGGTGCCGGTGATGAACGCTGCGACCGACATTCCGGCCACGTCGCCGGCCTGGACGGCCAGGCTCCTGTGGTCCCTGCCGTCGCGTGTCAGTTCCACCCCGGAGAGCCGGTCCAGCAGGCCGAGCGCGTTCGGGAACCGCAACTCCCCCGTCGATGTGAGCACCGACACCTGGCGCTCGTCACGCAGCGCGGATGCCGCGAGCGATCCGGCGACGGCGACGGCGAGCTCGAAGTCCTCGGGCCGTTCGTAGTCGGCCTCGCGGGTTGCGAGCATGATCACCAGATGGGCGCGCATGGTCTCCTCGAACTGGCGGACCATGAGCTTGCCCGTCCTTGCCGTCGTCTTCCAGTGCACGGCGCGGCGGTCATCGCCGGGCCGGTACTCGCGCAGCGCGTGGAAGGAGACATCCGAGGAGGAGAGATTGGTGGTGGTGACGCCCTCGACGTCCTTGAGGAAGCCGATGGCGCCGGAGGAGACATGTGTGATCTTCGGATGGATGAACAACTCCAGCTGATCCGTGAGGAGCTTCTGTCGCGACACCGCGCCCAGCGGGTCGGTCTGGACGGATCGCACCGGCCCGACTGTCACGATCCCCCGTCGGCGGGTCGGGATCTCGAACATCTCCTCGTGCTCGTCGGCAGGCGTCATCGACCCGACACGAAACGTCGCCACCGCCCGGCCGACGGGCAGTTCCATCGTCGTCGGCCCGGAGCTCTTGCCACCCGCAGCCTTGACGAGCACACGCCCGAGCGCCTGGTCGCCGGCCTGTACTCGCGGCCGGTGCAACTCCAGTTCGACGGTGTGCTCGCGCCTGCGCAACACGAACACCCCCGCCACCACCATGACCACCGCAGCCATCGCGGCGAGCGCGCGGAACTCCAGCCAGCCGGCCCGCCACCCGACGACGGCACACAGGGGCAGGCCGACGATCAGCGTCCACCCGATCGGGGTGATGCTCCTGATCACCGGGTGGCCGACGATGCGACGCCAGGCGCCCTTCACCAGGGCTGCAAGCCGGGGCGGGGGCCCCGAGAGACGATCCTTGAACACGAGCGTCAGGCGCTCAACCGATTGACGGGCGCCTCGGTGCGGGCCAGCACCTTCCCGATCACGTCACGGGCCGTCGTGCCGGCGAACTCGGCCTCGGGCGACATGATCAGCCTGTGCGTCCACACCGGCTCGGCGAGTTCCTTGACGTCGTCGGGGAGGACGTAGTTGCGGCCGTGCGCGGCCGCCCACACCCGCGCGGCCCGAACCATGGAGATGGCACCGCGCGTCGAGACACCCATGGATGCGTCCGCGTCGTCCCTGGTGGCCTCGGCGAGCCGCTGCACGTAGTCGAGCACGGAGGTGTCGACGTAGTTGTCACGGACCGAGTCGATCATCTCCGCCACCGCCTGCTGGGCGATGACAGGCTGGAGGGCCTTGGAGCGGTCCGGCTGGGCAGACCCGGCCAGCACCTCGATCGCGGCAGCCCGGTCCGGATAGCCGACGGAGGTCTTCATCAGGAACCGGTCGAGCTGCGCCTCGGGCAGCTTGTAGGTGCCGGCCTGCTCGACGGGGTTCTGGGTTGCGATCACCATGAACGGCCGCTCGGTGGCATGCCGCTGGCCGTCGACGGTGACCTTGCCCTCCTCCATCACCTCCAGGAGCGCGGACTGCGTCTTCGGTGAGGCCCGGTTGATCTCGTCGGCCAGCACGATGGACGCGAAGATCGGGCCCTGGTGGAAGGTCCACCGCCCCGTCGACTGGTCGTACATCGTGATGCCGGTGATGTCGGACGGCAGCAGGTCCGGCGTGAACTGGATCCGGTTCTGGCTGCCGTGCACCGACGCGGCTATCGCCCGCGCCAGCGCCGTCTTTCCGGTGCCCGGCGCATCCTCCAGCAGCAGGTGCCCCTCCGCCAGCATGCACGTCAGCGCCAGCCGGATCACCGGGCTCTTGCCCAGCAGTGCCTGGCCCACATTGTCCGTGAGCCTGGCGAACATATCCGCGAAGAAAGCCGCGTGTTCAGGTGTCATTGTCATTGTCGTCTCCGTCTTGGGGATCAGTGCTCTTGGTCACCCGTAGTGACATGAACTGGTGATGTTGGTGTTGCCGATGTCGAACCCACTCCCAGTGACCCAGTTCTTGAACTGGCCGTTCCAATAGCCATTTCCGTCGACCCGAACTGTTTGGGCCTGCGTCCCGGAGCTAGTGGTCGCAGTGAAGCTGCAGGTGACACTGCTGCCCGGATTCCAACGATCAAGCCTGTACATGACCGCATTGCACGGAGCCGAGAACCCCTGCGAGCAGACTGCACCATCAGGCCCCTTGTACTGGGTGGCCGTGGGATCCCCCCATGTGCTGGCGCAGGCCTGATTCGACCAAGGCCCCCATTGCCCCTCGCTGTTCAGTGCCCTGGCACGGATGCAGTAGGTCTGGTTCCGGCCATTTCCCTGCGTGCGGCTGCCGGAAAGACCAACCTGGCCACCGGGATCCAGCTCGACGGAGGTGATGGACCTGCCGTTGCTCGAGCCCGGCATGCTCCAACTCTGGGAGACGTCATTCGCATTGCCGCTGGCAGACACCGACGGCGCGGCCGGCGGCCCGTAGGCGTTGACGGTGCCGGAGGCGGAGCCACCCTCTGCGGTCTCGCCGTTGACGGTGCTGATGGCGGTCAGGGTGACGGAGACGTCGTTGCCGTTGGGGAAGGCGGAGCCGTTGGTGACGGTGCCGCCCGAGGCGATGGTGCCGCTCTGGCCGTTGGCGTACCAGCGGTAGGTGACCTCGTTCGGCTTGGCGCCGTTGCCCGGTGCGGCGGTGAACGACATCCTCACCTCGTTGTTGGCTCCGGTCGGAGTCACGCTGAGCCCGCTTGGGGCGCCCGGCGGCTGGAAGGCCCGCACAGCGTTCGATGCCGGCGACCAGTCGCTCCACAGGCCGGACTTGTTGGTGGACCGGACCTCGAACGTCTTGTCCTCGGTGCCGACGGCCATCGTCACGGCACTGGATGTGGCGCTGCCCGTGTACAGCACGGCGGTGGTCCCGGTCTGGCGCATCTCGTAGTTGAAGGACGAGTCGCCGTTCGCGTTTCCGGGAACACCCCAGCTGACGACGGCCCGCGGCTCGACGCCCGCAACTGCCTTGTCCTTTGCCACCGACGGCGCCGCCTGATTCGACGGCGCACCCGCCGGAACCTCCGGCGACGAGGCCGGACCGGTCGGGGGTTCGATCTTGTTGTCCTGCAACGTCAGACTGTTGTGCGCCGTGACGGTGAAGGTGTAGGCAGTGCCGTTGGCGAGGTTGCCCCAGGACAGGGACGTCGCCGACGTCTCCTGCCTCGTCTGGCCCGTGGTGTCCGCTGGCGTGATCTCGACGATGTACTTGGTGACGGGCGATCCGCCGTCGGGGACGGTGGTGGTGGGCCAGGTCAGATCGATCTTGCGGTCACCGAACTTCGCGGTGGGTGCCGCCGGCGTGTTGGGGCGGACGTCCACGAAGATGCTGTTGCTGGCGGCCGAGGGCGGAGAGGCCGGGATGTCGGACTCCTGCACCGATGCCGTCACGGTGAAGGTGTAGGTCTGGTTGTTGGCCAGCGTGTCGATCACGCACATCGTCTGGAGCCCGCAGTCCTTGCTCCCGCCGCTCCAGTTCACGGTGAAACCCTTGGGCGTGCCGCCGCGCCAGCCGGTGTGGGTCCAGCTCACCTGGGCCGTCTTGGATGCCACGTACTGGGCGCTCACATTGGTGGGCGACTTGGGCACGTCCTTCACGACCACCCTGACCGTGCCGGTGCGGTGGCGGGTGGAGTCCAGGGTGGCGTCGGCGACGGTGTAGGTGACGACGACGTCCTCCGCGGCGTCGCCTCCCCCGCCGGAGTCGCGCGGCGTGATCGTCAGGACGAGACCACTGGCGGTGACCGAAGCCGGGCCGGTGACCTGGGGTTGACCGACCAGTGTGATCTGGCCCCCCTTGTCCGCGAACGGGTTCGTGATCAACTGGGCAAGATCAACCGTCGTGGGACGCCCGACGCGGCCCTCCTTGTCCGTGAACTCCTGCACGTTCATGAGCGGCCTGGTCGAGGTCTTGACGGTGACCGGCACCGTCATCTCCAGCGGCTCGGTGCTGCCGTCGTGGACGGTGACGAGAATGCTGCCCTTGGTGCCAACCGGGGTGTCTGCAGGAACGGAGACCAGCACCTGCTGGCCGTTCACCCTCGCATCGATGGTGCCCGAAACCGACTTGACCGCGTACTGCATCTTCTCGTTGTCGCCGGGGTCGGGGTCGTTGACCATCTGGGCCAACGACACCTCCAGCGGATCCTCGCCGGGGGCCACTGTGATCTCGCTCGGCCGCAGCACGGGCGGGAAGAGCCCGGAGGACTCCACCTCGACGGGCAGGCTCAGGGTCGCCCGGAGGCCACGCGGGTCGTCGACCGAGGTGCCGTCGGTCACCTCGAAACTGACCGAGGTACTGCCGATGAACTTCGTATCCGGGGTGAACGTGATCGTGCGGTCGTCCTTGGGCACCAGCCCGAGGTTCGGGTCGGTCGTGTCACCGCCGGGACCAGCCTTCACGGACCCCATCGCGGTCAGGGTGGCCTTGTGCCCCGGGCGGGTGACGACGTACTCATCGAGGCCGATGACCAGCGTCTCACCGCCCTTGACCTTGGCGGGTACCTTCTCTGGATTGAGCATCGGGGGGATCTGGCCCCTGCCGGGCACCACGATTGCGGCCCGGGAACTCAGCCCGTCGCCATCCGTGATCTGGTACAGGACGATCTGCCGGTCGTCGATCAGCGGCACGGTGACGGTGCCGCCCTTCGCCTTGGCCGGAGCCTCGACGGTGACCTTCAAGTCCTCTGGGGTCCCGTCCGGGTCGAAATCGTTGACGAGCACGTCCACATCCACGGACTCCAGCCCGACGATCTCCTTGACGGCCACGTAGTCGTCCACGGCCACGGGTGCCAGCAGCGGCGCGTTCTCGTCGACGATGACGGTGGCCACACCCTTCACCGGCACGCCGCCGCCGTCGGTGATCGCATAGTAGAAGAGGTAG
>JBDHZH010000049.1:0-21306 GCA_039811745.1 Arachnia sp.
AAGGTGCGCGGCGTGGACGCGACGGTGAAGTTCGCGACTGCGGCACCGTTCGGGGTGAACCGCAACTCCGGATCGGACGTGAGATTGCCGATCAGGGTGATCTGTGTTTCGCCTGCCATGGTTCGTTCCTCCGTTTTCGGACTTCTTGTTCCTGCCCTCCCACTATCGGGGTGCCGTCCTCCATGGGTCCGGCGGGCAGTCACGTTGTGGAAATCAGTCCTCGCGGCGGAGGACCTTGGTGCGGACGATCTGCTCGTCGATGCCGAGCAGGCGGTCCATCTCCTTGACGACGGCCGGTTCGGCGGTGACGTGGACGACCGCGTAGAGCGCCTCGGACTTCTTGTTGATGTCGTAGGCGAGACGACGGCGACCCCAGATGTCGATGTTGTCGATGGAGCCACCACCCTTGGTGATGGTCTCGAGGTGCTTGTCGACGAGCCCAGCGACCTGACGTTCATCGACGTCGGAGTCGATGAGGATCATGACTTCGTACTTGCGCATGCGCAGCCCAACCTCCTTCGGACTGACGGCCGCGGGTCGTTCCCGCGGCAGGAGGGCATGGCCGACGATTGTCGACCGAACCGGAAGTCTAGCCGAGGTCCCTATGGCCGCGAAATCCGGGACGGGCCGGGAGCGGCCGGGGCATGCATACCCCCGGGGACGACAGTGGGCGGCTCCCGGAAGGGAACCGCCCACCTCAGTCGGCTGGTTGCGAAGGATCCTCAGCGAACCGTGGCGCGGCGCTTGTTGATGAGGTCGAACGCCACGGCAGCCAGCAGCACGAGGCCCTTGACGACCTGCTGCGTCGGCGCCTCGACGCCGAGCAACTGCATGCCGTTGGTCATGATCGCCATGATCATGCCGCCGATGATGGCCCCGACCACGGTGCCCACACCGCCGGTGACCGCGGCCCCGCCGATGAAGCAGGCTGCGATGGCGTCGAGCTCGAACATGTTGCCCGCGTTGGGCTGGGCGCCGTTGGCCCTGGACGAGTAGACGACGCCGGCGATGCCCGCCAGCAGGCCCATGTGCACGTACACGTTGAAGATGGTCCGCGGGACACGCACACCCGAGAGTCGGGCGGCGTGGATGTTGCCGCCGATCGCATACACGTGGCGGCCGTAGACCGTGCTCTTCGACAGGAACGAGTACACGAAGATCAGCACGCCCACGATGATCAGCACGATCGGCAGGCCGCGGTTCGTGGCCAGCTGGTACGCGAAGAACATCACGACCACCGCGATGATCGCCAGCTTCAGGATCATCAGCCACATCGGGTCGACCGGCTGCTCGTACCCGATACGGGTGGACCTGGTGCGGAACGCGCTTACGGCGTAGGCGACGACGGCGAGTGCGGCGATGACCAGCGTGAACACGTCGAAGCCGTAGCCGCCGAACAGCCCGTTGATGAAGCCGGTCGCGATCTTCTGATACTCCGGCGACATGGGTGACAGGGACACCGAACCGAGCACCATGAACGTCGCGCCGCGGAAGAGCAGCATGCTCGCCAGCGTCACGATGAAGCCGGGAATGCCGATGTAGGCAACCCAGAACCCGTGCCACACGCCCACGATCAGTCCGACTACGAGGCCCGCCAGCACGGCCAGCCACCACGGCTGCTGCATCTTCACGACCAGGGTCGCGGCCACGGCCCCGACCAGCGCGACGACCGAGCCGACCGACAGGTCGATGTGGCCGACGACGATGACGAACAACATGCCGATCGCGAGGATCAGGATGTACGAGTACTGCAGGACGATGTTCGTCACGTTGCCCGGGCTGAGCAGCATGCCGCTCGTCCAGACCTGGAACAGCAGCACGATCGCGACGAGCGCGATGAAGATACCGCTCTGGCGGAGGCCGCCGGCCATCATCTCCTTGAAGTTGGCCATCACGCGGCCTCCCTTTCCTTGGTCATGAGTTCCATGAGGTTCTCCTGGTTCGCCGTGCCGCGCGGCAGCTGGCCGGTGATGCGGCCGAAGGCGAGCGTGAAGATCCGGTCGCAGATGCCGAGCAGTTCGGGCAGCTCGGAGGAGATCACGATCACGCCCTTGCCCGCGTCGGCGAGTTCGTTGATGATCGTGTAGATCTCGTACTTGGCGCCGACGTCGATGCCGCGGGTCGGTTCGTCGAGGATGAGGACCTCCGGCTCGGTCATCATCCACTTGGAGAGGACGACCTTCTGCTGGTTGCCGCCCGACAGGTTGCCGACGACGGTCATGACGGTGGGCGTCTTGATCCGCATGCTCTTGCGGAACTCCTCCGCCCGACGGATCTCCTCGTTCGAGTTGACCACCCCGAGCCCGCTCGCAAGGCGGCCGAGCGAGGCTGCCGAGATGTTGTGGCGCACGTCGTCGATGAGGTTCAGACCGAAACGCTTGCGGTCCTCGGTGGCATACGCCAGGCCCGCCTCGATGGCCGCCTCGACCGACTTCATGTGCACCTCCTTGCCGTGGAGGAACGTCTGGCCGCCGGTCTTGTGCCCCCACGACTCACCGAACACGCTCATGGCGAACTCGGTGCGGCCGGCACCCATGAGCCCGGCGATGCCGACGATCTCGCCGGCGCGCACATCGATGCTGGCTCTGTCGATGGAGAGACGCCCCGCGATGGTGGGGTGCATCACCGACCAATCCTCGACCCGGAAGAGTTCTTCGCCGATCTTCGGGGTGTGGTCCGGGTACAGGTGCTGCAGGTCGCGACCGACCATGCCCTTGATGATCCGCGACTGATTCATGTCGGGACCCCGGTCGATGGTCTCGATGGTCATGCCGTCACGGATGATCGTGGTGGCGTCCGCGATGTCGATGATCTCGTTCAGCTTGTGGGAGATCATGATGCAGGTGACGCCCTGGTCCTTCAGCTGCCGCAGCAGGCCGAGGAGGTGGGCGGAGTCGGTGTCGTTCAGTGCCGCGGTGGGCTCGTCGAGGATCAGGAGGCGGACGTCCTTGGACAGCGCCTTTGCGATCTCGACCAACTGCTGCTTGCCGACGCCGATGTCCATGATGCGGGTGGTCGGGTTCTCGTCCAGGCCGACGCGCTGCAGCAGCTTCGACGCCTCTGCGTTGGTCTTGTCCCAGTTGATGCGGCCTCGACTGACGACCTCGTTCCCGAGGAAGATGTTCTCGGCGATCGAGAGGGTCGGGACGAGGGCCAGTTCCTGGTGGATGATGACGATGCCGACGGCCTCGCTCTGGTTGATGCTGTGGAAGGACCTCACCTGGCCGTCGTAGACGATGTCGCCGTCGTAGGAACCCGCGGGGTAGACCCCCGAGAGCACCTTCATCAGCGTCGACTTGCCTGCGCCGTTCTCGCCGCAGATGGCGTGGATCTCCCCCTGCTCGACGACGAGGTTGACGTCCGACAGTGCCTTGACCCCGGGGAACTCCTTGGTGATGTTGCGCATCTCGAGGATGGCATTACCCATGTTGGATGCCTTTCAGGCCGATGGATCGGCGGGAGCTTCTTCGCTCCCGCCGATCCGATGATTGCACCTGACGGGTCAGGCCACGCCGGAATCGACCTGGGCCTGGGTCCAGTAGCCCGTGTCGATCAGGGCCGCCTTGACGTTGTCCTTCGTGACGGTGACGACGTCGAGCAGGTAGGCCGGGACGACCTTCACACCGTTGTCGTAGGTCTTGGTGTCGTTGGTCTCGGGCTCCTTGCCGCCCAGCAGCGCGACGGCGGACTTGACCGCACGCTCGGCGAGCAGGCGGGTGTCCTTGAAGATCGTCGAGAACTGGATGCCGTCCATGATCAGCTTGACCGAGGCGATCTCGGCGTCCTGGCCGGTGACGATCGGCATCTTCGGCGGCGCGTAGCCGGCGTTCTGCAGGGCGGTGATGATGCCGCGGGACAGGCCGTCGTAGGCCGAGAGCACGCCGTCGATCTTCTTGCCGCCGCCGTAGTTGGCGGTGAGCAGGTCCTCCATGCGCTTCTGGGCGGTCTCCTGCTGCCAGCGGAGGATCGCGCACTGCTCGATCTTGACCTGGCCCGAGGGGACGACGAGGGTGCCCTTGTCGATGTGGGGCTGCAGCACCGACATGGCGCCGTTGAAGAAGAAGTGGGCGTTGTTGTCGTCCAGCGAGCCGGCGAACAGTTCGACGTTGAACGGGCCGGCGGCGCCGGTCTCCTTGCCGTCCTTGTCGAGGATGCCGAGGCCGTTGAGCAGCGAGTTGCCCTGGGCGACGCCGACCTTGAAGTTGTCGAACGAGACGTAGAAGTCGACGTTCTTGGAGTCACGGATCAGGCGGTCGTAGGCGATGACCTTGATGCCGGCCGCGGCCGCTGCCTCCAGCTGCGGCGCCAGCGCGGTGCCGTCGATCGCTGCGATGATCAGGACCTTGGCGCCCTTGAGGATCATCTGGTCGACCTGCTGCGACTGGGTCGGGATGTCGTCGTTGGCGAACTGCAGGTCGACCTCGAAGCCGGCTGCCTTCAGCTGCTCCTCGACGGCCTTGCCGTCGGCGATCCAGCGCTCGGACGTCTGGGTCGGCATCGACACGCCGACCTTGCCGCCGCCTGCGCCACCCGCGGTCTCGCTGGTGGTGGGCTTGGCGCTGTCCGAAGGCTTGGTGGTGTCGCTGCCGCCTGCACCGGAGCCGCCACAGGCCGCGAGGGCCGCAGTGGTTGCCGCTACGGCGGCGAATCCGATGAAGCTACGACGATTGATCTCCATGTGTCACTCCTAGCGAGCTCGGGTAACAGGCATGCCACCGTGGCCTCCCCTGTCGCCGCCACTCTGGCGGCGTCCCCAATGCCCATACTCTTGCCTGTTAACGTTCACAACGCAAGGGCATACGGACGTGTACTCATATCGATTGCATAACGATTGACCGGTTCCGGGCGCGACGGACCGTCGCCTCCGTCCCGGCCGGAGGGAGCTTCGCTCAGGCGCGGAGCTCTGCGATGACTCCGGAGGCGACGATCGCGCCCCAGAAGGCATCGGCCCACTGCTCGTATCCCACATCGTTCGGGTGGAACCAGTCCTGCGCCGTCCGGCGGGGGTAGGTCAACAGGCTCCGGGAGCGCGACTCCTCGTGGAGCTGCACCAGGCGGTGCCCCTTCGCCGCGATCAACTCCTGCGCCCTTGCGGCCATCTCCGCGGACTGCTTCGCCCAGTGCGCGAAGATCATCCACGGCACGTCGGCGACGAAGCTGCCCGCGGGCAGCGTCTCCAGGATGGTCTCCAGCGAAGCCGTGAACGAGTCGACCCCGTAGGGCGGGAACACGACGTCGTTGGCGCCGATGTCCATGGTCACGATGTCCGGGACGAACGGCAGCGCGAGGAAGGTGTCCAGCTGGTCGCGGACGACGTCGTCGCTCACGGCACCGGACACCGACAGGTTGGTGATGGCCACCGGCCTGCCCGTGGCCTCCTGGAGGCGGCGCGCGACGATCGAGACGTAGCCGTTGTGCACGCTGGACGCGCCCACACCCTGAGCGGCGGAGTCACCCAACGCCACGTAGTGCAGCACGTCCTCGGGATGCTCGGAGGGCCGGTCGCTCCAGTGCTGGGCGTAGGCGTCCACATGCCCGTTGATCCTGTGCCTTCCCCGGAGGAACGCCGTTCCGGCGACGGCCACCGTCGTCGCCGCCGCTGCCCCCGCCGCGACACCCCACCAGTTCATCTCCGCCTCCTGTACGGGCCGGGGATGGACGGATTGCCCGCCCGAACCCACGCGATCATCCCGCCGGCCACGCATTCGGCGAGCATGCCCTGCTCCCGCAGCTGGGCGGCGGCGACGGAGGAACGCAGGCCGTTGTCGCAGATGACGACGACGGCGGCGTCACGCTCGGCCAGCGGATCGTCGCCGTGGATGACGGTGGCCGGATCCTCCTTGAGGAGCTTCGGGTCCACCGGCCTCGCGCCCGGCGCGTGGCCGGCCTCGTACTCGGGAAGCGTCCGGACGTCGATCAGCACTGCACCCCGACTGAGGGCCAGCAGCGCATCGTCGACGCTCAGGCCCGGCATCTTCCTGCCGAGGAAGTCCATCAATCCCATACCGCTATCGTGCCCGCCCGCTCAAGCACCCGCAACGCGGGCGGGGGATCACAGGAATCCGAACAGGTAGAGGCCGCCACCGAGGATCAGGGCACTGCCCAGCAGGGACCAGATCAGGAATCCGAGCAGCTTGCGCCTCGCCGACCAGACGGTGGCCACGGGCACGGCCAGAAACGCCGCCGCCAGCACGACGTAGGCGATGCGCCAGCCGATGCCGATCCCCGAGACGGGCCCGTAGTCGGTGCCCTCCGTGTCGGCCCCGGGCCCGGTGAGCAGGGCGACCAGCAGGAGCGGCACCGACGTCGTCAGCACCATCGCCAGGGAGAGGGCCCCGAGCCCCAGCGCCCCCGGCCAAGTCGCCCACCAGCGCCGAGCGGTCCCCCTCGACCGCCGTGCCTTGCCGGAGGGACTGCCTCGCCCCGCCATCACTCCCCCTTGCGCAGCTTCTCCAGCCGCTGGTACATCTCCTCGATCACACTCCTGAAGCGCTCCTCCACCTGTCTGCGGCGGATCTTCAGGGTCGGGGTGAGCAGTTCGTTGTCCATGCTGGGTTCCTCGTCCATCACCGCGGTGTCCTTCGGCCGGTCCTGGCTCGGCAACTGGGACGTCAACTCCTCGACGTGCCTGCGCAGCTCCTCGAGGAGTTCGTTGCTGCGGAGCCAGTCGGCCACCTCGCCGGGCCACTTCGACAGCTTGCCGAGCTCCTCGACGTGCGGCAGCGACGGCTTCACGAGCAGGGTCACGAAGGGCCGGTTGTTGCCCAGGAGCACCGCGTACTCGATCAGCGGATCGGCCAGGATGAGACTCTCGATCGGCTGCGGGGCGACGTTCTTGCCCCCGAGCGTGACGATGATGTCCTTCAGCCGGTCGGTGATGACCAGGAAGCCGTCGGTGTCCACGTAGCCGATGTCGCCAGTACGGAGCCAGCCGTCGACGATCGCCTCGTCGGTGGCCTCCTGGTTGTGCCAGTAGCCGGCCATCACGTTCGGGCCGCGGTACAGGATCTCCCCGAATTCGCCGATCCTGATCTCGGAGCCCACCATCACCCGGCCGGCGGTGCCGATCTTGAACCCCTGCGGCGAGTTGAAGCTGACCAGCGGCGACGCCTCGGTGAGGCCGTAGCCGGTGTAGATCGGCAGGCCGATGGCGGAGAAGAACTCCTCGACCTCCTTCCGGATGGGAGCGCCCCCACAGGCAAGGACACGCTTGGTGCCGCCCAACGCGTCGCGGATGCTGGAGAGGACCAACTTGTCGGCGAGCGGCAACTGTGCACGCCACCACGCCGAAGGTGTCGCACCCTTGCGGTAGGCGTGCTGGTTGCGTGCGCCGACCCTGAGTGCCCACTTGAAGATCTGCCTCTTGGCCGCCGAGGACTCCACCTTCTGGTGCGCCGTCGCGAACACCGTCTCGTACAGCTTGGGGACGCTCACCATGAGCGTGGGCCGCGCGAGCACCATCTGCTCGGCAACCGTGCGGGGGTTGGAGACGTAGGTGTTCATGCAGCCCTTCAGCAGCACGATCGTCGTCCAGGCCCGCTCCAGCGCGTGCGACAGCGGCAGGAACGCCAACGAGTGGTCCTCGGGCCCGAAGTCGAAGAACGCCTCGACGGCCACCTTCTGCTTCAGCAGCGCCTGGTGCTCCAGCATCACGCCCTTGGGTTCGCCCGTGGTGCCCGAGGTGTAGATGATGGACGCGAGGTCCTCGCCCAGAGCCTCGGCGAGCCGCTCGTCGACGGCGCCCTCCTCCGGCTTCCTGCGGAAGTCGTCGTAGGCGACGACGTCGCCGGGCATCCCCTTCCACGGCTCGAGGCAGACGATCAACTCCAGCGCCGGCAGATCGTCACGGACAGCCAGGAGCCGCTCGCACTCGGAGCGGCCACCGACGAACATCACGCGCAACCCCGAGTCGGAGGCGATGTGGCGGATCTGCGCCGGCGTCGACGTCGCGTACAGGGGCACGGGAACGGCCCGGGCGGTCAGGGAACCGAAGTCGATCTCCGACCACTCGGGACAGTTGTTGGCGAACAGCCCGACGCGGTCCCCGGGCTGGATCCCGAGGTCGAGCAGGCCCTGGGCCACCTCGTCGACACGCCGACCGAACTCGGTGAACGTGTGCACCTCCCAGCGATCGCCCCTGCGGATGCGGGTGGCCGGTCGATCGGGAAATTGCGCGACGATCTGTCGCAGGCGCACGGCGATGTGCTCGGTCATGACGTCCCCCGGGGGCTCGTAGGTTACGCCAGCGTAGCCGAGGGGCGAAGCCCTCATGCACCGACGGGCACCACGTGACAGACTCTGACCATGACCAGCGATGAGGCGGTTGGGGCGATCACCGCGGGGGACCCGAATCCGTGGCGCAACCGGCTCAGTTTCGGCCTCGGAACGCTCGGCAGGGACATGACGTCGGCGCTGGTGTCGATGTACCTGATGTACTACCTGACGGTCGTGCTGCACATCGGGGAGGACCTCATCGTCGGGGTGACGGTGGTGCTCGTGTCGTTGCGCATCTTCGACGCGTTCAGCGATCCCGTCATGGGTGTCATCGTCGACAACACCCACTCCCGGTGGGGAAAGCACAAGCCCTGGATCGCACTCGGGATGGTCCTGTCGTCCATCGCCACGGTGCTGCTGTTCGTCGACACGGGGCTGCAGGGCGGGGCATTCCTGACGGTGTTCGCACTGCTCTACCTGTTCTGGAGCCTCAGCTACACCGTCAACGACATCTCGTTCTACGGCATGCTGCCTTCGCTGTCACGCGACCAGAAGGAACGGGAGCGGATCGGCGTCGTGGCCAGGATCACCGCCAACATCGGCCTGTTCGCGGTGGTCGTCGGCTTCCTGCCGTTGACAAATGCGCTGGGCGCGCGGCTGGGGAGCCTGCAGCTCGGTTGGCTCGCGTTCGCCGCCATCGTCGCCGTCACCATGGTCGCGTTCCAGTGCCTGACGCTGCTGTTCACGAAGGAGCGCGTCATCACGCCGAGGCAGCAGACACCCCTTCGTGAACTGGTCAAGGTCATCGGCCACAACGACCAGTTGCTGTGGGTCACCGCGGCGATGCTGCTGTTCATGAGCGGCTACATGGGCACCACCAGCCTAGGCATCTTCTACTTCAGGTTCATCTTCGGGGACGAGAGCATGTACCCCGTCTTCGCCGCCATCCTCGGCGTCGCCCAGTTGTCGGGGCTGGCCGTCTTCCCGCTGCTGTCGAGATACCTGCGGCGCCGCCAGATCCATCTGCTGGCCACGGTGCTCTGCCTGGCCGGGCTCGTCGTCTTCGCGCTGGCGGGCTCATCCATGGTGGCGGTGGCGGTGGCCGGGGTGCTCCTGTTCGTGGGCCAGGCATTCATCCAGTTGCTGATGCTGATGTTCATCGCCGACTGCGTCGAGTACGGCCAGTGGAAACTGGGACGGCGCAACGAATCGGTGACGATCTCGCTGCAGCCGTTCATCTACAAGTCGTCCAACGCCATCGGCAACGGCCTGGTGGGCCTGGCGCTGGTGTGGTCGGGGATCGCGGGCGCGACATCGTCCGCCGACGTGAGCGCCGGCGGCGCCATCGCGTTCAAGGTGGTGATGATGGGTATCCCGCTGGTCCTGTTCGTCGTCAGCTGGATGATCCTGCGCGCGAAGTACCGCATCGACGAGGACTTCTACTCCCGCATCGTCGCCGAACTGAGCGCCAAGGGCGCCTGAGGGCCCATAGGGTGGGTGACGTGACCGACTCCCCCTGGCTCCAACTCGACGCCTACGTCTCCATCCCCCGCATCGGTTCGCTGGCGCTGAGCCACGACGGCACGACGCTGCTTGCCTCAGTGCAGCAGCTCGACGCCGAGAAGACTGCCTACACGACATCGCTCTGGCGCGTCGACGTCGACGGTGACGCCCCGGCCCGGCGATACACGCGCTCGGTGAAGGGCGAGGCAGCCGCGGCGTTCCTGCCGGATGGGTCGCTGCTGTTCACGTCGAAGCGCGACGTCCCGGCGCTGGACGCCGACGCCGTCAAGGAGTCCACGTCGGCGCTTTGGTGCCTGCCCGCCGGGGGCGGCGAGGCGTACGTGCTGGCCCGCCGCGACGGCGGCTGGGGCGAGGTGCTGACGTCGCCCGCCTCCGACGAGGTGGTGTTCGGCGTGCTCGCGCACACCGGGGCCGCCGACGACGAGGCGGACGCGAAGCTGCGCGACGAGCGCCGCAAGAAGAAGGTGTCGGCGATCTGGCACGACGGCTACCCGGTGCGGTTCTGGGATCACGACCTCGGCCCGGAGAACATCCGGCTCCGCGCGGGCCGGGTGGGCGGTTCCCCGGATGCGGAGCTGGGTGCCGTGCGCGACCTTACGGGCGACGTCGGGCGCGCCGTCGCCGCCGCGAGGCTGTCGCGCGACGGGCGGCTGCTGGTGGCCGAGTGGCGGGTCGCGGGACCCGGCGGCGAGACCACGTCGCAGCTGGAGGCCATCGACGTCGCCACCGGTGACCGGCGCACGCTGGCCGCCGATCCCGACGCCGAGTTCGGCGACCCCGTCATCTCCGACGACGGCACCCTCGTGGTCTGCCAACGCACCACGAAGACGACCCCGACGCGGGCTCCCGAGGTCGGGCTGTGGCTGATCGACGTCGCCACCGGCGAGGGCCGGCCGCTGGCCGCCGGCTGGGACCGCTGGCCGCAGCCGGTCGCATTCTCCCCCGACGGTTCGGTGGTGTACGCCGTCGCCGACGACGACGGCGCGGCCCCCGTGTTCGCGGTGGAGGTGGCCACGGGCGAGGTGCGACGGCTGACCGGCGAGGGCGCCCACACCTCGGTGCTCCGCAGCCCGGACGGCGCCCGCCTGTACGCCGTGCACTCCTCGTACACCGACCCCGGCAGCATCGTCGCCCTCGATGTCGCCTCCGCCACCTCGACGGTGCTGCCGTCGCCGGTCGCGTACCCGTCGATGCCCGGCCGCATCGAACGCGTGGAGACCACGACCGCCGACGGCGTCCGCGTGCCCGGCTGGCTCGTGCTGCCCGACGGCGCCTCCTCTGACGCCCCGGTGCCCCTGACACTGTGGGTGCACGGTGGACCGCTCGGCTCGTGGAACTCCTGGTCGTGGCGCTGGTGCCCGTGGCTGATGGCTTCCCGCGGCCAGGCCGTGCTGCTCCCCGATCCGGCCCTGTCGACCGGATTCGGCCAGGCCTTCATCCAGCGCGGCTGGGGCCGCTGGGGCGCCGAGCCGTTCACCGACGTCATGGCCCTGACCGACGCCGTCGAGGCCCGCCCCGACATCCGGGACGATTCGTCGGTGATGATGGGCGGCTCCTTCGGTGGGTACATGGCCAACTGGATCGCGACGCAGACCGACCGGTTCAAGGCGATCGTGACGCATGCGTCACTGTGGAACCTGAAGTCGTTCGGGCCGACCACGGACGCCTCGTGGTACTGGGCACGCGAACTCAGCCCGGAGATGATGGAGGCGTACTCACCCCACAACTTCGCGGACCGGATCACGACCCCGATGCTCGTCATCCACGGCGACAGGGACTATCGAGTGCCGATCGGCGAGGGGCTTGCACTCTGGTGGGCGCTGAACTCGTCCCACGACGGCGATCCGGCTACGCTGCCCCACCGATTCCTGTACTTCCCCGACGAGAACCACTGGATCCTGACCCCGCAGCACGCGAGGGTCTGGTACTCGGCGGTGCTTGAGTTCCTCGACGCCAACCGCACCGGCCGCGCCGTCGAGCGGCCGGAACTGCTCTGAGATCAATCCCGATGCGCAGGGGTCACTGGTGGCGGGACCCCTGCGCGTTTACCACCGTTGGCGTAGTTGACCACCGTCGTGATGGTGGTGAACCGGGCCAACGGTGGTGAACGCGGGGTGGGGTTACTTGTCCGCGGCACCCTCCCTCGCGAGGACCTGGTGGCGGGGGCGTTCGTAGAGCATGGTGACGGCGGCCGCCGCGAGGATGACGACGGCGGGCACCAGCAGCGCGTCCGACATGGCGGCCGAGATGCCCTCGGCCACGAACGGCGGGACCGGGCCGGCCGTGCTCCCTCCGTGACCGCCGGGGGCGGCGCCGCTTCCCAGATGGGCAGCCAGCTGGGAGCTCATCACCGACGCCATCACGGCGCTGCCAATCACGGCACCGATCTGGCGGGTCGTGTTGTAGACGCCGGAGCCGGCACCCGCCCGCAGCATCGGCAGGTTGCCGGTCGCCGCCGTCGAGAGCGGCCCCCACACGAAGCTGCTGCCCAGCCCCAGCAGGGCCATCGGGGGCACCACCGTCCACAGCGACGACGTCGAGTCGATGGTTCGGGTCAGCCAGAACAGGCTCAACCCCCACACTGCGGCGCCGGCGCCCGCAAGGATCCGGGGGTGGAAGCGGTCGACGAGCCCGCCGACCCAGCCGGACATCACGAGCGTCACCAGCGCCATGGGCGCGTTCAGGAGCGCCGCCATCGTCGGGTTGAGTCCGCGGGCGCTCTGCGCCCAGAGCATGAACGCGATCGGCATCGACGTCGCCGCGAACCCGACCAGCGCGATGGCGGTGTTGGAGACGGCGAAGTTGCGGTCGCGGAACAGGTCAAGCGGCATCAGCGGTTCGCCCCTGTTGAGGTGCTGCCAGACGACGAAGCCCGCGAGGATCAGCACGCCGACGATGATCAGCCCCCAGACGCTGACCGGTCCGGCGATGGTGCCCCAGTTGTAGTTGTTGGCCTCCTGCAGACCGAACACGATGCAGAACAGGCCCGCGGCGCTCAGCACCACGCCGAAGACGTCGAATCGGTGCTCGTTCAGCGGCAGTTCCGGCACGAGCCGCCGGACCATGAAGAAACACACGACGCCGACCGGCACGTTGACGAAGAAGATCCACTCCCAGCCCAGCGAGTCGATGAGCAGGCCCCCCAGCAGGGGACCGATCAGCGTGGCGACACCCGCCACCGCCCCCCACAGCGCCATCGCCTTGCCGCGCTGGTTCGGCGGGAACAGCCTTGTCACGACGGACATGGTCTGCGGAGACATCAACGACGCCCCCAGCCCCTGGACGGCACGGGCCGCGATCAGGCCGGGCAGGGTACCGACCAGCCCGCACGCCAGCGATGATGCCGTGAACACCACCAGTCCGAGCTGGAACAGGCGTTTGGGCCCGTACCGGTCGCCGAGCCGGCCGCTGATCAGCAGCGGCACCGCATATGCCAGCAGGTAGGCGCTGGAGATCCAGATGACGTCGTTCACGCTCTCGCCGAACGCGGTGACGATCGTCGGGATGGCGACGGCGACGATGGTCGTGTCGACCATGAGCATGAAGAACCCGATCACCAGCGCCCAAAGGGCCGGCCAAGGCCTCACGTCGCTCTCCGCCATCGTTCTCCCGCCGTCGAAGTTCCGGCGCCCAACGCTACCCCCTGACAATGCTGGGGCCTTTCCGCGTTCGCGGCGGCATGCCACGATGGGGCCGGGAGGCGAACATGAAGATCACCGCTGACTCTCGCATCCGGGACGTCCTGCGGCACCCGCTCGGGCGCGACATCGTCGACAAGCTGATGCTGCAAGTCGGGCGGTCTCCGAAGTGGGTGGCGAACCCGGCGGTGGCAGGCCTCAGGCTGGGACTGCTGCAGCGGCTGGCGGGTGGCGTCGTCGGCGACGGCTTCGCAGATACGCTGATCCAGCTGCTGAACGACGCTCCGGAAGCCACCCCGCCGGCGGCCGGGCCCGTGCGGCCGACGTGGTGGAAGCAGGCCGTGTTCTACCAGGTGTATCCGCGCTCGTTCGCGGACTCGAACGGCGACGGCGTCGGCGACATCCGCGGCATCATCTCCCGCCTGGACCACATCGCCGGCCTCGGCGTCGACTGCCTGTGGCTGTCCCCCATCTTCGCCTCCCCCAACCAGGACAACGGCTACGACATCTCCGACTACCGCGCGGTCATGCCCGAGATGGGGACGCTGGCGGACGTCGACGAGCTCATCGCCGCCTGCCATGCCCGCGGCATGCGGCTCATCCTCGACCTGGTGGTCAACCACACCTCCGAGGAGCACGCCTGGTTCAGGGCCGCCCGGCAGGACCCCGACGGGAGGTACGGCGGCTACTACTTCCTGCGCGACGGCGACGCGCCGCCGGCCCCGCCGCCGAACAACTGGACCAGCTTCTTCTCCGGCCCGGCCTGGCGCTGGCTGCCGGACGCGAACCGCTGGGCGCTGCACCTGTTCGCATCCGGACAGCTGGACCTCGACTGGGACAACCCGGAGGTCCGCTCCGAGGCCGCCTCCATCGTGGGCTGGTGGCTGGACCGCGGGATCGACGGGTTCCGCCTGGACGTCATCAACTACATCTCCAAGCGGGCGGGCCTGCCCGACGGCAACGACTTCATCGGCAAGGTCATGGAGTTCACCGGCGTCGAGCACTACTTCCACGGGCCCCACCTGCACGAGCACCTGGCCGAGCTGCGCCGCAACGGCTTCACCCGGCGGGGCGCCGAGCCGGGCGCCGAGGGGCCGGGCCGGGACGCCGTCGGGGTCATGATCGGGGAGACGCCCGGGATCGGCGTGGAGACCGGCAGGCTGCTGACCGCCGACGACCGCGGCGAGCTGGACCTGAACTTCAACTTCGACGTGCTGGAGCCGCCGGGGAAGACGCGCTGGGACGACTACCGCTACCCGCTCGCATACATGAAGGACCACATCGTCGGCTACCAGTCCCGGCTCGGCGCCCGCGACTGGATGAGCCTGTTCATCGAGAACCACGACAACCCTCGCATCATCTCCAAGATCAACCCGGACCCCCGGTTCCGCACGGCCATCGGCAAGGCCGTGGCGGCGATCCAGCTGCTGTCCCGCGGCACGCCGTTCATCTTCCAGGGACAGGAGATCGCGGCCGTCAACCAGGACTTCCCCGACGCGTCGGCGCTGCGCGACGTCGAGTCGATCAACCGGCTCGCAGACTACGAGGTCGCCGGCACCGGCGGGTTCAAGGAGATCCTGTACGGTGCCCGCGACCACGCCCGCACGCCCATGCGCTGGGACACCACCCCCGGCCACGGATTCAGCGCCGGCGAGCCATGGATCGGGTTCCACGAGACCTCGACGGGGTTCACCGTCGCCGAGCAGGCGGCCGACCCGGATTCGGTGCTGAACTACTACCGGTACCTGATCGGGCTGCGCCGGGCGCACCGGGCGCTGACGCTGGGCGACGTCACCTTCCCGGCCCCGCACCGTCGCGACTGGTTCGGCTGGTATCGCGAGCTGGACGGCGATCGCTGGTTCGTCGAGGTCAACCTCACCGACCACGAGGTGCGCCGGCCCCGCGCCGCGCCGGGTGAGGGCCGGAGCCTCGCCCCCTACGAGGTGCGCATCCGGCAGCGCAGCTGAGCGGCCCCTCCGCCCGATAGCTGGGGCGCGGGCAATGGTTGACCATGCACCGCGCCCCAGCTATCGATACGGGTGGGGGTGAGGTAGCGCAAACAGCTGCATCACACCCGCATCACATATGATGTGGACATGCGCACAACCGTCGATCTTCCTCCCGCGGCACACCGTCGTGCGAAGGAGCTGGCCGCCGCACGGGGCGAGTCGCTGTCCAAGGTGGTTGCGGACCTCGCCATCCGGGGACTCGCCCAGCTGGACACGCCGGTCGAGGTCAGCACGGACCCGCGAACCGGCATGCCGCTGCTCCACGTAGGACGACGAGTGACCGACGCGGACGTCGCCGAACTGCTGGATGTGGAATGACCGTGCTGCTGGATGCCAACGCCCTGATCGCGCTCGTCGTGGCCGAACACGAACACCACGAACGGGTCGCCGAATGGTTCACCGGCGTCCAGGCCTTCGCCGTGTGTCCGATCCTCGAGGGGGTGCTGGTGCGCTTCCTGCTGCGGGTCGGCGAGTCGGCCTCCACCGCCTCCTCGGCCCTCACGCTCATCCGAACCCATCCTCGCTGCGAGTTCTGGGCCGACGATGCGTCCTACGCCGACCTGGACCTCTCGGGCCTTGGCGGCCACCGCCAAGTCACCGACGCCTACCTCGCCGGCCTCGCCTCGACCCACGGCGGGAATCTGGCCACCCTCGACGAGGCACTCGCGAACAGTCACCCGGCGGCCCGGCTCATCCCCGAAGTCGGCACGCCGGCGGGGCGATAGGCACGCAGCAGCAGTGACAACGCCAGCACCTGCGTTCGAGGCGCCACACCGACGGGGTGGGCATGCGCGCAATGGGAACACCACCGCAGCGACCCGCCTCCGGCCTGTGGTCGCCCCACTGGCTACCAGAGTCCAAGGACAAGAGCACACGATCCTGAGAATGTCATCACATCGGAGCGTCGGAACAACAGGGCACTACTCGACCAGCGGGACCCCACACATCCGCTGATCGAGTAGCCGACGAGGGACGAGGAGGCGTGTCGAGATCCGGTGAGGGTCCCCGGGGACTTGGTCGAGGTCTCGACACGTGCCCGGCTCCTTCGTCGCGGGGCACTACTCGACCAGCGGAAACAACGCGCTGCTGGCTCGACCAGCGTCGGGACCCCATCCGTTGATCGAGTAGCCGACGAGGGACGAGGAGGCGTGTCGCGATCCGGTGAGGGTCCACGGGGACTTGGTCGAGGTCTCGACACGTGCCCGGCTCCTTCGTCGCGGGGCACTACTCGACCAGCGGAAACAACGCGGGGCACTACTCGACCAGCGGAACGCCCCCATCCGCTGATCGAGTAGCCGACGAGGGACGAGGAGGCGTGTCGAGATCCGGTTAGGGTCCACGGGGACTTGGTCGAGGTCTGATTCGAAAACCCCTCCCGACTACCGCGTGTCCCGGCCTGCGCACCACCCCACCCGTCGGGGTTTTCCACTGCCCCCAGTGAGGCCGAAGGCCGCCCCCTTACTCGACACGTGCCCGGCTCCTTCGTCGCGGGGCACTACTCGACCAGCGGAAACAACGCGGCGCGCTACTCGACCGGCGGAACAACAGGGCACTACGCGACCGGCTGCGAGCCCGGCTTCCATGGGCGGAAGGGACACCGATACCTAGGTCCCCCGAAAAGGAGGGGCCATGGAGTTGTCCTCGGGCACGGTCGACGGTGTGCAGGCGTTCTGGGTGGAGGCGGAGCGGCCAACGGTGGACGCGTCGCTGGTGTTCAGGATCGGCATGGCCGACGAGACGCTGCCGACCAGCGGCTGGCTGCACCTCGTCGAGCACCTGGCGCTCCACGGACGGGAGACTCCGACGTTGCAGGTCAACGGTTCCGAGGGTCTGCTGGAGACCCGGTTCGACCTGTCCGGGCCGCCCGACGAGGTGTGCCGGGCGTTCGAGGCGATCACCGGCTGGCTCGCCGATCCCCGCGTCGACGGACTTGCCGACGAGGCCCGGGTGTTGCGGGCCGAGTCGGAGTGGCGCGGCGTCGGCCCAGTCGGGCGCGCGCTGCAGGAACGCTACGGCACCACCGGGCCGGGGCTCGTTGGCTACGAGGAGCCCGGGCTGACGCGCGTCGATGAGGCTGCACTGCGCGAGTTGTGCGCGAGGGCGTTCACCCGTGGCAACGCCGCGCTCGCGCTGAGCACGGCTCCCCCGCCCGGGCTGCGGCTCCTGCTGCCGGAGGGGCCAAAGGTCCCGAAGGGCCTGGTCATGCCGTTCCCCGCCCGCGAGGCTGACGACCTCCCCCGGCCGCTGGGGCTCGTCGGGCAGGTGAGGCGCCACGCCCCGAAGCTCAGGCGGTGGGCCATCTGGGCTGCGGTCTTCGCGCTGGCTGTCGTCGTGGCGATCCCCGTGGCGTCGATGGCCCTGGAACGTGACCTGCCGGTAGCCGGATCTGTTGCGGCGGCGGCCGCGATGATGTTCTTCCTGGGCCGTCTCCTCCGCAGGCGCCGGCGAGCCGCCGAGGAACAAGCCCCGGAGTGACCCCGGTGGGGGTCCGCTGCACGTGGATGTGCAGCCAACCCCCGTCGGGGCCCGGTCCGGGCGGTCGCGTCCCGGGCGGCGCTCAGAGCATCGCGGCGGCGGCACCGGTGAAGTAGGGCACCAGCCAGATGGCCCAGACGATGACGCTGAACCGGTGGAAGGTCTTCTTCTCGTTCGGCCGGTTCCGCAGCATGGTGACGACGGCCCACGCGAGATGCAGGCCCATCAGGATCAGCGCGACGAGGCCGGTGGCGGCCATGGCCTGGGTCAGGAAGGAGTCCTTGGCGACGCGGGTCACCTCGCCGCTGTTCGCGATCACCGTCATCGCGATGGTGCCGCTGAAGTCGGCGAGGAAGCCGAGGGCGAAGGCGCCGACGTGCCACCAGCGCAGCTGCTTCTGCCTGTGCTCGGCCCAGACGCCGATCGTGTAGAAGACGAGCGCGAGGCTGATCAGGATGATGGACAAGACGAGCATGGGGGTCCTCCAATGTTGTTGTGGGCGTTGTTCCGCTGACCCTTCAATGCTGTTTCCGCGACGGCTCCCCCACATCGCGCGGACGGTTGGTCCGGCGCGGCCTTGAGTGTGAGGACGGGGTCATCCAATTGATGGACGGCCGTTTGGATCACATCCCGGCACGGTATATGCTTGCATCATGCAACTATCCGAGGAGCTGGCGAGGCTGCTGTCCAACCTCGGCCGCACCCTGGCGAAGGCACCGAGCACCGGCCTCAGCAACCTCGACTACACCACGCTGGCCTGGCTGGCCAACCGGACCGTCGACGGCTGCCGCCTGAGCGACATCGCCGAGGGCCGCGGCTACGACGTCTCCACCATGAGCCGGCGCGTCGCGCACCTCGTCGGCGCGGGGCTCGTCGAACGCGAGCGCGACCCCGCCGACGGCCGGGCACAGGTCCTGCGCCTGTCGCCCACCGGGCGCGACGTCGTGGCCCGCGAACGCACGCGACGCGTCCACCTCATCACCACGACCCTCGACGACTGGTCCGACGAAGACCGGTCCCAGCTGGCCCGCCTGCTCGGGCGCCTGAACCACAACCTGGAGACCAACCTATGACCGCAAGCGCCGCCGAAGCGCTCCCCTACCAGATGAGCCCCGAGCACCGTCGCGTGTTCATCGGGTTGATGATCGGCATGCTGGTGTCGTCCATCAGCCAGACCATCGTCGGCCCGGGCATGCCCCGGATCGTCGCCGACCTCGGCGGCATGGACCACTACTCGTGGGTCGCGACGTCGGCGATGCTCGTGTCGGCCGTCAGCGTCCCGATCGTCGGCAAGTTCTCCGACCTGTACGGGCGCCGCGGCTTCTACCTCGCAGGCCTCGCAGTGTTCATGCTGGGCGCGCTCGTGTGCGGCCTGGCCGTCAACTTCTGGATGCTGGTCGCCGGCCGCGCCATCCAGGGCCTGGGCATGGGGACGCTGATGCCCCTGTCGCAGACGATCATCGGCGACATCATCCCCGCCAGGCAGCGCGGCAAGTACCAGGGCTTCATGGGCGCCGTCTTCGGCTTCACGTCCGTAGCCGGCCCGCTCGCCGGCGGCTTCATCACCGACTCCCTCGGCTGGCGCTGGCTGTTCTTCACCGTCCTGCCGCTGGGTGTGATCGCGCTGATCGTCATCGCCCGGTTCCTGCACCTGCCGCACCAGCGCCGCGAGGCGAGGATCGACACCTGGGGCATCGTCACGCTGGTCCCGTCGCTGACGGTGATCCTGCTTGCCCTGTCCTGGGCCGGCACGACGTATACCTGGGGCTCGCCGCAGATCATCGTCCTGCTGACCGTGGGCGTCGTCGGCCTGGTCGCCTTCGTGTTCGCCGAGCTGCGCGCCGCCGAGCCGCTGCTGCCGATGCGGCTGTTCCGCAACGCCACCTTCACCTCCGCCAACATCGCCGCGTTCGCCGTCTCCATGGTCATGTTCGGCGCCACGATCTACATCCCCGTCTACGCCCAGGGCGTCCTCGGCGTCTCGGCCACGGAGTCCGGCCTGATCCTGCTGCCGCTGATGCTCGGCCTGATCGTCTTCGGCATCCTCACCGGGCTGCTGATCACCAGGACCGGCCGGTACAAGGAGTACATGCTGGTCGGCGTGCTGATCATGGCGGCCGGCCAGCTCCTGCTGCTGCGCCTCGACGCCGACTCCACCCGAACCCAGCTGACCATCGCGATGGCGGTGTTCGGCGTCGGGCTGGGCATGGCGATGCAGCAGTACACGCTGGTGGTGCAGAACGCCTCGGCGCGCCGCGACCTCGGCATCGCAACCGCCAGCACCCAGTTCTTCCGCAACGTCGGCGCCACCGTCGGCATCGCGGTGTTCGGCTCGATCATGACGTCGGGGCTCATGGGTGCCATCGCGCAGCACATGACACCGAAGACGATCGTGCTGGTGGGCGAGAACATGGACAAGCTCAACGCGAGCGTCGTCCTGAACCCGGCACTGGCCGCCCAGATCCCGCCCGAGGTGCTCGACGCCGTCCGTCGCGGCCTGTCCGACCAGCTGCATCTGGTGTTCCTCGGCTCGCTTCCGGTGCTCGTGGTCGCGTTCCTCGCCACGCTCGCCATCCGCCACATCCCGCTGGCCGAGAGCGTCGCCAGCGTCGAGGACGCCCGCAAGGAGCTGCTCGGTTCGCTCGGGCAGTCGTCCGGGCGGGACGAACTCGTCCCGGGACTCGGCCTGCACGACACCGGCGCCCGGACCCGCGAACGCCTGCTCGCGGTGCAGCTCGGGCTGCTGCTCAGGGAGTCCCGGCGCGAGGAGCGGCACCTGTTGCGCGAAGCGGTCGCCGGCCTGGCCGACGGTGACCTGTCCGCAGGCCAGGCAATCCTCGAACATACCGTGGATATGCTGGGCTCCGCCGACCGCTCCCGCGTGGTTGCGGCCGAGAAGTACGCGGCGGCCCTCGACCGCGCCGCCGCCAAGCCCGGGGGCGTGCTGAGCGACGACATCCGCAAGGAGATCGCCGTCCGCGTCGCGGCACACAAGGAGCGCGACGAGGTGCTGACCACCGTCGAGCCCGCCGTCACGGCCGATTACGACGCCGTCGACTTCCGCCGCCTCCGGTATGCCACCAACGATCTCACCACCACCCTGCTGCTGGACCTCGACCGGCCGCTGGCCGGGGCCACGTCCGCTGCCGCGCAGACGGACTGACGGGGACCGCATCGATCCGCATAGGGTGGGCCCATGTTGGAGTTCGGAGCACACGTCATGGGGCCCGATTTCGTCGCCGACGCGCAGGCGGTCGGGGCGGATGTGGCACAGATCATCATCAGCGACCCGCAGAGCTGGAAGCAGCCCGTCGTCTCCTACCCCGGCGGCGCCGCCGGGCTGAGGGAGGCGGCGGCCGCCGCCGGCATCGGCCTCTACGTGCATGCGCCCTACGTCATCAACGTCGCCTCCACCAACAACCGCATCCGCATCCCGTCGCGCAAGC
>JBDHZH010000050.1:0-21236 GCA_039811745.1 Arachnia sp.
AACAGCACCTGTCCGAACACCGGGTCGCGGCCGTCGAACAACCGCATGTAGTTGTCGGCGCCGATGAACTGCGGATCCCCGAACAGCGGCCAGCGGTAGAAGCTGATGACGATCGACGCCAGGAGCGGGATGACGACGAAGATGACGAAACCGCTCATGCCCGGCGCGAGGTGGAAGAAGGCCAGGAGGCGCTCGTTCACGCCCGGCTTCCTGGCCTTCCTCACGGTCGTCATCGCTTCACGTGGTTGCGATGATGTGACCTGCATCACGTGCGCCCCGACTAGCCGACGCTCGTCTGGATGGTGCCGAGGATCTCTTGGGCTGTCTTGGCGCCGCGGGTGCCCTCGCTGGAGTACTGCGTGAACAACGTGACGAACTGGTTCCAGTTCGAGGTCGTGATCAGCGGCAGCCCCTCTGCCAAGAGGGCCTTCATCACCTTGACATCGGCTTCGGGCTTGCCCTTGGCCCACCCGTCGAACGACGCCTCCAGGGACGGCACGGTGCCGCGATGTTCACCCACGTAGGCGACGACCTCCGGCGTGGTGATCTTCATGATGTTCGCGAAAGCGTTGGCCGGGTCAGGGCACTTCGCCGAGATCCCGAACCCGGAACCCTGGATCATGCCGACCGGCTTGCCATCCTTCGACGGGATGACCGCAACCCCGACCTCGTCGGTCATCGGCTCGCGGATCGAGGTGTAGAACCAGGGGCCGTCGATGATCATGGCGATCTTGCCGGCCTGGAAGCCCTGCATCGGCACGTCGGTCGTGTCGGCCGGGTTCGGCGCAGCCGCCACCTTCTCCTTCACGGCCAGGTCGAACGTCCACTGGACATCCGAGACGAAACCGGGATCGGTCAGGGCGAGGGCACCGTCCTTGACGGGGGTGTTCCCGTTCGCGAATGCCAATGGTAGGTAGGGGTAGCCCGGGTCGGGTGCGAGCCCGAATCCCATGACGCCATCCTTGGTGAGCGCCTTGGCATCCGACAGGAACTGGGCCTGGGTGTAGTCCAGGCCGGGGTCCTTGAGGCCGGCCTTCTGGAACAGGGTCTTGTTGTAGTAGAGGACCATCGGCTCCGCGTCGTATGGGATGGCCCGTACCTTGCCGTCGACGGTCATGCCCTGGATCATGCCCGCGTTGTACTTCGACAGGTCGAGCCCGGCCTCCTTCGCCAGATCATCCAACGGGATCAGGATGTCCTTGAGTTCCTGCGCCCGGGCGGCCTGCGTCGTGAGGATGCAAGGAGCATCAGCCGAGTTCATCCTGGTCTTGACCTTGGTCCAGTACTCCTGGAAGCTCGGCCCATCCAGTGTGAGGTTGAAGTTCGGGTCCGTCTGCTTGGCGCCGTCGATGAACGACTGCCACTGGGCCCGGTCCCCCTCGCTGGAGATCCAGGTGAACATCTGGCTCGACTGCGCACTTGGCGAGCCGCTGCCGCCAGGAGCAGGGGTGGAGCCACCGCAGGCACTCAGACCAGCGGCAACACCAGCCGCAACCAGCCCGGCCGCAACCTTCTTGAACTTCATAGATCGTCTCCCTTGACGTGACGTGGGCTTCACGGTTCCGGACGGACTGGCGATCTGCGTCGACCCGCTGAGAAACCGTTTACTCGATGCTAGAAACCGTTTACTGACAGTGCAAGCCCCTGTCGATGGTTGTTACCAAACCGTTATGTAGTCGTCTGTTCGATGGTGGCCCCACGAGAGGGATCGAGACGGGGCCCGTCGTTGAGGTGAAGGCAGGATAGTCGGCCGGTCGCTCCGATGGGCGCTGGCTCGGAGGTGTTCCAGTGGGAGATTTGCCGTCGTCTGAGACGCCAAAGCTCCCACTGGAGCCGCGTCCAGCCGATCATCTCGGCCATCGTGCCGGGAGGCTGGCAGACACGCAACAGGGGCCGCCCGGGTGTCCGGGCGGCCCCTGCCGTTGGTGTGAGCAGACCTCAGCGGTTCTTGCGCTCGTCGATGATGATGGCGATGACGATGATGGCGCCCTTGACGACCATCTGCATGAACGGGGAGACGTTCAACAGGTCGAGGCCGTTGTTGATGACGGCGATGATCAGCGCGCCGACCATGACGCCCCAGACGGTGCCGACGCCGCCCTTGAAGGAGGTGCCGCCGATGACGGTTGCGGTGATGACGTCGAGCTCCATGGAGGTGCCGAGCTGGGGGTTGCCCGAGCCGATGCGTGCGGCGAGGATCAGGCCGGCCAGTCCGGCCAGGGTGCCGATGAGGGAGTAGATGAAGAAGTGCGCCTTCGAGATGTTGATGCCGGAGACCCGCGCGGCCTGCTCGTTGCCGCCGATGGCGTAGACGTGGCGGCCGAAGCGGGTGCGGTTCAGCACCACCCAGATGACGACCGCGCACAGCGCCAGCAGCCAGACCGGCACCGGGATGCCGATGATCGACCCCTGGCCGAGCCAGTTGAAGCCGGGGGCGAGCTGCGAGATCGGGCGGCCGCCGGTGTAGATGAGGGCGAGGCCGCGGGCCGCGGTCATCATGCCGAGGGTGGCGATGAACGGCGGGATCTTGAACGTCGCGACCAGGCCGCCGACGGTGCCGCCCACCAGCGCCCCGACGAGCAGGCCGGCCAGG
This sequence comes from Arachnia sp., assembly GCA_039811745.1. Lineage (GTDB taxonomy): Bacteria > Actinomycetota > Actinomycetes > Propionibacteriales > Propionibacteriaceae > Arachnia. The sequence continues at coordinate 2,594 of JBDHZH010000050.1, forward strand.
ATCGGGACGAACACCGGCAGCACGAGGCCGGGGAAGAAGGCGTTCGGGATGCTCGAGTTCTGGGCGAGGCTGGCGGCGACGACCGCTGACAATCCGACGGTGGCGCCGACGGACAGGTCGATGCCGAGTGTGATGATCGCGAACATCATGCCGAGCGACACGATCCCGATCGGGGCGATCTGCACGAGCACGTTCAGGAGGTTGTCGACCTTGAGGAACCGGCCACCCGTCAGGATCGCCAGCAGGATGATGAAACCGATCAGGATGAACAGGATCGCGTACGTCCTGATGAACTCCTTGAGGTCGAAGGGATGCTCCTTGACCGCTGTGGTTGTTGACATTCTTTCGTACCTTTCTAGGCGGCGGCAGCGGCGTCGCCGCCAGTGGCAAGGGTCATGATTCGTTCCTGGTTGGCCTCCCCGCGGGACAGTTCCCCGGAGATCCGGCCCTCATGCATCACGATGATGCGGTCGCTCATCCCGAGGATCTCCGGCAGTTCGGAGGAGACCATGATGATGGCCTTGCCCTGCTGGGCGAGCATCGACATCAGCCGGTGGATCTCGCTCTTCGCGCCGACGTCGATGCCTCGGGTGGGCTCGTCGATCATCAGGATGTCCGGCATCGTGAGCAGCCACCTGGAGATCAGGGCCTTCTGCTGGTTGCCGCCGGACAGGTTCTGGATGAGCTGCCTCATCGAGGGTGTCTTGATGGCCAGCGTGCGCTTCTGCTCCTCGCAGGTCTCGTTGATCATCTTGAGGTTGAGGAAGCCGCCGGGGCTGAAGCGCGGCAGCGCCGCGACGATCATGTTGTCGCGGACCGACAGGACGCCCATGATGCCGTTCAGCTTGCGGTCCTCGGTCAGGAGGCCCAGGTTGGCGCGGATCGCGTCCTTCGGCTGGTGCACCTTGAGCGGTTTGCCCTCGACGATGATCTCGCCGCTCTCGGCCGGCTCGATCCCGAAGATGGTCTCCAGCACCTCGGTGCGGCCGGCGCCCATCAGCCCGGCGAAACCGAGGATTTCGCCGCGGCGCAGGTCGAACGACACGTCCTTGACCAGCTTGCCGCGGTTGAGGTTGCGGACGCTCATGACGACGTCGCCGATCTCGGCCTCCAGCTTCGGGAACATGTCGGTGAGTTCGCGGCCCACCATGAGCTCGATGAGCTTCTCCCTGGTCAGCTCCGCGGCAGGGTAGGTGGCAACCCAGCGGCCGTCGCGGAAGACGGTGATGTCGTCGGAGATCTTGAAGACCTCGTCCATCTTGTGTGTGATGTACATGATGGCGACGCCCGAGGCGGTCAGCTTGCGGATCATCGAGTGCAGGTGCTCCACCTCGCGCTCCGGGATGGCCGACGTCGGCTCGTCCATGATGATGATGCGTGCGTCGTAGCTGATGGCCTTGGCGATCTCCACCATCTGCTGCCTGGCGACGGTGAGCTTCTTCATCGGAAGCGTCGGGTCGATGTCCAGGCCCCACTCCTCGAACAGTTCGCGCGTGAGGCGGTTCATCAGCTTGTGATCGACGAGGCCGAACTTGTTGCGGGGCTCGCGGCCCAGCCAGATGTTCTCCGACACGCGCATCTCGCGGACCGGTGAGAGCTCCTGGTGGATCATCGAAATCCCGGCCGCGAGCCCGTCCCTGGTGGTCTGGAAGGCGACCGGCTGGCCGTCGAGCTTCACGGTGCCCGAGTCGGGTACGTACATGCCGATGATGATCTTCATCAATGTGGACTTGCCTGCGCCGTTCTCCCCCATGAGGGTGTGCACGGTGCCGCGTCGAAGTTTCAGTTGGACCTGGTCCAGGGCGACGACGCCCGGGAAGGTCTTGCGGATGTCCTCCATCTCGAGGATCACGTCGTTTGCCATCGTCCCGCCTTCATGTCGAGGATTGTTGAAACAGGTGACGGGAGGTCGGCCGGCAGCCGACCTCCCGCCGGGCGAGGAGACCTACTTCACGTACTTGGCCATGTTGTCCGGGGTGACCAGGACGTAGGGGACGTCGATGACCGAGGCGACCTGGTCGCCGTTGTGCAGCTTGATGATGGCGTCTACGCCGCCGCCGCCCTGGCCGGCTGCATCCTGGAACACGGTCACTGCGAGTTCGCCGGCCTTCATCGCGGCCAGCGCGTCCTGCGTCGCGTCCACGCCGCCGACGAGCACCTTGTCGAGCTTGCCCGCGGCCTTCAGCGCCTGGATGGCGCCGAGGGCCATCTCGTCGTTGTTGGCGCAGATGATGTTGATGTCGTCGCCGGACTGGATCCAGTTCTCCGTGATCTGGAGGCCCTTGTCGCGCTGCCAGTTGCCCGCCTGCTCACGGATGACCTTCATGTCGGGGTACTTGGCGACGATCTCCTTGCAACCCTTGGTGCGGAGCTGTGCCGCCTCCTGCGAGGGGTCACCCTGGAGGATGGCCACGTTGCCCTTGTGATCGGCCAGCTTCGCGAGCTGCTCCATCTCAAGCTGTCCGGAGATCAGCGAGTTCGAGCCGACGTAGGGGATGTTCGCGGCGAGGTTGGCCGGCCTGCGGTTCACGTAGACCAGCGGGATCTTCGCCTTGGTGACGGCCTCGGTGATCGGGTCGGTGGCGTCGGTGTCCTGCGGGAGGACGATGATGCCGTCGAGGCCCTGGCTGACGAAGTTCTCGATCTGGCCGAGCTGGACGTCCGCCTTCTCCTGGGCGGAGACGATGACGAGTTCGACGCCGGCCGCATCGGCCCTGGCCTGCATGCCGTCTGCGACGGTCTGGAGGAACTGGTCGAGGATCGGGAAGCTGACGCCGATCTTCAGCTTCTTGCCGTCCTTGGGCTTGACGACGTCGGACGGCTTGTACTCGACAGTGGTCTCGGCGCCGGGCTGGGCGGCCGACTCGGTGCCGTTGCCGGCGGGGGTGGTGGCGGTGTCGGCAGTCGTGCCGCAGGCGCTGAGCGCCAGCACGGACGCGGTGACCACGCCGGCGATCTTGATGGAGAGCCTCATCGCAACTCGCTTTCTACTTTGAGTTCCCGTGACCTTTGGGGGCCCGGGTCCGACTGCGTCCTCGCAGGTCGGAGTTGCTGTGTCTTATCTTCCTGACAAGTTGCCTTCATGTCAAGACATGAAGGCAACTTGTTACTGCTTTGTGATGTTGAAGGGTTCGGCTACTTCTCGACGCCGAACTCGGCTTCGAGGCGCTCACGCATCCGGACGTGGATGGCGTCCGCGTTCTCCTCCCAGCCGAAGACGCACACGGACAGTGCGCCGTCGTAGCCGGTCTCCCGCAGGTACGAGAAGGCGTCGTCCCAGGGGACCTCGCCGTTGCCGATCTCGTTGTGCTGATGGACTCGGGCGTCGACCCCGGGCGGGTTGACGATGTAGCGGATTCCAGCGTTGACCAGGTGGTTGAACACGTCGGCGACGTGGACGTGCTTCAGCCGGTCGCCCGCGTACTCCATTAAGCTCCGGACGTCGTAGCCGCCACGGGACAGATGGAACATGTGGGGAAGGCAGAACTGGTAGTTGAACCAGGGCTTGTTGACACCCCGCACGATCTGCACGGCCCGGTCGTTGACCTCGACGAAGTCATACGGGTGAGCCTCCACCACGCACTCCAGCCCGTAGGCCTCGAACACCGGGATCAGCTCGTCCATGGACCTGTAGAACTGGTTCTCGCTGCGCACCGGCTGGTTCGGGTCGCCGGAGTACTCGGTCGCGATCAGGGGCACCTCGAGTGCGTTGGCGATCTCGAGGGTGCGCCTGAAGTTCTTGACCTGGTGCTGGCGTTCCAGCTCGTCCGGGCTGGACCAGTTGTACACCGGGTTCAGGGACCAGATCCGCACACCCGTGCTCGCCATCGCCTTCTTGATGCGCGCGAGCATGGCGTCGTCGGCCTTCGGGTGGTGGTGCCACTCGTGGAAGTCCGGCCTGGGTGACATCTCGAGGTACTCGTATCCGAGGTCGGCCGCCTTCTGGAGTTCCTCCTCCACGGTCAGACTCGCGTGGTACATCGCCGGGTCGAGCAGGATCTTCACCATCGTTGTCTCCTGTCTGGTGTGGGGTGGTCAGGCGTAGAAGGCCGGCTTGTCCATCATCTCGATGGCCACCTCGCCGTCGGCGGTGAGGGCCTGGACCCCAGCGTCGCACACAACAGCCGCCGCGTAGCCGTCCCAGCTGGAAGAACCGGTGTGGCGGTCCTCGGAGACGGCCGTGATCCATTCCTGCACCTCGGTGACGAACGCCTGGCCGAAGCGCTGGTTGTGGTCCATCGTGAGGCGGTTGTGGCGTCCGACCCTGTCTGCGCGGATGACGAGCTCCTGGTCGCCGAGGCGGACCGCGCCGGTCTCGCCGACGAGCTCGCACTGGATGTCATAGCCGTACTGGCAGTTGACGAACACCTCGTCGTCGACCCGCACGCCGGATTCGGTGGTGAGGATGAGGATCAGCGGGTCCTGCAGGTGCGGGAACCGGTTGGACGTCTTCTTCGGCTTGTCGACGCGTGCCGAGACGAACTCCTCGCCGAGCAGCCAGCGCATGGTGTCGACCTCGTGGATGGCCGTGTCGTTGATCGCCATGTCCCACGTGTACATCTCGGGCACCGTCGGATTGCGGTGGGCGTTGTGCACCATCAGGGCCTCGCCGACCTCACCGGCGTCCAGGATGCGCTTCATCTCGCGGTAGGAGGCGTCGAAGCGCCGCATGAAGCCGACGGTGACGAGCTTCTTGCCCGCCGCCTGCTCCGCCTCCATGATCCGCACGCACTCGGCGGCGGTGGGGGCCAGCGGCTTCTCGCAGAAGACGTACTTGCCCGCCTCGACGGCCGCGATCACGTCCGGCGCGTGGGCCGGCCCGTAGCTGGCGATCATGATGGCGTCGATGTCGGGGGATGCGATCAGCTCGGCGCTGTTCGCAAAGGCCTTGCCGCCGATCTCCTCGGCCACCCTGGCCGCATGCTCGGGGTTGACGTCGGTCACGCCGACGACGCGCCCGCCCGAGATGACGGTGTGGATGCGTGCGATGTGTGCCCGGCCCATGCCGCCGGGGCCGATCATTCCGATGCGAAGCGTCATGTCAGTTCGCCTTTCAGAGCTGGCCGAGGCCGATGGAGGCCAGGTACTCGCGGACCTTGGCGGCGTTGGGGGCGGGGTAGGCCGGGTCGCAGCCGTACATGTCCTGCTCGCAGATGACGTACAGCTCCTTGTCGAGATCGGCAAGGGCCTCGATGAGGCTGGGCATGTCGGGCTTGCCCTCCGGCGGCGCGACGGAGCAGCCGGCGTGGACGGCCTTCACGAACGGCCAGTCCTCGTCGTGGGCCTGCTTCACGATCTTCGGGTCCATGGCCTTGATGTGGACGTAGGAGATGCGCTCGGGGTAGTCCTTGATGAGCTCGATGTTGTCGGCCATCCCGTAGACGATGTGGCCGGTGTCGAGGCAGAAGCCGACGTACTCGGGATCGGTGGCCTGGAAGATGCGGTCGATGTCCTCGCGGGTCTCGATGTGGGAGTCGCCGTGCGGGTGCAGCACCATCTTGAGGTTGTAGTCCTCCTTCATGATGCGGCCGAGCTTGTTCGCGTTGTCGACGTACAGGTCCCAGGCGGCGCCGTCGAGGTGGCGCACGTCGGTGAACGCGCCGGTGTGCTCGTCACGGAACATCGGGGGCAGGTGCACGATGTACTCGGCGCCGACGGCTGCGTGCGTCTCGGCCACCTGGCGGAACCATGCCTCGGTCGTCGGCCAGGCCTCCTCCTTGTGGAGCACGCCCCAGGCGGTGCCCGCGACGACCCGGAAGTCGTAGGCGTCCATGACGGCCTTCAGCAGCTTCGGGTTGGTCGGGAAGTAGCCGAACGGCCCGGTCTCCATGATGGCGAAGCCGGCCTCCGCCATCTCGGCCAGGGCCTTGTCCCAGGGGATCTGCTTCTCGTCCCAGGGGAACCAGACGCCCCACTGGTCGGGGCAGACGCCGATCGTGAGCTTGGAGTAACGGGGGTCGGTGTTGCGGGCCTTGGAGGCGGTGTCCATGGCGGGTCCTTTCAAGCGCTGCGGTGTGCTCGGTGAACCAACCATACGGCTCGTTGATTGTTCTGTCAAAGGGTTCCGCGTGGCACCGAGCGAGAACTCCCCGCCCCCGCCCGAGCCTGCTTTCGCGCACGTCAGAGCTATTGACTCGACCGCGAGCATGTCTGGTATGTTAGGACAACTTTGATCCCACGCGCCCCGGCTTGGGGTGCATGACATGCGCGAGGAAGGGCTGGATCCATGAGTGAACGCACCATAGGTGTCGGAGTCGTCAGCTTGGGCTGGATGGGTCGGCTGCACAGCCGGAGTTACCGGGCGCTCGCGGAGAGGTTCCCCGAACTGGGCGCGAAGGTCCGGCTGGTGGTCGCCGCCGACCCGGTGGAGGCCACCCGCGAGGCCGCAGTCAGCCAGATGGGCTTCGAACGCGCCGTCGCCGACTACCAGGAACTGATCGACGATCCCGAGGTGGACGTCGTCTCCATCTGCTCGCCCAACTTCCTGCACAGGGAGGTGGCGCTCGCCGCCGTGAAGGCAGGCAAGCCGTTCTGGATCGAGAAGCCGATGGGCGTCAACGCCCGCGAGTCCAAGGACATCGCCCAGGCCGCGGCCGCTGCCGGGCTCATCACCGCCGTCGGCTTCAACTACCGGCACACCCCGGCCATCGAGAAGGCGCGCGAGCTGATCCGCGGCGGCAGGCTCGGGCGCATCACCAACGTGCGCTGCTGGCTGATCGCCGACTACGCGTCCTCACCCGAGGGCCCCCTGACCTGGCGCGACAGCCGCGACCGCGGCGGCAGCGGCGTCATCGGCGACCTGATGAGCCACGGCGCAGACCTCGTGCAGTACCTCGTGGGCCGCATCGAGTCCGTGACGGCGGCAACCGGCCAGTTCATCACCGAGCGCCCCATCCCGCTGAAGGCCGGCGTCGGTCACTTCGGCTACGAACTCTCCGACAAGAAGGGCCCGGTCGAGAACGAGGACTGGATCGCCATGATCGGCCGCATCGAGGGCGGTGTGCTCGCGACGCTTGAGGCCAGCCGCACCGCCATCGGGCCCCGCGCCGAGTACATCGTCGAGGTCTACGGGTCCGACGGCTCCCTGCGCTGGAACTTCGAGCACATGAACGACCTCGAGGTGTGCGTCGGCCGCAAGAGCGAGTTCATGGGCTACACCCGCGTCATGGCGGGCGGCGACTTCCCGCGGTTCGCCACCTTCCAGCCGGGTGCGGGCACGTCCATGGGCTTCGACGACATGAAGACCGTCGAGGCGGCCCAGTTCATCGAGTCAGTCCTCACCGGTGTGCAGACCGCGCCCTCGGTTGCCGACGGCTGGGCCGCGGCCGAGGTCGACGAGGCCGCCATGGCGTCGGCCGCCGACGGCCGCTGGCACGACGTCCCCGTCATCCCGGGGCCCGTGACGTACAACCTCTGAGATTCCGACGGTCGAGCAGTGCCCCGTAGTTCCGCTGGTCGAGTAGTGCCCCGCGACGGAGGAGCCGGGCACGTGTCGAGGCCCCGGCCAAGTCCTCGTGGACTCTCACCAGATCTCGACACGGCCGCTCGTTCCTCGCGGCCTACTCGATCAGCGGTTGTGTGGGTCTCCGCTGGTCGAGTAGTGCCCCGCGACGGAGGAGCCGGGCACGTGTCGAGACCCCGGCCAAGTCCTCGTGGACTCTCACCAGATCTCGACACGGCCGCTCGTTCCTCGCGGCCTACTCGATCAGCGGTTGTGCGGGTTACTCGTCGGCTACTCGATCAGCGGTTGTGTGGGTCTCCGATGGTCGAGCCGAAGCCGTCAGCGCAGGAGGTACAGGGACGACAGGACGGTCAGGGTGATCACGATCCTGTTGAACAGCTTCTGGTCGACGCGACGCGCCCAGCGGCGCCCGATGAACGCGCCGATCAACACCGCCGGAGCCAGGATGGCCAGCACTGGCAGCACCTCCACCTTCAGCAGGCCCAGCCCGATCGAGAACGGCAGCTTCGCCACGTTCACGCTGAAGAAGAACCAGGCCTGCGTCGCCAGGAAGCGGACGACGTCGAAACGGGCTGCGTAGAAGTAGAGGGTCATGACGGGGCCGCCGGCGTTGGCGGCCATCGTCGTGAAGCCTCCGAGGACGCCGTAGAAGCCGCGGATGTGCGGGTTCGCGACGGCGTCGTCGCTGCGAAGCGTGCCGTGGTGCATCAGCCACAGGGTAATGGCGGTCAGCGCGATGAGGATGCCGCCGATGGTGCGGCGCATGACGACGTCGTTCGCCAGCGCCAGGAACGTCGCGCCCAGCACCAGGCCGACGAGGACCGTCGGGACCAGCCTCAGCAGGACGTGGAAGTCAGCCTCTCGCCGGTAGGTCCAGATCGCAACCAGGTCGCCGACCAGCAGCAGCACCAGAAGCGCGGCTGTCGACTCCCGGGCGGGCAGGACGGCGGCGAAGGCGGCCACCGACAGTGTGGCCGCGCCGGGCAGCGCCGTCTTGGAGATGCCGATCAGGAACGCTGCCGCGGCGAGCACGATCCAGGCCGTCGTGGGCAGGTCGATCACGACCGCAGCCTACTACCGGTTAAATGTGTAGACAAAGAAGTGTGGTGATGTTATGGTTTCATCAGGCCTGACAGGTCAGATTGGAATCGGTCGCCGCACTGGAGGGGCAAAATGACCACACAAATTCCCGAGATGATGCGCGCAGCTGTACTGCGCGATCCGGCGGAGGGGCTCCGCATCGAGCGGATCCGGACCCCCCGTCCGAAGGAGGGGGAGGTGCTGGTCAAGGTGTCGGCCTGCGGCATGTGCCATTCCGACCTCCACGTGCTGGGCGGGGCCATCGCCTTCCCGAAGCCGTGCGTGCTCGGGCACGAGGTGGCGGGCGAGATCGTCGAGGTCGGGCCGCACAACGAGTACTCGAAGCTGGCCGTCGGTGACAAGGTCGCGGGGGCGTTCCTGATGCCGTGCGGGCGCTGCGAGTCCTGCGCCCAGGGCCGCGACGACCTGTGCGAGCCGTTCTTCGGGCTGAACCGTCTGAAGGGGCGCCTCTACGACGACGAGACCCGACTCTTCTCCGCCGACGGCCAGCCGATCTGGATGTACTCGATGGGTGGCCTGGCCGAGTACTGCGTCATCCCCTCGACGTCCGTCGCCAAGCTGCCGGACGACGTCGATCCAGTGGCGGGTGCCATCCTCGGCTGCGCCGCCATGACCGCCTACGGCGCCGTGCGCCGCGGCGCCGACCTCCGGCATGGCGAGACCGTCGCCGTCGTCGCCGTCGGCGGAGTCGGCTCCAACGTCATCCAGATCGCCAAGGCGTTCGGCGCGCGGCAGGTCATCGCCATCGACGTGTCGGACGACAAACTGGCCGACGCCGTCGCGCTGGGTGCCACCCACACCGTTAACTCCGCCACACAGGACGTGCGCGAGGAGGTCAAGCAGATCACCGGCAGCCGCGGCGTCGACGTCGCCTTCGAGGTCCTCGGCCGGCCCGAGACGTGGCTGACCGCGCTGGAGGCCATCCGCGACGGTGGTCGCATGGTCCCGATCGGGCTGGGTGCAGGCGTCCAGACCTCCGCCGTGGAGATCAACCGCACCGTCCGGCGCTCGCAGTCGATCATCGGTTCCTACGGCGCCCGCACCCGCCAGGACCTGCCCGAGGTCGTCCGCCTCGCCGCCGAAGGCGTCATCAACTACCGCAGCATCGTCAGCCGCAGGTTCTCCCTGGACGACGTCGCCGAGGGCTACCGCCTCCTCCACGGTGGCCAGGTCCGCGGCCGCGCCGTCGTCGACATGTCGCTGTGAGGGCCTCGTCCAGTGCGGCCAGCTCCGCGGTGGTCAGCCGACCGGCGAACGTTCCGAGGCGTACCCCCGGGTAGATGACGGTGTTCGTGCGGCGGTCCACGATCGCCGAGTAGCGACTGGCCTCCATCGCTTGGCCACAACGTAGCCGATGGCGGTCACCCGCGCCCGGGATGTGCGTGCGTCCGCTCAGGCGGCGGGGGTGCCGCCTTCGCCGCCGGGGGTCTCGGCGTCGTCGTCCTTCGGGACGGTGTTGGCTGCGATCCTGGACAGGAACGTGGCGATCTCCAGCAGGATGCGGAAGCCGAGGAGCCCGATCACCAGGCGGGCCAGCCCGCCGCCGAGCGCATCGAGGACGCCGTACCCGTTGTAGAGGGCGGCCGCCAGCTCGAACATCCAGACGACGGCGAAGCAGATGCTGGCGACGAGGAAGATCGTGCCGGCGGCAGACGGCAGGGCGAGCTTCTTGAAGCTGAAGTCGAACACGTTGCCGAACCCGGTGCTCGGCCGAGGCGCGGGCTGCCACTGGGGCTGGGGCGGCATGCCCTGTCCGTAGCCGGGAACTCCCTGGCCCGGAGCCGGCTGTCCGGGCGTCTGCCACTGCGGCTGTCCCTGCGGGCCCCACTCCTGTACCGGCTGACCGGGCTGGACCGGCTGGCCGGGTTGCCCGGGTGCGGACCACCCGGGGGCGGCCTGCTGCTGGGCGGCCCACTCGGGGCGGGGCTGCTGGGGTGCCTGCCAGTCCTGGCCGGGCTGCTGCCACTGGCCGCCGGGCTGGGGCGTGTTCCACTGCTCGTTCGACATGGCGCACATTCTGCCAGCGTTGCCCGCGGCTGGCCGCGGTGGGTTTGGCCATGGCCGACGGCGGACGCGAAGATGGGGGGGTGCCAGTCTCTGAACTCCGGGTCGATCTCGGCGCCATCAACCAGAACCTTCGTCTGGCCGCCCAGCTTGCCGGTGGACGTGCGGTGCTGGCGGCGGTCAAGGCTGACGCCTACGGTCACGGGCTGGTGCCGGTGGCCCGCAGCATCGAGGCGGCAGGGACGGCGCAGTGGCTCGGGGTGGCCCTGACCGATGAGGCGACGGCACTTCGCGCGGGCGGCGTCACGCTTCCCATCCTGAAGTTCACCCTCACCTTCCCGGACGAACTGCCGCAGGCGCTGGCCGCCGGGGTGACACTCACCGTCGCGGATGCCCGGGGCGTCGAGGAGACCACGGACGCGGCGCGGGCCGCGGGCGTCGTCGCGGCGGTGCACCTGAAGGTGGACACCGGCATGCGCCGGATCGGCGTGGAGCCCCGGGACGCCGTCGCCCTGGCGAGGATGATCGCCTCGGACGAGAACCTCGTCCTGGACGGCATCTACACCCACCTGCCGGTCAGCGACACCCCGGCAGGCACCGACTTCACCCGCGAGGAGCTGGCCCTGTTCGAGGGGGTCGTCTCGGACGTCGTCGCCGCCGTGGGGCCGGTGCCGTGGGTCCATGAGGCCAACTCGGGCGCGGTGCTCGCCCACGACCTCGGCGGCACGAACCTGGTGCGGCCCGGCATCATGGCGTACGGCTCCTACCCCGACGTCGCCACACCCCACACCCGCGAGCTCGTGCCCGTGGAGCGGTGGACTGCGCGGGTGGCGTTCATCAAACGCGTCCTGGCGGGTCAGACCGTCGGCTACGGCCGCACCTGGACGGCCCCGCGCGACACCCACGTCGCCACCGTCGAGATCGGCTACGGCGACGGCTACTCCAGGCTGCTGTCCAGCCGGGGCCGGATGCTGATCGGCGGCCGCTCGTACCCGGTGGTCGGGCGGGTGTGCATGGACCAGACGATGGTGGACCTCGGCCCGGACGAGCCGACGGTGCGGCCCGGCGAAGCGGCCGTGCTCATCGGCCGCGACGGCGACGAGGAGATCACCGTCCAGGAGATCGCCGACCTCATGGGCACCATCCCCTACGAGGTGACCTGCCTGATCACCCCGCGGGTCGCCCGCACCTACGTGGGCTGAGTCGCCCCTGACGTCTTCCAGCTGGTCAGGCGTGGCCTGCGGCTGGGGAACTCCTGCAATGCAAGTGCGGCCATCGCGCGGGTTGACAGGCCGTCGACGACGGCCCCGACCCCGCCGCCGATGAACGGGATCCATCTGCCGGCCAGCACGCCGAGACGCTTCCCGCCCAGGTGCCCCATGGTGCGGTCGAGCAGGGCCCGGGTGATGCGGCCGTCCAGTGCGGCGTCGAAGACCGGCGCCGTCGCGACGGCCAGCGGCGTCGACGGCAGGACGCCCTGGGCCACCAGGGCCTCCATCTGGGCCGGGCCGAGCATGACCATGAGGATGGCGCTGCGGACGCGGCGGTCCGAGACGTCGTAGCCGCGCAGGTGTGCGACGGTGGCAACCATCCGGGCCTGCACGAACGTCGCCGCCGCCAGGTTGGCGGGGATCGTGACCATCGACATCACGAAACCGCCCCAGTTGGTTGCGAAACCCTGACCGCCTGCCAGCGCGATGTGTTCGGTGACGGCGCGTCCGACTGCGATCTCGGCGTCGCGATGCTTCCCGATCAGCCGACCGGCCGTCGCCCTTGCCCCGCGGAGCCTGCCCTTGCCGTCGATGGCGAGGTCGAGGAGCTGGTGGAAGATGTCGGCAGTCAGGCCCTCGGCGACGGCGACGACGCCTGCCGGATCGCTCATCAGTGCTCCTTCCCGATGCTCCAAGACTGACACACCGGGCCAACCGGGTCTGTCGGGGACCACCCGGAACCGTCCCGGGCTTGCCAGACTTGGGGGCATGTTGGAGAAGCTGTTCGGGCCGCCCGAGGACTGGCCGCACCAGGACCTGGTCGCGTTCTCCGACGAGTTCGACCCGGCCACGGCGCTGCTCGCCTACCGCTGCGGGGTCTTCCCGATGCCCCTGACCCGCGGCGGCATGCGCGAGGCGATGGGCTGGTGGTCGCCGATGCAGCGCGCCCAGCTGCCGCCGGAGGCCCTCAGGGTGACGAGGTCGCTTCGGCAGTCCGCCATGCGCTACACGACGACGGTGGACGTCGCGTTTCACCAGGTGCTCGGCGCCTGCGCGGATCCGCGCCGCCCCGACGGCTGGATCGACGATCGAATCCGGGAGGCCTTCACCACGCTGCACCAGGTCGGGTTCGTGCACAGCGTCGAGACGTGGGATGCGGACGGTCGACTCGTCGGCGGCCTCTACGGGGTGCACCAGAATGCGATGTTCGCCGGTGAGTCGATGTTCCACGACGACGTCCGCGGCACGGATGCGTCCAAGGTGGCGCTGCTCCGGCTGGTCGCCGAACTGCGGCGACTCGGCGTCGACCTGCTCGACGTCCAGTGGCTGACCCCGCACCTCGCGTCGCTTGGCGCCCTGGCGATCGACAGGGACGACTACCTCGACCAGCTCTCCGAGGCCCTGGAGCAGCCGCACCGCGACGACTGGCGCCGGGGCGAGGATGGGAGGCTGACCGGCAGGGAACTCCTGCACGAGTTGGGGGAGGACCGCAATGCCTGAACTGCCCGAACTGGAGGTCCTCTCGGGGACCCTCGACGAACGCCTCCGGGGCAGCGTCATCACGGCAGGGCAACTGGTGGCGTTCAGCGCGCTCAAGACGTACGCGCCGCCGCTGGAGGCGCTGGCGGCGCTGGTCGTCGCCGGGGTGGGGCGGCGAGGGAAGTTCATCGATGTCGACGCCTCCGGTCTGCATCTCGTGTTCCACCTTGCCAGGGCAGGTTGGGTCACGTGGCACGACAAGGTCCCTGCGGGCGTGCCCCGGCCGGGGCGATCCGGCCTGGCCCTGCGCATCACCCTCGATGACGGCGCGGGCTTCAGCCTGACGGAGGCCGGCACGCAGCGCAGCCTCGCGGTGTATGTGGTGGAGGACCCCACGGACGTGCCCGGCATCGCGAGGCTCGGCCCGGAGCCGCTGTCGGAGGGGTTCACCGTCGACGCCCTGGCAGGCATCCTCCGCGACGCAGGCGGATCACAGCTGAAGGGCATCCTGCGCGACCAGACGGTGATCGCGGGCATCGGGAACGCCTGGTCCGACGAGATCCTGCACGCCGCGAGGCTGAGCCCGTTCACGCCCGCGTCCTCCCTCGACGCCGACGCCACCGCCGCGTTGCACGGCCACATCCGCCGGGTGCTGGAGGGTGCCATCGCCTCGCTCCGCGGCCTGGAGCTCGCCGAGTTGAAGGACGGGAAGCGATCCGGGATGAGCGTCCACGGCCGCACCGGCCTGCCCTGCCCGGTGTGCGGCACCACCGTCGCCGAGGTGTCCTTCGCGGACTCCTCCCTGCAGTACTGCCCGGTATGCCAGACGGGTGGCAGGCTGCTGGCCGACCGTCGCATGTCGCGCCTCCTGAGGTGAGACGCGGCGTCGCTGTCAAGGCGACACGCCGATACGACAAGGCATTTCATACTGGTTCCGGTGAACTGGTTGCGCGTCCCCGGGAGAGCGGCCAAGATCGTTGGTACGCACCTTCCCGAGGGGAGGTGCCGAGGAAGCCAAACCGGCACCCCGACCGACGGATTCACATCCGAAGGACCCGCAGCGAAGCGGGTGGACGCACGGCGGATTTCCTCGACGAGGAGTTCGCCTCTCCAAGTCACAAGCGGGTGGGTGGTTGACGTTCCCGGAGCGCGGACGCAATTCGCGGGTACGCCGTGGACAGGCGGATCGGACGTCGGGCCCCACCGGACCGGTTCGTCCAGCCGGTCGGTTGGAAGGGGTTGGTCTCACCTTCGTTCGTCGGCGTCACAAGCGCCCGACCCCGCGGAGCGACGCGGGTGACGAAGTGCGAGATGCCCCTTTCGGATCGTCGGAGTCGCCCCTCCTGCGGTCACCAAAGGGGGCCTGAGCAACTCATACTTGTTCAGGCCCCCGCCCTTGTGTCCGGGCCTTTCTCTCCCGTCGTCACCGGTCGCGGCGTGTCGCTCCGGGGCGGTGGCGTACCCGTGCTGTGGAATGGGCTTCGAGCCCGGACCACGTATGAGGTGGTCCGGCCTTCGACTTTCCAGCGGGCAATAGGATGAGCCCATGTCAGCGCCCCTCGCCCCCAAGCCTCGTCGCAGGGAGTGGCCATGGTGGGGGCATCTGGTCGTCGCGATTCTGGTGGTGGCGCTGCTGCAGGGCTTCGTCGTCAGGGTGGCGCGCATCCCGTCCGGATCCATGGAGCGGACGCTCATGCCCGGCCAGTTCATTGCGATCGACCGGCTGAGCCCCCTCTGGGATCCGGTTTCCGACGGCGACGTCGTCGTCTTCGAGGCCGACGAGAACTGGCTCGGCAAGCCGAAGCCGCGCATCGACGGGCCCCTGAACTTCGCCCGCTGGGCGCTCGGAGTGCTCGGCTTCGGGTCGGGCCTGGAGCACCTGATCGTCAAGCGGATCATCGCCGAGGGCGGGCAGAAGGTGGGTTGCTGTGATGCAGAGGGCCGTATCACCGTCGACGATGAGCCCCTGGATGAGCCCTACGTCTTCGAGGACTTCGACTTCGTCCCCATCGAACTCGACTGCCGCAACGGCTCGCCCCGCTGCTTCGGGGCGATCACCGTGCCCAAGGGCGAGTTGTTCGTGCTGGGTGACCACAGGTCGCGCTCGGCCGACTCGTCACTGAACTGCCGCGGCAACACCGAGCCTGATTGCGCCCGTTTCGTCAGGCGCGACGACGTCGTCGGACGGGTGTTGGGCGTCGCCAAGGGCGGCTAGCGCCCTCTGGTGGTTCGTCCGTCGCACGCCAGCGCTCACCCGGCGCCACCAGGGTGCCGCAGAGTCATGGGCGGAGAGTCTGCTGGAGTGATTGAGAACCTGCTGGCTCGCGCAGCCCGTGTGTCACGGCGCAATCGACGCCGACCTCGGATCCGACCCCGCCTTGCACAGGCCGTGTTGCGCGAGACGACGGAACTGTGACCCCAACGCTTGCATAGTGCTAGCATGGGGGTATGACGACACTGTACATCCGGGACGTGACGGCCGACGTCGCGGAAACACTGAAGGCGCGAGCCGCAGCCGAAGGCATGTCGTTGTCGGCCTACGTCGGGGCTGAGCTCGCGAAGCTCGCCGCACGGCCGACGAACGCGCAGATCGTGGCGCGGCTACGTGAGCGCGACCGCTCGGCCGGGCCGTCAGCGGCTGAAGTGGTCGATGCGGTCATGGGCGGCCGACGATGGTCGTGATGGATGCCTCGGCGATGGTCGAGGCGTTGGTTGGCCGTGACGTCGACCCCGAACTCCTGGACCTCCTCTCCGGCGAGGTGGCGGTGCCGCACCTGCTCGACATAGAGGTTCTCTCGGCGTTGCGAGGTCTGGTGCTCGGGGGCGTGCTGGCGACGGAGGCCGCGCACCTGGCGTACACGGACTACTTCTCCCTCGCCCTCAGGCGGCAGGAGACGGCACCCCTGGCCGATCGGATCTGGCAGTTGCGAGACCAGTTCACCGCATATGACGCCTGCTACATCGCCTTGGCCGAAGGCATGGACGTCCCCCTGGTGACCTGCGACCGGTTGCTCCGATCTGGCGGCCACACGGCCCAGGTACTGGTCTTCGGCCTTGGTCGGTGAGTCAATCGACAAAGATCTCCAACGTGTCCCGGTCCGTGCGGGGGAGTGGGTCAGGACCCGAACATCGCCCCCATGGGTGCGGATGTGGGGGAGCAGTAGGAGACCCAGCCGGGGCGGGCGCGACGGACCAGGGCCTCCAGGTAGTAGTAGTCGCCCCACAGGTTGCCCTCGTCGACGCCGCGGCCCATCGTCTTGGCGTAGACGCCGTGCAGCAGGAGGCAGTTCGCCGGGCCGTCGGGGTCGGCGGCGCAGGTCCGGATGAGGGCGTCGAGGATCTGGTCGGCAGCCCGCCGGTACTCGTCGTTTCCGGTTGCGGCTGCCAGCTCGATGAGCCCGCACACGGCGATGGCGCCGGCGGAGCTGTCACGCTCCTGGCCGCTGCCGTCGCCGAAGACCATGTCCCAGTACGGCACCCGGTCCTCGGGCAGCAGCTCCAGGAACCGACGAGCGCAGCGCTCGGAGGCGCGCAGCAGTTCCGGGTCGCCGGTGTGGAGGTGGTTCAGGACGAAGCCGTAGATGCCCCAGGCCTGGCCGCGCGCCCAGGTGGAGTCGTCGGCGTAACCCTGCGCGGTGGTGCCGTATAGCGGCTCGCCGGTTGTGACGTCCCAGTGGAAGGTGTGGTGGGTGGTGTCGTCAGGGCGGATGATCGACTCCGCCAGCCGCGACGCGTGCCGGTGCGCCGCCGCCGCATAGTGGGCTTCGCCGGTGATCTCGGATGCCCAGTACAGCAGCGGCATGTTCATGAGGCTGTCGATGATGGCGCGTCCCTGCTGCGCCGGGTCGGCGAGGTCGCCCCAGGACTGGATGATGCCTGCCGGCTCCAGGACTCGTCCCAGCAGGTGGTCGGCGGCCGCGACGGCGGCGTCGCGGGCGGCCCGGTCGCCGTCGTGGCGCCACGCGGGCACGCAGGACAGCGAGTAGAGGAAGCCGAGGTCGTGGTGGTCGAGGTGGACGCGGCGTTCGATGCGGTCGACGAAGCTGCGAACGTGACCGCGGGCCGCGCGGTGCCAGGCGTCGTCGCCGGTGAGGTCGCCCGCCAGCCACAGCATGCCCGGCAGGAAGCCGGTGGTCCACTCGGTGTTGCCGCCCGCGGGCTCTCCGAACTGCGCCGGACGCAGTCGGTACACGCCGTCGACCGTGACGTCGTCGGGGTAGCGGTCGGGGAATTCCGCGTGGAGGCGCTGCAGCTGGGCGAGGGCACCTGTCACGGCGTCGTCGGGTGTCATGGTCCGCTCTTTCCGGTTCCAGGGCGCCGTCGCCGACGGGTGCCCGGATGGGCCACGTAGCGGCGCAAGCGTCCAAGATGAAACATTTAGGATCATATCCTAACAGGAGTGATCGATTGGATGTTGGGCCGGGCCGAGGGAGGAGCTGTAGTTCCGCTGGTCGAGTAGTGCCCCGCGACGAAGGAGCCGGGCACGTGTCGAGACCCCAACCAAGCCCCCGAGGACCCTCACCCGATCTCGACACGCCTCCTCGTTCCTCGTCGGCTACTCGATCAGCGGATACCAGGGTTCCGCTGGTCGAGTAGTGCCCCGCGACGAAGGAGCCGGGCACGTGTCGAGACCTCGGCCAGGTTCGCGGGAACCCGCACCGGATCTCGAAGGCGCCTCCTCGTTCCTCGTCGGCTACTCGATCAGCGGATACCAGGGTTCCGCTGGTCGAGTAGTGCCCCGCGACGAAGGAGCCGGGCACGTGTCGAGACCTCGGCCAGGTTCGCGGGAACCCGCACCGGATCTCGAAGGCGCCTCCTCGTTCCTCGTCGGCTACTCGATCAGCGTCGGGGGAGTCAGACAACTGATCGAGCCGGCGAGCGACGAAATCAGCCGGTGATCGGCATCAGTCCCGTCCCCGGATGTCCATCTGTTCGGCGATCCATCGGGCGGTCTCCCTGCTGCAGGCTCCGGGGTTGCTGAAGCTGACGGCGAAGACGCCGGTGATCTCGGTCAGCGTCGGGATGCCGTGCAGGCCGAGGATGGCGTCGGCCTCTGCGGCGTACTCGTCCTCGGGTGCTCCGCCGGCGACGAGTTCCATCGGGTCCGCCTCGGCCAGGATCCTGATCAGATCGTCTCGCGTGATCCCCATGGTGAAGAGCCTAGATGATCCATGGCTTCGGTGACGGCCGGGGGCCGGCACCCTGGTGGGTGCCGGCCCCCGGCCGTTGGTTGATCCTGCTCAGTCGTCGCCGTGGAGTCGCTTGTTGAGGATCTCCAGGAGGTCGATGGCTGCCTCGGGGATGATGGTGCCGGGCGGGTAGATCGCGTCGGCGCCGGATGCCCGGAGTTCGTCGAAGTCCTGGCTGGGGATGACGCCGCCGACGA